>DDII01000038.1:30827-56079 GCA_002338445.1 Cellvibrionales bacterium UBA1854 | reverse complement strand
AGGCAGCGTTCACTTGGCTACGACTGCCGATATATTGATCGCTCCAGCCATGAACCAAGCAATGTGGAAAAGCGCAGCAAATCAAACTAATATAGGTCTATTGGAACGTCGAGGAGTCAAGCTGATCGGACCAGAGGAAGGACCCCAAGCTTGCGGCGATTTTGGTGTGGGCCGCATGGCTCCAAATACCGCAATTGTAAAAGGTGTTATTGAACAATTCACTCTGCAGAGTCTTCACTCCAAAAAAGTGGTAATTACTGCTGGGCCAACTAGGGAACCGATTGATCCTGTTCGTTATATCACAAATCGAAGTTCGGGGAAAATGGGATACGCAATGGCAGAAGCAGCGATCGAAGCAGGTGCACACGTCACCCTCATTTCAGGGCCAGTGTCTATTTCTCCTCCAGAGCGATGTTGTGTTGTAAATGTAGAAACTGCTAGTGAAATGTATGAAGCAAGTTTAACCGCTTGCGACGGCGCTGACATTTTCATTGCAACAGCCGCTGTTGCTGATTACCGCTGCGAAACTATCAGCAGCAAAAAAATAAAAAGAACCGCAGACACAATTACATTGAACTTTAAAAAAAATATTGACATCCTAACTGAAATACGCCGGGCTAATAGAGATCTATACATGGTCGGTTTTGCTGCTGAGACTGAGAATATGGAGATAAACGGGTATCAAAAGTTGCGGAGCAAAAATTTAAATGCCATCGTGGCAAATGACGTGTCTCGTGCAGATGTGGGATTCGACAGCGATGAAAACGAGGTTTACTGGATGACAAGCGAATCCGTGACTCATATCAACAAAAAACTCAAAGAGCAACTTGCAAGAAACCTTATCGCTAAAATTGCCAATGAAATTAATACCATATCGTTATGTGAAAAACATTTCTGAAAAGTTTATTAAAATTGAATGGATTTTAAAGTTTGGAATTTAACAGCCTTATTAAGAAGATTGCCTCTGACCCTTTAATCATTGCTTCAATGTTGCTGTCTGTTGCTGCAATGGGGTTCAGTGGTCAATATTTATTTCAAGAATATATTCCCAACAAACGTATTGAAATTATTAATAAGAATTACAAAAAAGATTTACTAAAAACAAGCAGTGAAATTGACAACTTGATAAGATCAACAGCATCGCGATTACGTGCAATCTCGGAAAAGCAGGATATATCGCAACTTATGGCTGATGACGACAAAGCTCTTTTAGATGCAGCTATGCTCGTAGCCAAAGGACAAGTTTTATACCCAGAGAACCTATTTTTATTAGACAAAAACCTAGCAACAGGCGTTGAGGCGTTGAGTCCAGCAGCTTTAGCTTTCGCACGCAATATCAAAAATGATGGGGAAACTGGTGCAAAGGCAATCCGAGTGTCAGGAGAATGGAAGGTTGTTATAAGTGTACCTTTGATCTTTCAAAGCGAAATTATGGGGCAATTTTTCTTACAACAGCCGATTAATATACTCAACGAGATTTTAACCGGAGGTGATGAAACTCAAGGTACTATATTTTTAGAGCAAATTGAGGATAATCGCTTGGTGACTAGGTTATTGGTAATTGGCGAACCAACCTCAGAAAAGTCAGGTACTAGTAATTTCGATCACTATTATCCCTTAGAATTTATAGGATGGAGGCTAAAATTTAATCCCTCGAAAGAGCTGGAAAATATAATTTCAGAAAATGAATTGCCAATGTGGGTCATTATTTTGAGTGTTATAATAATATGGCTCGGCTCTATCCTTACCTTGATCAGAAATCGCGTCAATCGAGGCAGCGAAGCGATTAGTATTTTTACACGTCAATCCAAAGACGTAAGCACTATCCGCTTCCCTCAGGGTGATCTTCAAAAGAAAGAGCAAGCTGTAAAAAAAGAGAATAACATAAAGTCTGATGAAACATCGCTAACAACGGATAATTCTCAAGATGAACGAGAATCACACAAACAAGTAGTCACAGAGGTGTCAGATTCACATGGAAAGAGCAACTCAGCTGAAGAGGATAATAAAGCACTTCATGATCTTGATAACGAGTGTTCTGATTTCGTCCTGCCAAATTTAGTTTTTAGAGATTACGATATTCGTGGCTTAGTTGAGAATGAAATTACTGACGAGTTTGCACTCAGATTAGGAAAAACTCTTGGCTCTCTTGTTTTGCGTCGAGGAAATAATGCTATATATATTGGTCGAGATGGTCGAAATAGCTCTCAGCACCTATCGACAATAGTGTGTGAAGGACTTCTTTCAACCGGTTGTAATGTCATTGATCTCGGTCAAATAGTCACTCCTGCACTCAATTTTGCTATTCATTATTCGGGACAATCTTCATGCGGCATTATGGTAACCGCTAGTCATAATCCAGCTAATTTTAACGGCTTCAAAATCATCGTGCAGGGACAAGTTCTTGCCGGCAACATGTTGCAACTACTTAAACCCATAATGAACTCTCAGAACTACACTGAGGGCCGGGGAGAGTACTTTTCCAGACTAGTAATTCCCCAATACGTGCGTCAAATTTTTGAGGACATAGGATTAGTTCGGGAATTTAAGATCGTCATTGATGGAGCAAATAGCGTAACTGGGCCAGTGGCTTTAGACCTATTTGAGAGCTTAGGTTGTCGAGTGGTCCCGCTTTACTGCGAAATAGATGGATCATTTCCCAATCATGACCCCAACCCCTCTGACGAATTTAATCTTATAGATCTTAAAGCCCGAGTGAAAAGTGAGGGCGCCGATTTAGGTTTTGCATTTGATGGAGACGGTGATCGTCTAGTTGTGGTTACCCATGAGGGGAATATTTGCTGGCCAGATAAATTACTGATGCTGTTCAGTCAGGACATTCTTCAGCAATCGCCAGGAGCTTCAATAGTTTTTGATGTAAAATGCAGTAATAAGCTTTCAGCCTTAATTCGCGAATGTAATGGCGAGCCAATAATGTGTAAAACGGGGCATGCCCACGTAAGAAAGGCACTTCAAGAGGAAAATGCTATCTTAGGTGGGGAATTCAGTGGGCACATATTCTTCAATGACCGTCGTAAGGGCTTTGATGATGGCCTGTATGCAGCTGCGCGTCTTTTGCAATTGTTGTCAACTACGTATAAAAGCTTACATGTGTTACTTGCCGAATTCGACAGCTGTGCACATACTGGCGAAATACGCATTCCAGTTGCGGAAAGTTCAAAGTTTCAGCTTATGAGGGAAATTGAGGAATCTTGTGAATTCAAGGGCGCTAGAGTACAACGTTTAGACGGTCTTCGCGTTGAATATCCGCAAGGTTGGGGACTCATAAGGGCATCAAATACATCGGGCAATTTAACCCTTAGATTCGAGGCTGAAGATCAAAACATCCTTGGATATATAAAACAAACTTTCAAATACAAGCTCGCGCCTTTGATTCCCAATATTGAAGAGTATTTATGAACACCCCTCGTCAAGACATTGATGCTGAAACAATTATTAAAGTGATCTCGAGAGCACTTCCTTATATCAAGAAGTTCTCAGGAAAGACGATGGTAATAAAATATGGCGGAAGCGCAATGATTAATGAACAACTTGAAGCTTGCTTTGCTGAAGATATCGTTCTTATGCAAGCTGTTGGTCTCCGCCCAATCATCGTTCATGGTGGAGGACCGCAAATAGGTGACCTTCTTGAGCGACTCGGAATATCGTCACGTTTCATTGATGGTATGCGAGTTACAGATAGTAGAACCATGGATGTTGTTGAAATGGTTCTCGGTGCATCGGTAAATAAGCACATCGTGAACCTTATTGACAATGCTGGGGGAACTGCTTTTGGAGTTACTGGTAAAGACGGTCAACTAATTCGTGCGAAAAAACTCGCTCTAACTAAGAGCAATCTTAATATATCAGAGGCTGATACCGAGGATATTGGCCAGGTAGGGGATGTTGAAACGATTAACACCTCCGTAATCACGATGCTTCAAGACAATGGTTATATTCCAATTGTGGCTCCGATAGGTGTAGGAAAAGATGGTAAATCTTACAACATAAATGCGGACATTGTGGCCGCAAAGATCGCCGAAGTTTTAAAAGCTGAAAAGTTAATTTTAATGACTAATGTTGCGGGACTACTTGATAAATCTGGTAATATTTTAACAGGGCTTGATACTCCGAAAGTCGATCAGCTAATCGCCGATGGTACTGTGTATGGAGGGATGCTCCCCAAAATCGTTTGCGCTCTGAAAGCGGTAAAGTCAGGTGTAAATGCTGCCCACATAATTGATGGTCGGGTTGAACATGCACTTATGCTGGAAGTTTTTACTGATGAAGGAGTTGGCACACTCCTCACCCGTAAAAACCATTCCCAGTCAGAGGGGGCATTTCAATGAGCCCCAAAAAAGGTTCTCGCGCTCAAGAAATACTTCGAGCTCTTGCACGAATGCTGGAGTCATCGAAAGGACAAAGGATAACAACCGCCGCTCTAGCATCCGAGCTTGGCGTGTCTGAAGCGGCTCTTTACCGGCATTTTCCCAGTAAAACGCGTATGTTTGAAGGTTTAATTGAATTTATAGAAGAGACTGTTTTCGGGAGGGTTACGTCGATAATAGAGGAGAAGTCATCGCCAAAAGAACAATGCTTTAGGATTCTTACACTCACTTTGAATTTCGCCGAGAAAAACCCGGGAATCACGCGAATTTTGAACGGCGATGCGCTAACCGGGGAAACAAAACAGCTCCATACGCGTGTTGCACAATTTTATGACCGCCTTGAAAGTCAGTTGAAACAAATATTACGAGAAGGGCAAGTTCGTGAGGGCTTTAAGGTAAATGTTCCAATTGGAGTGGCAGCAAATTTTATGTTGTGCAGCGCAGAGGGGAAAATCCATCAATTTGTTAGGAGCGACTTTAGATATCTGCCAAGTACTGATTGGAATGAGCAGTGGAAATTGATCAGCGCTGCCATATTCTGATAATTAGAACGTTCCATTAACAACCGTCAGATCACAAACACCCGAGCTAACAAGCTTAAATTCCATATTTGTGCCTATAATCCCCTACTGCGTTTGCCCAGACTCGCATTTCGGGACGCTCGAGCAAAAACGCGAAAATATCGTCGATATCAATAACGCTAATAATTGGAATACTAAATTTTTTTTGCAGCTTCTGTGCTACTGTATTACCGTCATTTGCGATCTCTCTTCGGTCTAGTCCCACAACAACCCCAACAACGTTAGCTTCTTTCTTGTCATCAAGCAATTGGAAGATTTGTGTGACAGCCGTGCCAGCAGTTATCACGTCATCAATTATTAATATATTGCCCACAGGCGGTGCACCGACAAGCCTTCCACCTTCTCCATGAGTCTTCTTTTCTTTTCGGTTATAACAATACCCAACTTCCAGTCCATAAACTTCGTAGAGAGCTGAGACGGTAGATATTGTAAGCGGAATTCCTTTGTATGCGGGCCCAAATAAAACATCAAACGGCAAATTAGATTCAATTATAGCAGCTGCATAACAACGTCCCAGCGTCGTAATTGCAGAACCTGATGAGAATTTCCCCGCATTAAAAAAGTATGGAGATCGCCGTCCCGACTTGAGTTCAAACTCCCCGAAAGTGAGGACATTGTTTTTAATAGCTTCAGAGAGAAATTCATATTTAAACCTTTTCATAAATGAGCGCGCATCACAAGCCTAACGAATCTATTTGAATTTGCACCAATTTATGGATGCTTAACTTTGCTAAGTTCATCATATCCTCCAAATGTCCCCTTGAAAATGGATTTCCCTCTGCAGTACCCTGAATCTCCACAAAACCGCCATCTCCGTTCATCACAACATTCATATCTGTCTCGGCACGAGAATCTTCAAAATAATCAAGATCAACTACTGCTAGTCCAGCATAAATCCCAACTGATACTGAGGCAATTAAGGAAATCACGGGATCTTTTTCTATAGCACTTTTCCTGAGCAAATACTGAGTCGCATCAACTAAGGCAACGCAAGCTCCCGTGATAGAGGCCGTGCGAGTCCCTCCATCAGCCTCGATCACGTCGCAATCAATGTGTATAGTATTTTCCCCCAGATGATTTAAATCAACACATGCTCGCAATGAACGTCCAATGAGCCTTTGGATTTCTAGCGTTCTCCCGCTTTGCTTTCCGCGTACGGCTTCACGAGCCATCCGACTATTAGTCGACCTCGGTAACATTCCATATTCCGCGGTTACCCAGCCTTTTCCTTGTCCACGTAAAAAACGAGGCACCCCAGGCTCAACACTTGCCGTACAAATAACTTTTGTCGATCCGAATTCAACCAAAACTGATCCTTCCGCATGTCTACTGAAATGTCGCGTTATTTTTACTGACCTCATCTGATCAGGAGATCGACCACTGGGGCGCCTCATAAAAAGTCCTTTTTGTGCAGGATAATGAAATAGTATATCGAGATAAAAATCTTCAT
Organism: Cellvibrionales bacterium UBA1854; assembly: GCA_002338445.1. Taxonomy (GTDB): domain Bacteria; phylum Pseudomonadota; class Gammaproteobacteria; order Pseudomonadales; family Porticoccaceae; genus TMED48. The sequence continues at coordinate 49,660 of DDII01000038.1, read as the reverse complement.
GGGTAAATTTTAAAATGCTCTGGAAAATTTTGCAGCTTAAAAAACTTTTTTACGCGAGCTTTTGCTACCATAGGAAAAATTAAGCTTGGAGATAACTAATGCCTAGAAGCATGACAGCCTTTGCACGGAACCGCAGCGAATTGGGCTGGGGTACAATTTCTTGTGAAATTCGATCTTTAAATCATCGATTTCTTGAAACAAGCTTCCGACTACCTGAATCTTTTCGACAAACTGAACACTCGCTTCGCGAAATTGCGCGTACCAGACTTCAGCGAGGCAAAATTGATTGCTCAATACAACTTTTATTTACCGAAAATGAAAATCTTTTAGAGGCCAATATTCCGTTGGCGAGACGCTACATAGATGTAGCAGAAACGCTTTCAAACGAAATTCAAAATCCAGCACCGCTCTCGGCACTAGAGGTAATGCGATGGCCGGGTATAATAGTGGATAAAGAATTGAATACCGAGAAGATCGAAAAAGAAGTGTTAGAGCTCTTCAAACATACCATTGACCAATTACTAGAAGGGCGAGCAAGAGAGGGCGATAAGCTGTCGGAAATGATATTACTCCGGCTTCTAAACATGGAGGACCAGATTCGAAAAATTAAAACTGACTTGCCTGGTATTTTAGAGAGCCAAAGAACCCGGTTAAAAGATCGGCTCGCTCAACTCAAGCAGGATCTCGATAATGATCGCGTAGAACAAGAAATGGTTCTCCTCGCCAACAGGACCGATGTAAATGAAGAGCTGGAACGACTGGAAGCACATATTTTTGAGGTTCGCAGGACACTCGAGAGTAAAGAGGCCATTGGCCGAAGGCTTGATTTTTTAATGCAAGAATTAAATCGTGAAGCGAATACCCTTGGTTCTAAATCAATCGCAGGTGTCACAACACAAGCGTCTATCGAATTAAAAGTTTCAATTGAGCAAATGCGAGAGCAAATCCAAAATATTGAATAGTTTGTTGCTATTTTTTGTAAATAAAATGATGTTATTATCATGTTCATGAGTTGTGGTGGAGATTGCTGTTACTAACCTGAAATGGTCGTTCCGCTCGGTGAGAGAAAATGGCTAATTCATCATAATGAGTCATGTACTTGTAACAAAGCGACGTTAGACTTCACAAACATTCTTAAATTGAATTTCTTTTTGATTTTACGGAGAAAAAGTATTATGTCATGCTTATTTCGCAATGGGACAACCATCGTTATTCTGAGCCTTTTAGCTCTTAGTTTTATGTCATTCTCTGACACAACAGCAAGCATCAAGGGAGTAGTCTTTGGCGGTAAAGCGATTCCGAGCGAAGCAGCAACGGTACGAGTAGTAGATAAAAGAACGGGAGTTGAAAAGACTTTCCAAACGAATGGTTCTGGAATCTTTTTAGCTACTGGGCTTGCCGTTGGCGGGCCATATGAAGTTTCAGTTGCCGGCCAGAACACGATTACAATTAAGTCACTTGACCTTGGCGAAACTACCAATGTCGTCTTTCGAGCGGACTCACAGATTGAAGTTAACGAAGTGATAGTGACTGCGGAAGCGGGTGACAACACGCGACTTGCTGCTATGGGATCCTCTTCTCTGTTCGACGAGTCAGATCTCAATAATTTGGTTGCTTTTGAGAGAGAGGTGTTCCAGTTATACGAGACAGATCCTAGGTTATATGTTGATGGATATGGTTCAAGGGGATCTGTCAACTGCGCGGGCAAGCATCCTAGATATAATACATTTACCGCCGACGGAGTGAATTATTCTGACCGGTTCGGACTAAACAGTAATGGTTTCGCCACTGCTGATGGAATGCCGGTCCCTTATGATGCAATTGAACAGGTGGCGGTAGAATTTTCTCCTCTGGATGCTAAGCTTGGAGGCTTTTCCGCGTGCTACATGAATCTGGTCACCAAAAGTGGTACCAACGAGTGGGAAGGCAGCGTTTTTTATGAATTTACCAGCGACGATTTGCAAGGTGACCGAGTTGGAGATGTTTCTTATGACCCAACACCATATGATTCAACGCAGATGGGATTTACATTTGGCGGTCCGATAATAACCGACAAGCTGTTTGTATTTGCCGCATATGAAGAAAAGGAACTGCCGAGAGGAACAGCTGCTGGTTATAATGGTCAAGGTTCTGGGGATGACAAGTCCTGGCTTTCTCAAGCTGATTGGCAGAGAATTCAAGACATCGCAAGCAATGTTTACAGCTATGATGCAGGAGGTTCGCCAACCAACACGGTTGCGCCAAATGAGAAATATTCCTTAAAAATTGACTACACAATCAATGATCAACATTCCGCACATTTCCTTTATGGCTTCTCGGAAGGGAACGAGCAACGTCTTTCCGACTCAGATCCCAATGAATTTGAATATGCGAATCATATGTATACCAAAGGAGCAAAGCTCACAGCTAAAACACTAAAGCTCAATTCCCAATGGACCGACTCTTTTTCTTCGGAATTTTTTATCAACAATACCGAGATGATTGACTCCCAAAACACTAATGGACCCCTGGACTTTGGTGATCACCAAATTAACGTGGGGAACCCCTTTGGAGGCGGCGGAGTGGTCTACATTGGAGCAGATGACTCGCGTCAAGCCAATGAGCTTTCGTGGTACTCTACCTTGATAAAGCTAAAGGGATCTCTTGTTTTAGATAAACATATCATTGAGGGTGGCTATGAAAAGGATACACTCGAGGTGTTTAATATGTTTGTACCTCACTCCGCAGGAGGAGAACATGACTACCTTGATTACAGCGATGGAAATCCCGCGAGCTGTGCTAATCTTTCAGCCATACAGCGTTTGGAAACTCAGAACGACTCAGATATAACTAACGACTGCGGTTTGACAGGGATTGACGGTTTTGAGCTCGGAAAACCATATAGAATCTACTACGGCAGCGGCTCTGGTACAAATAACCCGAGGGACGGCGCCGCAAGCTTCGACTTAGATATGAATGCGTTGTATGTTCAAGACACATATTTCTTCGATTCCATGGGTTTGGAGGTCACTGCAGGACTGCGCTATGAATGGTTTGAAACTGATGACACCCCTAACTTTAACGAGAATTTGCTTGCTCAAGCGGGAGTCAGGAATGACGTCAGCATAGACGGTCTAGATATTTTGATGCCACGAATAGGTGTCGAGTACGATTTTGGCGAAGACATAAAACTTCGAGGTGGATTGGGTGTTTTCTCTGGTGGAAACCCCCTGGTTTGGTTATCTAACACCTATTCCGATGGCGTGATAAGAGTGTTTTCCTCGAGGTTCAGGGAGAGCGGGCAACCGACTGTGTTTGACATGGTTCTAGGAATCGATGGCAACGGAAGGCCTGGCTACGACGCACCACAAAGCCTTTACCAAAATGTTGCCAATACCACTCCTGCGGACGCAGACACCTATCAGGTTGCTGTGTTGGATAGTGCCTTCGAGCAGCCGAGTGAGCTCCGATACACCGTAGGCGGCACTTGGTTCATAGATGACTCTATGCGCCTTGAAGTAGATCTCATTCACTCTACACTGCGAGATGCAATTATCACGATAGATCCTGGGCAAGAAACACTTTCCTCTACACTTGCAGGAGCTCCAATTTATACAGACAAGCCCGGGAACCCTTGCTGCGGCACTCACTTGCTTACTAACTCTGATCACGACGCTAAATCAACTATGTTTTCCGTTCTACTAAACAAAGAATTTGATTTTGGCCTGACAGCAAATATTGGTTATGCGAGTGTCTCAGCTGAGGATTTGTCAGGCATGGAAGCAGCGCAAGCATCCACTAACTATCAGAAGACTGCACTCATTGATGCAAATAATCCATCCGTTGGCGACTCAATGTATGCTGTTCCTCACCGATTCACGTTTAACCTCAACTACAAAACACAACTGATCTCGGGTTACGACACCATGGTGCAACTCAGTGGCTTTAGGAGCGCAGGTCAACCCACGAGTGCAGTTATGTCCTCTGAGGGATTGGAGCCCAATATTGAGGAACAGCGACATCTACTTTATGTTCCCACACTTAATGATGCTGCGGTTGATCTCAGCCGGATGTCTAGTTCAGATCTAGCATCATTTGATTCATTTATTGCGGATCAAGGACTCGCTCGCGGAACATTTGTCGGACGAAACGAGCTTAGCTCTCGATGGAGGACCCGCCTTGATCTGTATATTCTTCAGGAAATTCCTGCATTTTTCGAAGGCGCCAAAGGTCATGTCTACCTAAAAATGTACAATCTCGGCAACTTCTTGAGCGATGATAATGGCTTTCAAGGAGACGCCGCACCTGATCAAATGATCGTAGCCTCTGACGTAAACGCCGATGGGCAGCACGTTTACACCGCGTTCAATGCTCCCGAGGTGACCACCCAAAATGTTCAATACTCTGTTTGGAACGCGAAAGTGGGCATTAAATTCAGTTTTTAAATAATGCTTTAGACAAATCGAAGGGGCCTTTCATGTTAAAGGCCCCTAGTATTTCTAGTCTTTCCCTACAAATTTTTTTGATCAGATAACCTGTTAAGGAATAACGCTTACGGTATACTTTATTTTATTGTTGTAAGAATCACCAGAGAAAAATAAGCACGTATGTCAAGTGGCTCACTTTTTATAATCTCGGCTCCCTCCGGCGCCGGAAAAACAAGTCTTATCGACAAGGCCGTATCGCAGCTTAAAAACGTCTGTACATCGGTTTCCCATACCACACGGAGACCTCGAGCCGGCGAAATTGACGGGACGCACTACCACTTCGTCACTCACGAAAAATTCGAACAAATGCGGATTAAAGGTGAATTTCTTGAATCGGCGAATGTACATGGAAATTTATATGGAACATCTCGACAATGGGTCGAAACAAAGATTAGTAGTGGTGTCGATGTAATCTTAGAACTTGATTGGCAAGGGGCCAACCAAGTTCGTTCAGTATTCAAAGGCGGTGTGAGTATTTTTGTCCTCCCTCCCTCAGTGGAAGTATTACGACAGCGTCTTTTTGATCGCGGCAAAGATTCCGTGGCAGTAATTGAGAGACGAATGGCTGAGGCACGGAAAGAGATCAGTCATTGGAGAGACGCAGACTACGTGATAATCAATGACAACTTCCAAATTGCGTGTGAAAAGCTTCAACAACTTCTTTCCGGAAGTTTTAATGACCGGTCGTTAATAAAAACAAACATCTCGTTTTATAATTTAACTCAAGAATTATTGTCGAACTAGGCACACTCTTGTATAGTTACATTCTTAAAGTAAAAGATCGATCATTTTATTGTACCCGGAGTTTCCATGGCCAGAATCACTGTTGAAGACTGTCTTGAAAATGTAGACAACCGATTTGAACTGGTAATGATCGGCTCGAAACGTGCCCGCCAATTAGCAGTAGAAGGTCGTACTGCTTTGGTGCCAGAAGAGAATGACAAACCAACAGTGATAGCACTCCGCGAAATAGCTTGTGGTCATGTTGATGCAAGCATCCTATCCCCGGTAAAACAAAATTTTGCTTTAGATGAAGATGTCGCTGAAGCTGTTACAGATTCGTCCACCAGTGAGGCAGATCTTGAGGCAGAGGCAGACGCAGCCATCGCCGCAGCTTTGGAAGCGCTGGCTGGCAACGACCCAGACCCCGTTGAAAATTCAGTTGTTGACGGAGAAAATTTTCCTCGCTCAGACGAGCAATCCCCTGCCTAGGGATTCCTTAGGATCCATGGTGTGGCGCTCCTCGGCCTTACAGAAAAATTAACTTATCTTAGTGAACCTGATATTCGCAGAGTTGAGCGAGCTTATCGGTACGCTGAACGCAGTCACACTGGACAAGTCCGACAGACAGGCGATCTCTACATTACTCACCCGCTAGCGGTGGCAAACATACTTGCAGATATGCATATGGATCCAGAGGGCCTTATGGCAGCAATGCTTCATGATGTGATCGAGGACACTGGAGTGACCAAGGGACAAATTTCTCGTCGTTTCGGTAGAACCGTAGCTGATCTAGTTGATGGCGTAAGCAAGCTCAATGAAATTGAGTTTGAGTCGCGAGCACAGCAACAAGCAGAAAGTTTTCAGAAGATGACCCTTGCCATGTCCCGAGATATTCGAGTAGTTTTGGTTAAACTCGCTGATCGTCTGCACAATATGCGCACACTGGGAACTCTCTCAGCTGATAAACGTCGCCGAATTGCGCGAGAAACAATGGAAATCTATGCTCCCATCGCACAACGTCTAGGTATAGAGCACGTAAGAATTGAATATGAAGAACTCAGCTTTGCAGCAATGTATCCACTACGTCACCAAAGACTACGGGAGGCAACGGAGGCTGCGAGACAAAATAGAAAAGCCTTCGTTATAGAAATCCGACAGGCCATAGAAAATCGTTTAGAGCACGAGTCTATCAATGCACTCGTCAAAGGTCGCCAAAAGCATCTTTGGAGCATCTACCTAAAAATGCGGGATAAAAAGAAAGCATTCAGAGATATCATGGACGTTTTTGCTTTTAGATTGGTGGTTGATTCTGTGGACAACTGTTACCGCGCTCTAGGGATGATGCACAGCATTTTTAAGCCAGTTCCAGGCGAATTTAAAGATTATATTGCAATACCAAAAGCCAATGGTTATCAGTCACTTCACACAGTGGTAGTTGGTATGCATGGCGTGCTAATTGAGGTCCAAATACGAACTACCGAGATGGAAATGATCGCAAATTACGGAATCGCCGCGCATGGAGAATACAAAGCTGGAAACAGTCGAAAAGAAGGAAGCCAAAGTAGAGCATCGAGGTGGATTCAAGGCCTTCTAGCCATGCAAAAACAAGCAGGAAATTCAATTGAATTTTTGGAGAATGTCAAAGCAGATTTATTTCCAGATGAGGTATATGTATTTACACCTAGGGGCGAAATCATAGAATTACCAGCCGGCGCAACCGCCGTTGACTTTGCTTACTCCGTGCACACAGCATTGGGAAATAGCTGTATTGCCTGCAGGGTTGATGGACAGCTAACGCCTCTGTCAGAGGGACTCCAGAGCGGGCAAAAGATTGAAATTATCAGCGCTGAGGGTGCACAACCGAATCCTAACTGGCTAAGCTTCGTCGCTACCGCTAAAGCTCGTAGCGCAATAAGGCATTTTTTAAAGACTCAAGAGCATGACGAATCCGTTAATCTCGGTAAGCGACTCCTTGATCAAGCACTAAGCAGATTTGGGACCAGCTATCATCAGTTAAAAAAATCAGAAATAAAGCGCATCCTTCAAAGCTCGGGTGCCTCCACATTTAAGTATATTTTGCATCAAATAGGACTGGGAAACAGAGTACCACTTGCAATAGCAAACCTGATTGTGCCACTAGAGAAAACTCCAGCAAAAGATAGGAACCGAAAACCACCGCTGCCACTTGAAGTTGGTGGGCAAAAAGCCTTGTTACTTCAATATGGAAAATGTTGTCATCCGATCCCTGGAGATCCAATACTTGGCCACCTTAGTCCCGGGAAAGGGGCTGTGGTGCATCTAGAATCTTGCCGAAACCTTATTGAATTGAGATCAAATCCCGAGAAATGTACCCCAATGACCTGGTCAGACACCGTCCAGGGTCAATTTCCTGTAGAGTTGAAAGTTGAGGTAACCCCTGAGCGAGGTTTTATCGCAACCCTCGCCTCGAGAATCACTGAAAAAGACGCAACTATAGAAAAAATAAGCACTTTAGAAAAAGATGCTTTCACCAGCGTAGTTGATATTGTAATCTCTGTGCGTGATCGCTCCCACCTTGCCGATATCATGCGTAGAGTACGAGCCCTTGCCCCTGTCCGACGGGTTTATCGTGTTAGAAACTAGAATACAATATTTTTGGAGAACATGTCACCGTGACAAATAGAGCCATAATTAAAACAGATAATGCGCCTGATGCAATCGGAACATACTCGCAAGCAATAAAAGTGAATAATACTGTGTACCTCTCTGGGCAAATCCCCATCAATCCAAAAACTATGAAGCTCATTGAGACCGATATCGAAAATCAAATTTGTCAGGTTCTTGAAAATCTTAACGCCGTATGCCATGCCGCTGGGGGAGATTTAAATTGTTTAGTTAAACTAAATGTCTTCCTCACAAATCTGGATAATTTTGCAATTGTTAATAAGGTAATGGAAAATTATTTTACAAAGCCTTATCCAGCGCGAGCCGCAATTGGGGTAGCTTCATTACCCTTGGACGCAGCAGTTGAAATGGATGGAGTTATGGTTATCTAAGCTTCTTTTATCAAAGCTCGGTAGCCTTCCCGGAATGTGGGATATTTGAAGCAAAATCCGCTTTCCAGCAGCCTCCGGTTATTGCAACGACGAGCAATCTTGTATTTTATAGCTGAGCCTTCTTGAAGCGTTTGAAAATTGATGTCCAGCTCTTTTTCAAAAAACTCATAAAAGACTTTTTGTGTGACTGGCTCGCAATCACTGGCTATGTACAAAGGATACAGATACTCGCCACCAAAATATTTTCCAATTAGATGGAGAAAAACTGCAGCACAATCCTCACTATGAATCCTGTTAGTCCATTTTTCAGGGAATTGAACCCGGCCACTGCCTGAAAGTATTTGGTTTAAAAGACTTCTCCTTCCGGGACCATAGATTCCAGAGAACCTAACCACCACATGCTTGCATGATAATTCAGATATGATTATTTCGGCCTCAAAAAGCAATTTCCCCGCAAAGTCCTGATCGGAAAAGCAACTGTCTTCGTCAACCCATGCCCCGCCATGATCCCCATATACGCGTGTGCTAGAGGTCCATATAATGAGCTTGGGCGGATGACTTGCTAAACTCACTGCACTTTTTAGGGTCTTCGCCGCTGCAACATAAGACTCTTTATAGGCTGACTCACAAAATGCCCCAGGGGTAACTGTTACCACGATAGCATCAAAATATTCCTCTAAAACCCTATTCATATCCGACAGATTGGTCACATCGGCAGAAATAGGCACGATCGTACTGGGTAATTGACTCGGCCTACGATTGAGCCCAAAGCAGGTATGCTCTGGTCCAAGCAAAAGTGCAGTGCGCTTACCCAAGTCTCCGCAACCAGCTATCAATATTCTCACGTGAATTTCCTTACTTGAAGCTTATTAGCTATTATCAACGACGTGCCCATTAAGGACTACATATAATGTCAATGCAAGCATCGACTGATGAGATTGGGAAATGCAGAATCTACACAAGGTAAGTGTTCAAAATTTACGGGGTGTCGGCCCACAACTCGCTGAAAAACTGAAGAAACTTCGTATTGAGACAATTCAAGATTTAGTTTTTCATCTCCCTCTTCGCTATGTAGATAAGACCAAGATATCGCCAATTGGAAGCCTTCAACCACTCACCAGTGCGGTAATTGAAGGTACCATAAAAGCTTGCGACGTCGTTTTCGGAAGGAGGCGCAGCCTTGTATGTAAACTTCAGGACAATACTGGGATCGTCACCGTAAGATTTTACCATTTCACTTGGTCGCAACAAAGGAAATTGCGCATAGGCACTAAACTGCGCTGTTTCGGAGAAATACGAAGGGGATCCTCAGGATCCGAATTATACCATCCTGAGTACACAGTAATTTCAGATGATTTCCCAATCGCCCTGGATGATAAATTCACTCCTGTCTATCCGACGGGGGACGGTATTACTCAAACTCGTATTCGACGTTTATGCGCTCTGGCACTTGCAGAATTAGACAATAACTCTTTAATTGAATTACTCCCATCTTATGCAGTAAAGGAATACTCGCTGATTACCGCTTTAAAATTTCTTCATAATCCTCCTGTTACCACGGAACTGCATATTCTCGCGACGGGTAGGCACCTAGCTCAGCGAAGGCTGATTTGTGAGGAATTAGTCTCGCATCAGTTGAGCCTACTCCAACTTCGACAAAAGATTCAGCGGCATCCCGCAACGTCTTTAGTTGAAAAGTTAGAACAAAGAGATAAATTTCTGGCACAGTTATCATTTAAACTTACTCCCGCACAACTAAAAGCTAGCGCGGAGATAAGCCATGACATGACAAAGCCCACTCCAATGCTCAGGCTTCTTCAAGGAGATGTGGGCTCAGGAAAGACTATTGTATCTGCTCTAGCTGCTTTGCAAGCTATCGCAAATGGACAACAGACAGCATTAATGGCACCTACTGAACTATTATCCGCACAACATCGGCTAAATTTTGAAAATTGGTTTAAACCTTTAGGAATCAAAATAGCATGGCTCTCAGGGAAATTAAAAGGTAAAGCAAGAGATTATCAACTCAATTCTATCGCTGATGGCTCTGCAAAAATGGTAATAGGGACCCATGCGCTTTTCCAGGAGAAAGTAAAATTTTTTTCCCTTGGCTTGTCCATAATCGATGAACAACATAGATTTGGGGTCCACCAAAGACTAGCCCTGAATAAAAAAGGAGTGTCTTCTGACGTTACTGGACAAACCCTCAAGCAATTGCCTCACCAACTAATCATGACTGCAACACCCATACCGAGGACACTAGCGATGAGTTTATATACCAATCTTGATTTTTCGGTCATCGACGAGCTCCCCATCGGACGGAAACGAATTGAGACAACCGTTGTAGACTCATCACGCCGCGCTGAGGTTATCAAACGCGTTGCGGCTGCGTGCGTCTCAGGTCGTCAGGCATATTGGGTTTGTACACTAATCGAAGAATCAGAATCAATTGCAATTCAGGCTGCTGAGGTTATAGCAAATGAACTTAAATTATTGCTCCCAGGGCTAGATATTGGCCTGGTACATGGCCGACTAAAAGCAGACGAGAAAATTAATGTTATGAATAATTTTAGAGACAAAAAAATTAACTTGTTAGTCGCAACAACTGTAATAGAAGTAGGTGTGGATATCCCGAACGCTAGCCTAATTATTGTTGAAAATTCAGAACGTTTGGGACTCTCTCAACTGCACCAATTGAGGGGTAGGGTGGGACGCGGCGCAGATCAAAGCCATTGCGTGCTGTTATATAATGCACCTCTTTCACATGCAGGGAAAGAGCGCCTAAGAATGATGCGCAACACAAATGATGGTTTCAAGATAGCCGAAAAAGATTTAGAACTTCGGGGTCCTGGGGAAGTTCTGGGAGTGCGACAAACAGGATCCATGCATTTTAGGATCGCTGATTTATCGAGAGATGCTTATTTAATGTCTGAGATAAAAGTACTTGCAGATCAGTTAATAGACAACAATCCCGAGTTAGTTGAGCACTTAATTGAGAGGTGGATTGGTAAAAGTCAAGAATATGTCCAGGCTTAGCAGGCTACAGAACAAAAAAATTGTATTTTTTGCCAACGCAGCACTCTCTGGATAATATTGAGTTTTGTAAAAAAAGATATCCATGAAACGTGAAAAATAACCTGCAGGTGCCCAAGTCCAAAACAGACACAGGTGTTATGGACTATGTTAGAGACTACCCCCTTCTATCGTTCGTTAGGCCAGGGCAGCCTTGGTATAAACGCTACTCTTTAGAAGCTGCTGAAAGGTTTTTTGGCCGACTAAAAATCGAGTCTTTGTACTCAAAGGTTAAGGAACGTCCATTTACTATTGATGGATTTATCGAAGAAGCATTCAAAATCGCCCAAATTGATCATCTATATGACAGGCAAAAACTTGCTGATTTGCCGACACGTGGTCCGATCGTCTTTATTGCTAATCATCCATTTGGTGTAATTGATGGACTCGCATTATGTGACTTGGCAGTTCGTCTTAGAGGAAATTTTCGTATTTTGATAAACTCCATTATGTGTCAAGATAAAGATTTAGCGGAATACTTTCTCCCTGTAGACTTCAGTGAAAACAGAGACGCCATAAAAAATAACATTCGTTCCAAGCGGATAGCACAGCAAGCCTTAAAAGACGGAATACCTTTAATAGTATTTCCATCAGGCCACGTCTCGACTGCCACACACTGGGGGTTCGGCCAAATCGCAGAATCTCCCTGGACAACATTCGCCGCAAAAATGATCCGAGATGCTGAAGCGACGGTCGTACCAGTTTACTTTAAAGGTCAAAACAGCCGTATTTTTCATATCACCTCGCACTGGTCTGCCGCTTTACGTTCTGCAGCTCTTATGAACGAAGTCACCAAAAGATTTGGAAAGCCAATTTACAGCGAAATCGGCAAACCACTCGATTGGAAACTATTGAAAACTCTGGGCAATAGGCAAACCTTAACTTTATTTTTGTATAATGAGGTACAAAATCTTGCGAGTCGGTACTCAAAATAATATTTAGTACCGCTTTTGACCGGTGTACCAAAACCTCACAAGCGGGACTTAGAACCACTACCGCGAATATGTCAACTTAATACCTGCACTGCCGGTAATGTCTTCCCCTCGATATACTCAAGAAAAGCACCACCACCGGTAGAAATGTAGGAGATCCGGTCTGATAATTTATACTTATCAAGAGCTGCAAGGGTATCTCCCCCCCCTGCAAGCGTAAACGCAGAACTAAATGCCACGGCCCTACCAACTGCACTAGTGCCCTCACCAAATTGATCGAACTCAAAGACTCCAAGCGGGCCATTCCAAATTATAGTAGCCATCGGATTGAGAATCTCCACCAACTTGGCCCGTGAGGAGGGACCAATGTCTAAAATCATATCTTCAGAACCTACGTCATCAACACTTTTGACCTCAGCCACTGCATGCCTGGAAAACTTCTTGGCTACGACCAAATCGACCGGAAGAGGAATACTTACTTTACTCATTAAACTTTTTGCAACATCCAGCAAATCATTCTCAAAGATCGACCTACCGACTGGTTTACCAATCGCTGCCAAAAAGGTATTCGCTATTCCTCCTCCGACAATAAGCTGGTCAACACGCTTTGACAACGTCTCCAAAAGAAGTAATTTAGTCGACACCTTGCTGCCGCCGACAATAGCCGCCATGGGACGTGAAGGGCTTCTCATCGCACGGTCCAAGGCAGCCAATTCAGCTGCGAGCAAAGGCCCCATGCACGCGAGAGACGCATACTTTGAGACTCCATGGGTGGAAGCTTGTGCCCTATGGGCCGCGGCAAATGCGTCCATTACATAAACGTCACACAAAGAAGCATATGCCTTTGCTAATTGGTCATCATTTGACTTTTCTCCCTGATTAAAACGAACATTTTCAAGTAAAACTACCTCTCCAAAATCTATGTTAAAACCCAACCTCCAATCTCTGACAAACTTCACTGGATGTCTCAAGAGCTCACTCAGCCGATCGGCTATTGGCCTCAACGAAAACTCTGATTGGAAGCTACCCTCTTCAGGTCTTCCAAGATGCGACATCAAAATGACAGCAGCTCCAGACTTTAGGGCACTTTCAATTGTGGGGACCGCGGCAAGAATTCGAACATCACTTACCACACGATCACCATCAAGCGGCACGTTCAAGTCTTCTCGAATCAATACGCGTTTTTTTGAGAGGTCTATTTCGTTCATAAATTTAGGCATCAATTAACCTCAAAGTTAGACCTGCAGCTGTACACAGGCAAATTATACCAAGCCAGCAAAGTATCGATCATGCGATTTGCATAACCCCATTCATTATCAAACCATATCAACACTTTTATTAGGCTCCCTTTAGCGACTCTTGTTTGATTCGCATCTAAAATACCGCTCCGAGAATCATGGTTAAAATCGCATGATGCGAGCGGCTCTTCGGTGTAACCCAATATACCAAGCAACGTACTTGCAGAGGCCTCTCGACAACAACAATTTACGGTCTTAACATCCAACTGTTCGTTCAGTAAAACCGTCAAGTCAATGACCGAGACATTCAAAATAGGGACTCGCATAGCTTGCGCTTCAAATCGGCCACTTAAGTGCGGTAAAAGTCGATCAATCCCCAATGCTAAACCGGTTTCAACGGGTATAATCGATTGCATAGCAGCCCGAGTTTTTCGAAGGTCAGTGTGGTGATAAGCATCGATTACCGGCTGATCATTCATAGCCGAGTGAATAGTGGTGATCACGCCCGATTTTACGCCGTAATTGTCATCAAGAAGTTTGATTACAGGAACGACGGCATTTGTTGTACACGATGCATTCGACACAATAGTTTGCTCTTGCCTAAGCTCATGATGGTTCACGCCAAAAACGATAGTGGCATCAACGTCTGCCTCAGCGGGCTGCGAAAAAAGTACCTTTTTTGCACCACTTTTGAGGTGGCCCTCAGCAGTTTTTCGATCGCTAAAAGTCCCGCTGCACTCCAACACAACATCAATCGCCAACCGCTCCCAAGGCAATCGTTCAACAAGAGCCTCATTAAATAGATATATCTCATCATCATTAATGTAAAGCTTAAATCCATCTGACCTTACTGCACCCGGAAATCTTCCATGAGTGGAATCATATCGAGTAAGGTGCGCTATAGTATTCGCATCTGAAGGCTCATTAATCGCGACGATTTTAACAGATTTTGTCGCCTCAGACTCGTAAATAGCTCGTAGCACAGAGCGCCCGATCCGTCCGTAACCATTTATCGCAATCCGAAGCACTAATGAATAATCTCAAGAACTTTGGCAACAACGTTCTTTACTGAAAAACCAAAGCTCGACATAACCACAGGTCCCGGTGCCGATTCGCCAAAATTACTTATGCCAACTACCGATCCTTTCAAGCCCACATACTTGCGCCAGAAATCTGGGTGTGCTGCCTCCACCGCAACCCTAGAAGTAACACGAGAAGGTAATACAGATTCACGATAACTCTCATCTTGAGTGTCGAACAACTCAGTGCAGGGTAATGAAACCACACGCACATATACACCATTTCCAGCAAGCTCATCCGCGGCAAGGATGGCGAGCTCGACCTCAGATCCAGTAGCAATGATTATCGCTTTCGGATTTGGGTAATCTTGAAGGATGTAGCCACCGCGACTTATCTCATCGACTTGCTTAGTAGATCGTTTCATTGGCTCTAAGCCTTGTCGACTGAATATAAGTGCACTGGGGCCATCGTTTCGCTCAATTGCCAACTTCCAACACACTGCTGTTTCTGTGTTGTCGCATGGCCGCCATGTATGAAGGTTGGGTGTCGAACGCAACGTAGTGAGCTGTTCTACGGGTTGATGAGTTGGTCCATCCTCACCAAGACCGATGGAATCATGTGTATATACGAAGATACTATTTATTTTCATCAGAGCCGCCATGCGTACCGCATTTCGCGCGTACTCCATGAACATCAAAAACGTGCCCCCATAGTTGACAAATCCGCCGTGTAACGCAATGCCATTTACGACTGCACTCATACCAAATTCACGAACTCCGTAATATATGTAGTTTCCGCCCCCGTCCGCAGAACTTATGGGTTTAGAACCAGACCAAAGTGTTAGGTTTGAGCCCGTGAGATCTGCTGAGCCTCCAAGCAACTCTGGGAGTAATGGCCCATAAGCGTTTAACGCATTCTGTGAAGCTTTACGAGATGCAATCTTTTGCATCGAAAACTGACATGATGCTATGTACTTATTAGCCTCAGATTCGAAGTCTGAGGGCAAAGAACCTTTCATGCGACGCTCAAATTCGTTATAGAGAGCTGGATACTCTGACTTGTATAAACTCATCTTTTGTATCCATTCTTTTTGAAGAACCGCTCCTCGAGCAGTTGCATCCCATCCCACATAATAGTCCTTTGGCACCTCAAACGGAGGATGCTCCCAGCCAAGTTGTTGGCGCGTAAGGGTAATTTCGTCAGCGCCAAGAGGAGCGCCATGACAGCTCTCTTTCCCCTGCTTGTTTGGAGAACCAAAACCGATAACCGTCTTACAACAAATGAGACTTGGTCGAGCGGTGTCTGCTTTTGCGGTCGCGATCGCTGAAATCACTGCCTCGCTGTTATGTCCATCGATATCTGGCAAGACTTGCCAACCATAAGCTGAAAAACGCGCAGGCGTATCATCTTTGAACCAATCATGAACTTCTCCATCGATTGAGATACCATTATCATCATATATAACTATCAACTTGCTTAGTCCCAGCGTACCTGCGAGTGAGCACACTTCGTGAGAGATTCCTTCCATTAGACACCCATCACCAATAATTGCGTAAGTATGGTGGTCCACAATAATGTGTCCAGGGCGATTGAAATTTGCCGCGAGAACTTTCTCAGCTAAAGCCATACCTACGGCATTAGCTAATCCCTGACCCAGTGGTCCCGTCGTAGTCTCAACCCCGGGAGCATATCCCTTCTCTGGATGTCCTGGTGTTTTGGAATGCAACTGACGGAACTTTTTTAACTCTTCGATCGGCAAATCGTACCCGCTGAGATGTAAAAGTGCGTAGAGCAACATAGAACCATGCCCGTTCGAAAGTACAAAACGATCCCTATTAACCCAATCAGGGTCAGCTGGATTGTGCCTCAAAAAATCATTCCATAAGACCTGAGCTACGTCAGCTAATCCCATTGGCGCACCGGGGTGTCCACTCTTCGCCTGTTGAACGGCATCCATGCTAAGAGCCCTGACGGCATTAGCTAAGTCTCTACGACTGGGCATAGATTTGTCTCCACATCCTTAAAACTTGAATTGTATTGTCGCGCACAGCGGAGTTTCAGTAAACCAATATTAAGACAAGATTTTAAGTTTAGGCTCTAGTGACAAGCGTATCGCAAGAAGACATAATGCTTCATTGAAAAAGGAAAATTTATGTCAAGTTATAAAATATTCACATCTGAGTCTGTGTCTGAGGGTCACCCAGATAAAATGGCTGATCAAATCTCTGATGCAGTGTTGGACGCAATTCTCAACGATGATCCTCATGCAAGAGTTGCCGTCGAAACAATGGTAAAAACAGGGATGGCCATCATAGCCGGTGAAGTTCGCACCGACACCTATGTCGACCTCGAGAGTATTGTTAGAGGTGTGATTACAGATATCGGGTACGATAGCTCCAGCAAGGGATTTGATGGCCACTCCTGCGCTGTTTTAAACGCCATAGGTAAGCAATCGGGGGACATTGCACTCGGAGTGGATGCAAACGAAAACAAAGACATGGGAGCCGGAGATCAAGGCATGATGTTTGGTTACGCGAGTAACGAAACTGCTGTATTCATGCCTGCACCAATTTACTTCGCACATCGATTAGTTGAGAGACAAGCAAAGCTCAGGAAAGATGGTACTTTGCCGTGGCTAAGGCCAGACGCCAAGAGCCAGGTGACACTGAGATATGCAGAAGGGATTCCCGTTGCGGTAGACGCAGTCGTACTATCCACCCAACATTCAGAGTGTATCTCATTAGGTGAACTGCGCGCGGCGGTTCTTGAAGAAATCATTTCGGATGTTTTACCGGAAAATTGGCTTCATAAAGGAACAAAATACCATATTAATCCTACTGGTAAATTTGTTATAGGCGGACCAATGGGCGACTGCGGGGTTACAGGTAGAAAGATTATTGTAGACACCTACGGAGGCATGGCGCACCATGGCGGAGGAGCATTTTCTGGGAAGGATCCTACGAAGGTAGACCGATCAGCAGCCTACGCCGGGAGGTATGTGGCAAAAAACATCGTTGCAGCTGGGCTTGCGGATCGGTGTGAAATCCAAATTTCATATGCTATTGGTATTTCCGAACCAACCTCGATAAGTATAGATACCTTTGGCACTGGAAAGCTTCCCGACCACGAAATTGTGACGCTTATTGAGGAAAATTTCGACTTGCGCCCTAGCGGTTTAATTGCCATGCTCAATTTGCGAAAGCCCATATACCGCCCAACAGCGACTTATGGACACTTTGGGCGTACAGACAGTACCTTTACTTGGGAGAAATTAGACCGAGTTTCCTTATTAAAAAAAGCTCTTTAATACATCTGTTACAACGTTAACCACGTAAATCTTTTAAAAATTAATGACTAAGAGGAAATACCATGTCTGCCAGCGTGCAACCTATCAAGATACAGACTTCTTTCCAAGATTATCGAGTAGCCGATATATCCCTTGCAGAGTTCGGTCGTCGCGAGATTAAGATAGCGGAATCAGAGATGCCCGCTCTAATGGCGCTGAGACAGAAATATTCCAAATTAAAGCCACTCGAAGGCGCTCGAATTTTGGGTTGTATACACATGACGATACAAACTGCGGTGCTCATTGAGACCTTGGAAGCGCTGGGTGCCATGGTAAGATGGACTTCTTGCAATATTTTTTCTACACAGGATCATGCGGCAGCAGCCGTTGCCGCGAATGGAACGCCGGTGTTCGCTTGGAAGGGAGAGACTGAAGAAGAGTATAACTGGTGCTTGGAGCAGCAGATTCTCAAAGATGGCATTCCATGGAACGCGAATATGATCCTCGACGACGGGGGAGATCTCACAGCCCTTCTGCACAAAAAGTATCCGGCAGTCCTTGACGGTTGTCATGGCGTTACAGAAGAAACAACAACCGGAGTGCTAAGACTTTACGAAATGTTAGAACGAGGAGAACTAAGGATACCTGCAATAAATGTTAATGATTCTGTCACGAAGTCCAAAAATGACAACAAATATGGTTGCAGACACAGCCTAAATGATGCGTTAAAGCGGGCCACCGACCATCTTCTCGCCGGTAAGAAGGCGGTTGTAGTGGGATACGGCGATGTTGGAAAAGGATCTGCTCAGTCACTTCGCCAAGAAGGCATGATTGTAAAGATAACTGAAATAGATCCCATCTGCGCTATGCAAGCGTGCATGGACGGCTTCGAGGTTGTTTCACTATTTAACGAAGGTGACACCTCAAAGGGGCCGAATTCCAGTCTATTGATACAGACAGATCTCCTAGTGACAAGCACAGGTAATGTCAACGTCTGTAACAGCGAATTACTAGCCGAGCTAAAGCCCGGTTGCGTCGTCTGTAATATTGGACATTTTGAT
>DDII01000038.1:0-30541 GCA_002338445.1 Cellvibrionales bacterium UBA1854 | reverse complement strand
ATTGGACATTTTGATAATGAAATTGATACTGGGTATATGCGTGAAAACTGGAAGTGGGAAGAAGTTAAACCGCAAGTTCATAAAATATTCCGAAGCAGTGACACCCAAGACCATCTTATACTCTTAGCTGAGGGCCGTCTTGTAAACCTGGGAAACGCGACCGGACATCCCAGCAGGATAATGGACGGGTCATTTGCTAATCAAGTGCTAGCGCAGATGGAGCTTTTTAACAAACGATTTGCAGAGCAAGATCTTGAAACCAAATCTTCCATGCTTAAAGTTGAAGTATTGCCTAAGCGGCTGGATGAGGAAGTAGCGGCATACATGGTGCGCGGGTTTGGAGGGGTAATTACAAAGTTAACGCAGGAACAAGCTGATTACATAAAAGTACCAATTGAAGGGCCCTTTAAACCAGACTCATATAAGTATTGACTCCTGTGATTGAATTTGTCTTCGATTTGTTTGTTGGCTTCAGAGCTCCATCTAACATGCGATAACTTTATTTGATTGACTCCTCAGGGGTAACTCGCATTAGTGTTCCCAACATGCCAGAATAGCGTATAGACCATATATTGTTAAGTGCCTATGCGTACTCCCCGCGTTTTCGAACCGCACCTTATCAAGGTAGGGCAAAGGTTTAATGTTAGCTCCAGCAATGCGCATTACATACGTACCGTTTTGCGTCTTTCAACCGGCGATGCTGTAAGTATATTCAATGGCCTTGGAGGTGAATACTTTTGCGAGGCGATTGAAATCAAGAAGAATCTCGTACTAGTAGAAGTCAAGCATTTTGACCCTGTCGAGCGTGAATCCAGCCTAAACATACACCTTGGGATCGGCATTTCTCGAGGAGAGCGAATGGACTTTGTAATTCAAAAAACAACAGAACTTGGAGTTGATATTATTACTCCGTTATTTACAAGACGTTCTGAAGTCAAACTACCTGCAGCACGACTCAAAAAAAAGTTGTCACATTGGCAGCAAATAGCAATAACTGCGTGTCGGCAAAGTCTGCGAAATCGTATTCCAAAACTGGCCAATCCCAAAACAGTTTCCGATTGGGTATTTAGTGTGAATGAGCAGGTCAGATTCGTTCTTGACCCGAGAGGACAAAAAACTGTCAATACTTTCATAAAACCTGCTAACTCTGTTTCACTTCTAGTGGGACCTGAGGGGGGCTTGGATGAGGAAGAAATTAAAAATACTGAATCAGCTAACTTCCATAAATTAAGTCTCGGGCCGAGAATTTTGAGAACGGAGACCGCACCCATTGCAGCAATTAGCGTCTTACAGTCAGTTTGGGGCGATATGAAATGAACAATAAACCGGTCAAACGGTTAACACTACTTATGGTAGTTGTGACACACAGTACCCTGGCATGGACCAGTCAAAATCAAACAAATTCAATGCTAGAGGCAATAGGGACGATATTCTGTGATGGCTTAATCCGTGGAACAGCATCACATATACAGCATGATAGGGAAGATTATTCCATTGTTATCACTGCAGCTCATGTGCTTTTGGATCGAAAAACTCGCTCGGCCTTCAGAAGCTGCTCATACAGAGCTTCTAACGCTCGTTTTCAAAATTTCCTCATCTCAAAAATATCGACTCCCGGAAAATTGTTGCGAGGCAGCGATGCGCTGGAGGGCATGAGCAAAGATTGGGTTTTTGCCATGCTAAATCAAAAACTTCATGCGCCTAAACTGCGACTGCGGCGCTATTCACAAGAGTCTCTGCCAAACACAAAAAAAAAATTATCCTTAGCAATGCTTGTTTATGATGGGAAATTAGGTAAGATTAAGAGTGTTGAAAACTGCAGATCCATGCAATCACCCCACGTCGAGCACCCCACTCTTCTGTTACACAATTGCGCTCATGGGCCAGGGGTTTCTGGAGCACCATTGCTTAATTTGCAGACACTAGAACTTATTGGTGTACATGGCGGCCAGTTAATTATCACCCACCTTCCCCATTTCAACATTGAGGGTATTCTTGGACAAGCGCGGCTAATTGATGATGAAGTGCTAGATGAATTAAAACGGTTTAGTATGAGTTTACCGTGACATCGAGGAAACAAGAAGAATCGGATGGAAAGTAAATTTTTTGGGGGATAATATCAAAATTACAAGTGGTTCGCTGATAAGGAAAATACCCATGGCCAAAACCATCGTATAATTATTAATGATAACAGTGAGGGATAAAGACGTGCATGACCTTAATGATTTTAGGCTCGAAACTCGGGATTGGCTTGAAAACCATTGTCCTCAAAGCATGAGAACACCTGTTGTTGAGGATAAAGAAAAGTACTGTGGAGGCCGAAGAAGCTCCTACTACAGTGATGACCAAAGAGCCTGGGTGGAAAGTATGATTTCAAAAGGTTGGGTCGCCCCAACTTGGCCATGTGAATATGGAGGCGGCGGTCTTTCAAAAGAACAGGAGCAGGTTCTCAAGGAAGAGCTCTCTGCTATCAAGGCCAGAAGCCCAATATTCAGTAGCATGGGTCTATCAATGATAGGGCCAGCAATCCTTGAATTTGGCTCTGAGAAACTCAAACGTGAGCATTTACCAAAGATGATCCGCGGAGAAATACGCTGGTGTCAGGGATACAGCGAACCAAATTCTGGATCTGACTTGGCAGGACTGCAAACAAGGGCAGAAGATTTTGGCGATCATTTCATCGTCAATGGCCAAAAGGTTTGGACATCTAGTGCCGACAAATCTGACTGGATGTTCTGTCTGGTAAGGACTGACTTCGAATCGGGAAAACACTATGGAATTAGTTTAGTGTTATTTGATATGGAGAGCACCGGCGTGACAGTGCGGCCGATAAAACTTATTTCCGGCGCATCACCATTCTGTGAAACTTATCTAGATAATGTCAAAGTTGAAAAAAATCAAGTTGTCGGAGAAATTAACAAAGGATGGACGATAGCAAAGTACCTTCTGACTCATGAACGCCAGAACATTGGCGACATCGGTAACGTAGCTAGAAGACAAACCCTATCCGAAGAGGCGGTAGATTTATTAGGTTTGCGCGACGGCCAGCTTTCAGATTCAGGTCTCCGAACTGAAATAGCAGAATGGGAAATCGATTATGAATGCCATCAGCTAACAATGGAGCGTGTAAATTTAGAAATTAAGTCCTCTGGCGTCGGAAATACATCAGCTATGCTTAAATACTATGGCACTGAATTAAATAAACGTCGACATGAGCTTGAAATGAGTATTCATGGTGGTGCAGCGCTCGGCTGGGGAGAAGATTCTATTGCACGACCTTGGCTGCGGTCAAAAGGCAACTCCATCGAGGGGGGCACCTCTGAAATCCAGCTAAACATCATATCTAAAAGAATACTTGGACTAGGGTAGAGATGGAACTATTACTTAATCAAGAGGAGTCCATGGTTAAGGATTCAGCGATAGAGTTTTTAAACACCCATGCAGGACCCAGTTTACATCGAGAACTTCGCGACGGTAATTCCTCTCGAGGCTACTCAAATTCACTTTGGGGTCAAATGATAGATCTTGGCTGGCCCGCAGTACTAGTTTCCGAAGATTACGGCGGACTCGGTTTTTCGCACGTTGCTATGGGGCAGATCAGTGAACAAGTCGGTAGCTTTTTGGCCAGTTCTCCTCTGTTCGCATCATCTATATTGGGGGTCTCTGCAATTGAACACTCTGGTACCGAGCAGCAAAAAAAAGATTTACTCCCTCCAATTGCAGCCGGGGAACTTTTCTTGACTCTTGCCATAGACGAGGCCCCACGCCATAATCCAGAATTAGTTAATTGTAAAGCGGAAAAGAGTGGAAGTGATTACCTACTTTCCGGAGTAAAACATTATGTTGTAGACGGTCATATTTCAGATAACCTGATAGTATCAGCAAAGACGTCCAATAATCAGGTGACCAAAAACAGTACAACCCTTTTTATAGTGCCAACAACAAGCGAGGGTATTAAAATTACGAGGGTACCCATGGTGGATAGCCGCAACTCATCGACAGTAGTGCTTGAAGATGTATTGATTGGAGAGCATCAAATTCTCGGCGGTATCGGTAACGGACACAACGTTTTATCTATCATTTTAGATATCGCTAACACACATTTAGCTGCCGAGCTTCTCGGTATTTCAATTGAAAGTTTTCGACGCACCCTTAGCTACCTTAAAGAGAGAAAACAATTTGGCGTAAACATTGGTAGCTTTCAAGCATTACAACATCGCGCGGCAACATTATGGTCAGAGATCGAGTTGTGCAAGTCCATAGTTTTAAAAGCTCTCCGATCACTTGATGACCCCAGTTTGAGTACGCCAAGACTGGCAAGCTCAGCTAAAGCAAAAACATGCAAGATTGCTGCTCTAGCCACGAACGAGGCGGTTCAGATGCATGGCGGAATAGGTATGACAGACGAATTCGACATTGGTTTCTTTTTGAAGCGCGCTCGAGTTGCGCAACTTTTATTTGGGGATCAACGCTATCATACAAAACGCTTCTCGGAATTATCTGGCTTTTAACTTGAACGTTTAACGAGCTCACGTGCTATGATCGTTTTTTGAATCTCACTGGTGCCCTCATAGATACGCAATAAGCGCACATCTCTATAAAAACGAGCGACTGCATACTCCTCCATATAACCAGCGCCTCCATGAATTTGGACTGCTCGGTCGGCAACTCGGCCGACCATCTCAGTCGCGAATAATTTACAACACGACGCAAGCATCCTGACATCACCACCTAAATCCCGTCTTTGAGCCGCATCTAGCACCATACACTCAGCTGCATAGCATTCGGTCTCGCTCTCGGCCAGCATCGCTTGTGGTAGCTGAAAGTCGGATATTTGACGACCAAATTGCCTTCTATCCTGAGCAAAAGCCACAGAAAGCTCTATCAGCCTTTTTGCACAGCCAACCGAAAGCGCAGAAATATGAATTCGGCCACGATCTAGTGTTTTCATCGCAGTCTGGAAACCAAGGCCTATCCGCTCTGGTCCGCCAATTATATTTTCCTGAGGAACCCGGCAGTCTTCAAAAATTACGTCACAAACGTGAGCCCCCTGTTGACCCATCTTCTTATACGGTAACCCCAGCGAGATACCCTCGGAGTTTGCGTCGACCAAAAATGCGGTCACACCTTTTGAACCCGTCTCCTCAGCATTCGTTCGCGCAAAGACTGTAAATAATCCAGCAATGTTAGCATTCGTTATCCAGCGCTTTGTACCAGTGAGAAGATAGTCATTGCCATCCTTCACTGCACCTGTTCTTAGGGAGGCAGCGTCTGAGCCTGAATCTGGCTCCGTCAATGCAAAGGATCCAATCACCTCGCCCGACGCCAACAATGGAAGAAAGCGTCGCTTTTGCTCTTCAGTGCCATGTATAACAATGCCCTGACTACCGATCCCGTTGTTTGTTCCAATAACGGACCTAAAAGCGGGGGAAGTCCTTCCCATCTCCATTATAACTTTACACTCTTCAAAAGTGTTCAGTCCCAAGCCACCATATTCACTAGGAATCGTCAGACCAAAAAGTCCTAATTCTCGCATTTCATCCAACAAATACTCAGGAAGCTTATCTTCCTGGGAAACTTGAGCCTCGAGGGGTATCAAACGCTCCTCCACAAAACGACGAACTGTAAAAATAAGCTGAGATAAGGTTTCACGGTCTAGTGACATTTGATTACCTTCTTACGCTGGAAAGGCTTTCATTTATTTTGTACATCGCGCAAACTAGCCTTTTTCGCAACTAAGCGCTCCAGTAACGGCGATGGTTTCCACCAGCGGTCGCCATGTTGATAAGCAAATTTACGAATTGAATCGAGCATACGATCAAGCCCTACATTATTTTCAGCCCAATACATGGGTCCTCCTCGCCAAGCAGGGAATCCATACCCATTTATGTAAACAGTATCTATGTCACCCGAACGGAACGCCATACCCTCGTCTAAAAGTTCGAAACCTATATTGCACATGGAGTAAAAACACCGCTCCACTATTTCATAATCATGAATTTCACGTTGCTGAATACCAAATTTTCTAGCCGCCTCTGAGACCAATTTTTCACTGACCGCGGCGGGGATTGGCGTTCTATTTCCCGGAGAGTAGTCGTAGAAACCGCCCCCCGACTTCTGACCATAGCGGCCCATCTCGACCAATCGGTCAGCAACATACGTCGAGGGAATGTCATAAGTGCTCTCATCCATCTGCTCCCGTAAACGGTATCCTATGTCTATGCCTGCCATGTCGGCCATAGCAATAACTCCCATCGGCATACCGAAATCGAAGAGGACTCGATCAACCTGTTGCATTTTTGCCCCTTCTAAGACCAATTTATGGGCTTCCCTCGCGTATCCTGATAACATTCTGTTGCCAATAAAGCCATAACATACTCCGGCAACGGCGCCCGCCTTGTTTATCGTCTTCGCTAATTTCAGCACCGTGGCGAGTACCTCTGGGTTTGTTTTTTCGGCACGCACAATCTCCAATAAACGCATTACATTGGCAGGTGAGAAAAAATGCATTCCTAGGACTCGCCCAGGATTTGTAACAACTGATGAGATTTCATTTATATCAAGATACGAGGTATTTGTCGCTAATATAGTGTCAGGTCTTACGATAGAGTTGAGCGCAGAGAAAACTTCCTTTTTTACGCTCATATTTTCAAACACTGCTTCAATCACAAGGTCACTTTCAGTCAGATCAGCATAGTTGGTGGTGCCCTCGATCAAGCTCATACACTTTTCAACCATTTCAAAACTGATGCGCCCTTTATGCGCGCTAGCCTCATAATTTTTGCGTATTATTCCTAAACCTTTGTCAAGTACCTCCTGCTCCACCTCAAGAATTGTGATGGGGAGTCCGACATTAGCAAAGTTCATCGCGATGCCGCCTCCCATGGTACCCGCC
This sequence comes from Cellvibrionales bacterium UBA1854, assembly GCA_002338445.1. GTDB lineage: Bacteria > Pseudomonadota > Gammaproteobacteria > Pseudomonadales > Porticoccaceae > TMED48. The sequence continues at coordinate 23,646 of DDII01000038.1, read as the reverse complement.
CCAATAATACCCACTCGATTTATTGGAGTAAGCTGGGCATCTTTTGCCAATCCAGGCACCTTAGTCGCAGCGCGCTCCGCAAAAAACACATGTTGCAATGCCTTCGATTGAGGATTTTGAATACAACTTCGGCTTAACTCCCGCTCCCGATTGACACCCTCAGAAAATGGTAGTTCCGTAGCAGCCTTCACCGCCTGTATACAACACTCGGGGGCGTCCATACCTCGGGTACGTCTTGATATAGAGGTACGAAATGCATCGAAGTAGTCCTCACCGAACTCTGACGAATCAATAACCAGCTCATGGCTTTTTCTCAAAGGAGCCTCCCGAAGCACTAGCTCCTCCGCAAACTCTACCGCAGCCTCGATGATACTGTCCTCTACAATCCGATCAATCGCACCTGCCGCCAAAGCCTCCGATGCAGATACAGGATTTCCTGAAGTAATAAGTTTTAGAGCAAACTCGACACCAGTAAGTCTCGGCAACCTTTGTGTACCCTGAGCCCCTGGGATGATTCCAAGTTTGACCTCTGGAAGCCCGATCTTGCTAGAAGCGAGTGCGATACGATAATTACATCCTAGCGCTACCTCTAGACCGCCTCCGTAGGTGGTACCAAACAGGGCAGCCACTATAATCTTGGGGCTCGCCGCGAGCTTATCAACCACATCCCCGAGGTGTGGTGGTTTCACACCTGACGCGAACTCTGAAATATCCGCACCTGCCATAAAAGTTCTACCCCGGCACGCCAATACCAGCGCATCTATGCTCTCATCCATCGAAGCCCTGTAAACCGCATCTACCAATCCTGTCCTCACCTCAAACGAAATAGCATTAACAGGTGGGTTATCAATCCAGATAATACCTATCGAACCTCGCTTTTCCATCTCTCCCTGCATAAACCTTCTCCCAATCTTCTGATCTTTCATCTTCTCTGTCTCTAACATTTAAACGGAGGTAACTAATCTAGATAAATTAGATCTCACCTAACTAATCAGTCCTGGCATAGACAAGGCCGCCATCAACGGCGATCGTTGTGCCTAAAAGGTAGTCTCCCGCGCGAGAACACATATAAACGGCTGTCCCCGCTATATCATCCGGTCGCCCGATTCGCTGAGCAGGTATTACCGACGCAATTCGGTCAGGCTCGTCCCTAGCAGTTATATTCATGTCACTAGAAAATGCACCCGGCGCAATTCCGTTTACAATAATATTATCCCTTATAAGCCGCTTAGCCATTAGCCCTGTCATACCTATTAATCCAGCCTTGCTCGCCACGTAAGAGTAAGTCTCAAGTCTCGGAGTACGAAGCCCATCAATGGACGCAATATTTATCACCTTTGATGGCTGCTCTTGAGATGCGCTAAATCGTAACAAGGGCGCCAGTCGTTGGGTCAGGAAAAATACAGACTTAACATTAATATTCATTACCTTATCCCAACCGCTTTCAGGAAAATCGTCAAACGGCGCAGTCCATACAGCCCCAGCATTGTTTATTAGAATATCAAGATGATCTTCTCGCTCAGAAATCTCCTCAATAAATCCACCTATCCCTTCTGAACTTGATAGATCATACGGAATCGCGATACATTCTCCGAAAACAGAAAGCTGCTCCGCAGTCTCCAAACACGGTTTAGCCTTCCGCGATGTGATGTATGTCTTAACACCTCTTTTCACGAACTCTGCTGCAATCATTTTACCGATACCGCGAGAGCCCCCAGTGACAATCGCAACCCGACCACTAATATCAAATATATCTTTCATAACTTTCTTGGCCCCAAAACACAGAAGTTTGATAAGGTAGCTTGCTTGTTCATTGCTCAATGGTCAACAAAATGGGGGGATCCCCTTGAGAAAACCCCCCAATTAAAGATATGCCAGGTATACTGGGTAGTCTGTGATTGAGAGAATTTCGTAACATTGTGATGGCGATAGATTTTATTGCCCCGACCCATACCAGTAGGAGTACCCAAATGTCCACACCAAATGTAAAGCTCCAAAAGTTATATAGCACTGAAAACAATTCGCCGACACTATCCACTGTAAATAAATATGATGATGACTCCATGATATCGGCTCCAAATCCGGAACTCTTCAATCTAAATATGTCTGAAGAATCACAACCGCTATTTGCTGCAATCAAAAAGCATGTTGCGGAAAACGTCGCGCCTATGCTTGAGGAGTATCACTCATACGACGAGGGAAAGGAGAACATTTGGAGTTATCACCCCAGACAGCTTGAATTACTTGAAGGGGCAAAGGATAAAGCGAAGGCTGCTGGTTTATGGAACTTTTTCCTCCCAAATTCTGAAACTGGAGAGGGCTTATCGAATTTAGATTACGCCTATCTTGCCACCGAACTCGGGAAAACTTACCTAGCTTCACAAACTCTTAATTGTAGTGCTCCAGATACAGGAAACATGGAAGTACTAGAGCGGGTCGGGACACCACAGCAAAAAGAACAGTGGTTAAAACCCTTGCTGGCAGGTGAAATCCGATCTGCTTATGCAATGACTGAACCTGATGTCGCATCATCAGACGCAAAAAATATCAGTACTCTAGCTCACCTTGACGGTGATGAGTGGGTTATCAACGGAGAGAAATATTACATAAGCGGAGCTGGTGATCCAAGGTGTAAGGTCATGATTACTATGGTGAAAACCAGTCCAGAGGCTGAAACGTTCCGTCAGCAATCCCAAATTCTTGTACCGATAGATACCCCTGGAGTAGAAATCATGGGGCCCATGCATGTTTTTGGAGATCCTGAAGCGCCACATGGTCATATGCACATTCGCTTTAAAGATGTTCGTGTTCCCAAAGATAATATCCTATTGGGAGAAGGGCGAGGTTTTGAAATTTCACAACTTCGCCTTGGTCCGGGCAGAATACATCATTGCATGAGGTCGATAGGAGCTGCCGAAGTAGCATTAGAGATGATGATTAAGCGTGCCAGCACCAGAGTTGCCTTTGGAAAACCAATCGTCAAGCTTGGTAAGAATCTGGAGGTAATATCGCGAGCAAGAATTGAAATAGATGCCTGTAGGCTAATGGTACTGCAAGCGGCAAAAGCCATGGATGTTTTGGGCAACAAAGAAGCTCGCGTCTACGTAAGCGCAGTAAAAGCAATGGTTCCCGAAAAGGTTTGTAAGATTATTGATGACGCTATTCAGATGCACGGAGCAACAGGAACGTCCCAGTGGACACCGTTAGCAAGAATGTATGCTTCTCAGCGCACACTCCGGCTTGCCGATGGCCCAGATGAGGTTCATCACATGGTTGTCGGAAGGAACGAAGTGAGAAAATATGACCTTTGGTAGGATAAAAGCCCACCGTGTTGGTTGAAGATCACTGATTATGATGTTGCTTTCATGAGTTTACTAAAGTCAAGTGCGGTAACTCCAAATTTGGGTGTTGAACTACACAACCACAAGCCTCTTGTTGATTTTTCGGATGAAGAGTTGGCTCAAATTCAGCAGCTAGCTGCGGACAAGTGCGTTGTGGTGGTGAGGAACGTTATCATGAGCATGTTACAACAGGCTGAGTTTGCTCGCAGGTTAGGAGATCCCCTCATTAAACCTAACAATCCTGACAACATCCCGAAAGAATTAATTCAGATAAAAGCTGACAAAAATTCCAAGTATGCGGCAGGGGAGCTATGGCACTCTGACGTATCCAGCGACTCAAGACCACCCGGCTTATCAATGCTCAGAATGGAAATAACACCAGATTCTGGTGGTGATACAGTCTTTGCCAATATGTACCAAGCCTTCGATTCATTATCAGTACTCATGAGGACATTCTTGCAAAAACTTAGAGCCCTCCATGTGCCAAAAGCGCATTACCTATACACAAGTGGAATAAAAAAAATACACGAACTTGAATCCTCTTTGCATCCTGTTGTAAGACTACATCCTCTAAACAGGCGTAAGGCCCTTTTCGTAAACGCAGGATTCGTAGAAAAAATCGAGGGCTTGACTGCTTTAGAGAGCAAAGCACTTCTTCAGATGATTTATAACCACATTGCGTATTCTGTCAATCACCAATGTCGAATCCGCTGGGAACCTAATACAGTCGTTTTCTGGGATAATCGTTGTGTTCAGCACTTCGCTTCTTTTGACTATTTTCCAGCAATGAGATTAGGCTATAGATCAACGATTCGAGGAGAAACACCGATTCCTGCATAATTTTTTACACATTAAACTTTTTATCAAAGCGAGCAATAAGCTTGAAAACAAGGATCCTCCTAGATACCGATGCAAATAATGAAATAGATGACCAGCAAGCGATTGCTTATCTTCTTCTGAGTGGGGAATCGTTCCTCATTGAAGGAATAACGGTGAATCGGACAGATAACGGTGGCGACATAGAGGCTCAAGCCGAAGAAGCAGAAAGAATCGTAAAACTTTGTGGACTTTATCCCTCCTTAAAGGTGACGCGAGGAGCCTCAGGTTGCTTCAAAGAAATTTCTAAGGATGTCATGCGAGAAAGCTTCGATGGCATCGACGCAGTCAACCTAATCATTAAAAGAGCCTCCAGACCGGAAAAACAAAAACTAGTTTTACTTGCCATAGGGAAGCTGACCAACGTTGCCTTAGCACTCAAAAAAACTCCCACAATAGCGGATAAACTCAAGATTGTGTGGCTTGGGTCAAACTATCCCGATCCTGGCGAATACAACCTCGTAAATGATCAAGAATCCGTCAACTATGTCTTAGACACTGAAGTGGACCTTGAGATAGCCGTTGTCCGTTATTTTTCCAAGTCAGGAACGGGAGCTGTGAGAGTTACTCCACAAGCACTGGAGAAAAATATCGCCGGCAAAGGCCCTTGGATAAAGGATGGCGTAATTGGTCGCCATGGCGGCATTTTCCACTATTTTGGTGACTATTCAATAAATCTTCTCAACAACACTTACCTCCACGGTGAGCCCCCATCTAGGGCGCTTTATGACATGGCAGCAGCAGCTATTATAAAAAATTCTAAATGGTCCAGCGAAGTAATAATACCCGCACCAATGCTCGATAACGGTAATTGGCTAAATCGCCCCAATAACCAAAGGACAATTACTATAAAAGAAAATTTTGACGAACAAAATATCGTCAAAGATTTTTACAAGACTGTCAATCAATTTGTCCATGCGGAAGTGCTATGATGGCTTCATGATATTCCTCGATATCATACGAGTAGAGCCTCAACTAAACGCGGACCTTTACTATCCATTGCCCGTGAAACTGCTTCGAAAAACTCGTCGGTAGTTTCTGCTCTGACTGCCTTAACGCCAAGACCCTCTGATATCGAGACCCAGTTTAGGGTCGGGTTGGATAAATCTAGAAGTGAAAGAGCTTTAGATCCGGGATGTGCAACGCCCACACGACCGAGTTCAATATTGAGAATTCCATAACTATTGTTCTTCATAATTATCGTCAATACATCAAGATTCTCTCTTGCCATAGTCCATAGAGCTTGAACGGTGTACATACCTGATCCATCTGCCTGTAATGCAATAACCTTCCGTTCCCGACACGCCACAGCTGCGCCCACTGCCACTGGAAGACCCTGTCCTATGGCCCCTCCTGTAATCATCAACCAGTCGTGTTTCGGTCCACCTGCGCTGTATCGAAATGCTGCGCCGCCACTAGTACCGGACTCATCAGAGACAATTGCGTTCTCAGGCATCAGCTTTGAAATAATTACTCCCGCGGACTCCCGAGTAAGCTTGCCACGCTCAAAGTTCGCAGGTGTCTCATCTTGAACATTTGCAGGTAGCCTTGGCGCATCCAATTCATCAGCTAACCTACGCAACGCATCCTCTGCGTCAGTTGATACTTCTGCCAGCTGAACAAGTTTAGCTCTCTTTGGGGATATCCAGCTTTTTTTTCCTGGATATGCAAAAAAAGCCACTGGTGGTTTACAGCCAACGAATACAATCTGTTCAAGTCCGTCAAGATATTTGACCGCCATCTCCGAAAAATACGGTAATCGCTCTGCCATCACTCTCCCAGCACCCCTCTGCCATCTCGCATTTATAGTTTCACAGATAATTCGCGCACCTGTTGCTGCAACGACTCGACCCGCGTGAAAAAGGGCAGCCTCCCGCAAAGCCCTCCCACCGAGGAATAGAGCGCTCTTTCTCGTCCTATTTTTCAGAACAGCAGCGGCCTCTGATACATCAAGCTCACTTACCTTTTGTACATCTGGAATTTTTCCACACGTAGCTGCCTCGGCACCATCAGTCCAGGCATGGTCCCCGGGAGCAACCACTGTGGCAATCTGCCCTGGATAAATTTGAGAGGCAACAATAGCTTCTGCGCCTGCGACTGCAAGATCAGAGGGTGAGCTTGAGGTACGAACCCAATCCGACATCGGTGAGGCTATCCCAACTATATCTGAAGTCAATGGTGCGTCATACTTAAGATGATCGACCGCATGATCACCCACAATATTGATCATTGCTGTGTGCGCACGCCGCGCATTGTGGATATTGGCCAGGCCATTTGCCAATCCTGGGCCGAGGTGCAATAAAGTCGCCGCTGGCGCATCCGTCATGCGCGCATATCCATCGGCCGCGCCCGTAACCACCCCTTCAAACAAACCCAGAATTGCTTCCATCCCATCCTGTTTGTCAATTGCCGCCACGAGCTGCATTTCTGAGGTGCCGGGATTTGCAAAACACACCCTCACGCCCCCCTTGAATAAGGTCTCAATAAGTGCCTCTGCTCCATTCATTCGCGTTTCCCTTTAACATATTAGCTGCAATATAGAGCGTTGACATTACGCTCCAATTAAGGAAACAATGCCGCAGGTCCATCCATTTGTACAGAGGCAGAATTGTTCGGACAATTGAATAGGAATGATCTTTGTTTAAGAACAACCAAAAACAAAGGGGGTCACAATGAGAATCAGGCAGATTGCGCTAGTAGCTCGAGAAATAGAGCATGTAAAAACCACACTATCATCGCTATTGGGCGCGGAACAAATTTTTGTGGACCCTAAAATGGTAATTTTTGGTTGCGAGAATATTATATTTACTATCGGCGATACTTTCCTTGAGGTCGTAAGTCCAATTAAGGATGGAACAACAGCTGGACGGCTGCTGGACCGACGGGGGGGAGACGGCGGTTATATGGTAATTGTTCAAGTAAATGATCTTAAATCTGAAAAAAATCGACTGAATGATACAGATATCAGGATCATATGGGAGACAGAGTCTGAGAGAGCTGCGGCGATTCACCTTCATCCAAAGGATGTCCCTGGCGCAATCGCTTCATTGGACTGGATGGCGCCTCCAGGAGCATGGTACTGGGCCGGTGAGGGCTGGGATAAGCGAAGAGCAAGATATGCTCAATCAATAACGGCCGCCGAAATCCAAAGCGACGATCCGGATGAGGTCGCTAAGCTCTGGGGCATTGCGTTTAACCGCCCAATCGACTACTCCAAAAAAGTGCCGCGCCTGCCACTCGATTCTAGCGAAGTACGATTTGTCAAATCCGAAGATAACAAAGGGCCCTCCCTTAGCGCCATTGATATTGAGGTTATCGATAAGAATGTTATATTGGACGAGGCTGAGCGTCTGGGCCTCCGTCATAAAGGAAACTGCGTCACTGCATGCGGGATTAACTTGAATCTTATCTAAAATGGGTGCTTTTCCCTTTACGACACGACCATACAAATAACAACAATCGATATACTCAAGTCGTTAAAGCAATAACAACGATTTTTACAAGAGGATGCAATTCAATGTCTTTGAAAATAGAACCTAACGCCCAAGAACATCTTTTAACATCTTTAAGTGACGGAATTTTGACTCTCACAATGAATCGGCCAGAAGCCCGAAATGCTCTATCTGCCGAGTTACTACAGAGCCTAAGCACACAACTGGCTGATGCAGCCCAAAATACCAATATACGTTGCATCATTTTAACAGGGGCCGGTAAAGGCTTCTGCTCAGGAGGAGATGTAAAGGCAATGGCAGCAATGAATAACTCTGCAAGGCCCATGACTATCGATGAAGCCATCCATAGACAGCGTATAGATCAACGAGCAACTGCAGGACAGTTGTATAAAATTCCGAAGCCAACAATTGCTGTTCTCCCGGGAGCGGCAGCGGGGGCGGGGCTTGCACTAGCGCTGGCTTGTGACCTCCGGATAATGGCATCTAATGCCATTATGACAACAGCTTTTGCTCGCGTTGGATTCTCCGGCGATTTTGGCGGGACCTTCTTCATGTCGCAGCTGGTGGGAACGGCAAAAGCTCGAGAACTTTACTACCTATCCGATAGGTTAAGCGCGAAAGATGCTTTGAGCTTGGGTCTAACCAACTGGGTCGTCGAGCCAGAAGAACTGTCAACTAAAACTCAAGAAATTGCTATGCGCCTTGCGAGTGGTCCCCCAATCGCTTTTAGGTACATGAAAGAGAATCTAAATCGAGCCATCTCCTCGGGTGACATAGATGACTGTATGGACCTTGAATGCACGCACCATGTGCATTGCGCGAAGACAGAGGATCACAAAAACGCTGTAAAAGCATTTATGGAAAAACGAGACCCATCCTTCAGTGGACGTTAAACCATCAAATAATTTAAGTTCTCAACCCGGATCAAGTGACGAATCTAAGGTCGAGCGCTGGGTCAACTTTTTAGCCGCTTATTTCATGGTCTGGAGACAGCCGATTACACTCTCATCAGAGGGTAAAAATATGGGTGGGCTCGGCAGTCGTGACCGGAAGTTAAGTGTGAAAGCAAAAGTTCTTTTCGCGTCTGGTGCCATTCAAGAAGGTGTAGTATCGGCGGGTGGAATTGTTACTCTGATTTTTTATAATCAGGTTTTAGGAGTCTCGCCTGCCTTGGCAGGTATTGCTTTTGCAATAGCAAGCGTCAGTGATGCAATCACGGATCCTTTAATAGGCACTTACTCGGACCAATTTAAGAGCAAGATTGGAAGACGACACCCGTTTATGTTTTTCTCGGCTTTACCTCTTGCGGTTTCCTTCTTTTTTTTATATCAACCACCCCAAGAGCTCTCTGCAACGGGTTACTTCTGGTGGTTGACGGTTTTTTTAGTCCTCGTCAGGGTATCTCAGACATTTTACCTAGTACCTCACGACGCCCTTGGTGCAGAGCTTACAGACAACTACGAAGAGAGATCATCTATCTTTGGCTATAACGCAGTTGCAGTGGCAGTTTTTGCCGCCTCAATTGCTATGTTTGCCTATATCTTAGTCTTCCCGTCTACTGAAGGATATGATAATGGTCTCCTAAATAAGTCCAGGTATATCATACTAGCGTCTGCAGGTTCAATAACGATCTTTTTTTCTGTTATCATTTGTGCTCTGGGTACAATGGATCAAATACCGTATCTTCACGGTACAAATGTTAGACAAAAAATTTCATTTAAAAAATATGTCCGAGAGCTAACCGATTTAATAACCAACCGCAATTATATCGCAGCATGTCTTAGCTTACTTACCTGTTATGCCTCATTAGGGATTATTACCGTCTGCAGCAGTTACGCATATATATATGTATTTGAAATCCCTACGGAAGACATGATTTGGGGCGGCCTCGCAAAAATGCCGGGTATGTTAGTCGCTCTACCCGTTCTTGCGTTTATGTCTAAATTCTTTGAAAAGAAAACGACCTTCATAATTGCTTGTGCCTGGACTGCAATCATGGTTAGCACGCCTTTTTTCTTTGGCTTGTTCGATCTTCTACCTCCTCCAGGTACCGCTGCTCAACTTTGGGTTGTCTATGGAACCCTCGCACTTGGATTTGCAATCTTTCCTGTCACACAAATTATAATCGACTCTCAGCTGGTTGACGTTGCTGATGACCACGAATATCGGACAAAACGTCGGTCCGAGGGAGTGATATTCTCAGTTCGCAGTTTTGGAAATAAAGCTACTGCAGGTATTGGAAGCGCTTTAGCAGGTTTCGGACTTGAGGTGATAGATTTCCCTGAAAATGCAAAGGTTGGAGGGTTGGAGCCAGCGACCATGGATGGTTTACTCATCATCAATGGACCAATTTATCTGGGATTTTATCTACTCGCCTGTGTCTTCATGACATTTTATAAGATCGACAAGGAATATCATTCCAGTATTCTCTCCGAATTGGAGGTAATTCGAGAAAAGAAGAGTTTGCAAGATGATACCTAGACCCTTAGCTGAGGTTATCCAGCGCGTAATCGATACCGAAGAAAAATATGCGATAGAAGATCAAACAATCCGAGGGGTTACATTAAAAACCTTCAAAAATGCCCCGCATGATCTCCGAGAGGTCCTTGACCTATGTCTTACACATAACGACGCCGAATTCCTTATATATCAAGACGAAAGATACACATTTAAAGAAGTATACAACATCACTAAAAGAATCGCGGACATTCTCATAACAACCTATAAAATTAGACCCGGTGATCCCGTTGCCCTTGTTATGCGGAACACACCAGAATACCCAATGCTGATGATGGCAATTGCCTCTATAGGAGCACTTACGGTTTGTCTAAATAGCTGGTGGACAGAAAAAGAGCTTAAATATGGTTTCTTGGACTGCGGTGCTTCGCTAGCCTTCGTCGATGCACAAAGGAATGAAAAGATTATACCTTTCTCCTCCGACCTTGGCATAAAACTGGTTGAGGTTCGGGATGCGAAAACCAATAAAAATCAAGCTTTTTGGGGCCAACTGTCGGGAGAAAGCGAAAACCTAGCCGCTAAAGTCTCAATTGGTAAGGACAATGACTTTGTCGTGCTATACACCTCTGGTTCAACCGGCTACCCCAAAGGTGTTGTACTTACACACCGCAATATCGCCTCAACCATCCACTCCTGGTTCTTTGGTCTGCGCGTGCAAGATCTATTGGGAGTTAAGCCGGCGCCGATGATCGACGAGACAGGGAAGCCTTACCAAGGCGGCGTACTTGTAGCTACACCCTTCTTCCATGTGTCTGGCACACTTCCATTTTTTCTGGCATTAAGCTTAGGAGGAAAACTCATAGTACTCCATAAATGGGATCCTATTCTTGCTGCAAAGCTTGTCGAAAAGGAAAAAATTTCTCGTATGGGAGGAGTGCCCACGATGGCTGCCGAACTCATCGATGCAGCAACTGAAACTGGAGCAAATATCCAATCGCTCCGATTCCTAGACACCGGCGGGGCTCAGTGCCCAGAACAACATCCCGCCAAGGTTGTGGAAGCGGTTCCACATATCCTCACGGGAACCACTTATGGGCTTACAGAATCAGGCGGGCTCGGTATCACAATGCGTGGTGCAGCATATCTCGATAATCCCTTGGCTGCTGGAAGACCAACACCACCCCTGCTCGAAATCAAGGTCGTAGATGAAAAGCATGAAGAAGTTCCGGTCGGTCAGATTGGTGAATTGCTGCTTAAAAGCCCTGCAAACATGCGGTGCTATCTGAATCGTCCCGAAGATACAGCACAAACACTCAGAGATGGTTGGCTATCCACCGGAGATCTCGCTAAGATCGACGAGGAAGGCATCGTTTACATTGTCGACAGGAAGAAAAACATCATTATAAGAGGTGGGGAAAATATCTCATGTGCTGAGGTGCAAACAATTTTTCATTGTCATCCCGATGTCGTCGAAGTCTGCGTTTTTCCGGTGGCGGACGATCGTCTAGGTGAAACTGTTGGAGCCGCAGTTTTTATATCTGATAGCGCAAAAACTTCTGAAGACGAATTACGATCTTTTTTGCGCCAAAACTTGGCCGATTATAAGATCCCTGCCAAGATTTGGCTCCGTAACACACCTCTTCCACGCGGAGCATCAGAAAAAATTGACCAACTAAAGATCAAAGCGGAGTACACGGGCTAAATGTCGAAGAAATCCGATTATCCAATAGAAAGCCAAGCTGAGGGCTACAATATTCCCGCCGTGGAAAGCTGGATAGAGCAAAATATTTCTGGCCTTGTACCTCCCTTCCAGTGGAGACGCCTTGAGGGCGGACACTCAAATCTGACCTATAGTCTGAGTGATAAACATAATAAAAAAGCAGTGGTACGAAGACCACCGAAAGGCATACTCCTACCCAAAGCCCATGACATGGGTCGAGAGTGGGCCATTATCTCCTGCCTTGGTCCCACAGGATTTCCTGTACCTTCCGCGTTTGGCATATGCCATGACACTGAAATCACAGGAGCGATCTTCTATGTGATGGGCTTTTCAGACGGACGTGCACTAACAACAGCGCAAGAAACAAGCGCTTGGGTCCCTAAAGACAGAAGGGAGACTCTTGCCAACTCTTTTATCGATACACTCGCGGATTTACACGCCCTTGATCCAGACGAAATTGGTCTTGGCTCTCTTTCCAAAAAAGAAGACTATATCGGCCGCCAAGTTAAAAGCTGGTATAGATCATGGACATCATCTATCGAACCCGCGAACTACGATGACCCTAGAGCCCACGAATTAAAAGAATATATTGTCGAAAATGCTCCTGCTCAGGGTGCAGCCCGAGTGGTACATGGTGATTATGGGTTCCACAACTGTCTTGTAGGAAATGAATCAACTATTTCGGCGGTACTTGACTGGGAAATATCTACACTCGGAGACCCACTTGCAGACCTTGCCTACACCCTGAAGAGTTGGCCTGAGACGGTCGAAGATATTACAGCAAGCCCCGCTGCTCCTACGTCGGCAGGAGGCTTCCCAACAAGGAGCTCCCTAGCGAAGCGCTATTCAGAGAGAACCAACCTCAGTGTGGACAAGTTAGATTTTTATATCGGTTTTAACCACTGGAAATCAGCTGCGATCGTCCACGGGGTCTATGCCCGATACCTGGAAGGGAAGAAAAGCACAAAGGGAATAGACCTCGATGAACTGCGAACCCGAATTACCATGTCACTCAATGCAGCGGTCCAAGCTATAGATCGCTATAAGGCAGATACCTCCTCTTGAAGATTTTTAATTTCGGCTCCCTTAATATCGACCATGTTTATCGGGTCCCACACCTCGTCAAGCCTGGCGAGACACTAGGAAGTCACGACTATCAAATGTTTGTTGGCGGTAAGGGACTAAATCAGTCTATAGCACTTGCTCGCGCAGGTGCAGATGTATGCCATGTTGGCTGTATTGGCAAGGATGGAGATGTTCTGAGGCAGGTGCTTGAGGAAAATGGCGTGAACACTTCGTTCATTGAGCAGGTAGACGGTCCAAGTGGGCACGCCATAATCGAAGTCGACTCAAAGGGAGAAAACTCCATACTACTGTATGGTGGTGCGAATATGAAAAATAATGCCGATAGCATTTCACAAGTTTTTGAGCACATATCAGAGGGAGAATTTGTATTGATGCAAAATGAGATCAATGGCATCCCTCAAATTATTGAACAAGGCAACAAAGTGAAATGTCAAATAGTTTTCAATCCAGCCCCAATGTCCACAGAGGTAATGAATTATCCCCTCCAAAAAGTTGACTGCTTCATTTTGAATCAGTCCGAGGCGGAAGCAATGAGTGGATACAATGAACCAAATGAGATGCTGAGGCAACTTCAGAAACAATTTCCCCACAGCAAGATAGTTCTCACACTTGGTTCTCGAGGAGCTATCTACAAAGATGCAAAACAACAAATCTCCATTGATGCGGTACTTACCGAAGCGCTCGATACTACAGGAGCAGGTGATACATTCATAGGCTACTTTTTAGCCGGAATGTGTCAAAAAGAAAGTATCCACCGCGCCCTTAAAATTGCATCCAAGGCTGCGTCTCATTGCATTCAGAAAGCCGGAGCTGCCGATTCTATACCCTTCAGAAATGAACTAATCCCGATCCACGAGTAACACGTCGCCCTCGGTTATGGGGGAAATTTTGTAACAATACTGCTATTCGAACCAACGCAATATTGGTAATCTAAAAAAAAGAGTACCCACCGTGTGAATGATAAGATTAACGTTTCGAGTTGTAAGTTCGCGAAAACGAAACCCAACGTCATCCTCAAAAAACACGACAAACATACGCATATTACTTGAAAAAATTCTTGAGGACCCTCAAATGAAGATATCCTTCACAGAAAAGAATAACTTATTCTCCTTAAGCAAAATAACTCTATCGATCGCAATTCTTTTCATCGCAAGCTGTGAAGTTAAGAAAAAAGCACCTAATGTGATTCTCCTGATGGCCGATGACATGGGCTGGGCTCAAACAGGGTATTACGGTCACCCTCTCATGAAGACGCCTAACCTCGATGCCATGGCACGCAACGGCCTCAGGATGGACCGGTTTTATGCCGGAGCTCCGAGTTGTACACCTACGAGAGCCTCTGTGTTAACCGGTAGAACAAACGACCGCACAGGCGCTTTCCGCGTGGGAAGTTACATCAATAAACAGGAAAAGATGCTCTCAACGGCCTTCAAAAATGCCGGCTACGCAACTGCTCACTTCGGAAAATGGCACCTCAATGGACAGGCTAATGACGATACTACCCATCCACTACCTGGATCTGACCCACATAACCCGGGAGAACTGGGGTTTGATTATTGGCTAAGTAATCATACCGGATTCGATAAACACAAAGATCAGGGGGGAACATTCGAGTTGAGCCGTAACGGAAAACGAGAGCAGTTTGTTGGCGATGGATCTGAGGTTATCGTCTCTGAGGCCATAAAATTTATTGAAAACGAGCTTGACGAGGGGAAACCGTTTTTTATAGTCATTTGGTACTCCGCACCCCATGGACCCTGGACAGCCTCTGATGCTGATATAGAACCCTTCTTAGGAAAAGTCGACCGCACGTCTGCCAATATGCATGGCGAAATCGTTGCAATGGATCGTTCAATTGGTAACCTAAAGCGAGGACTAAAAGACCTTGGAATTACAAAAAATACGCTCATTTGGTTCACCAGCGATAACGGAGGAACATCCAACCTAGATGTTCGTGTTTGGCCCTCCAAGAACCCTTTAGGAGGCCCAGGGGGATTAGGAATGGAGATAGAATACCCCTCCAATTGCAGTAACGAAATTGATCAAAATCTAACAAGCCTTCAGGCGCGGACACTCCATGGGTGTTATAGAGGTGTGGATCCAGATAGCACAGGGCACCTCCGCGGATTTAAGAAAGACTTTTATGAGGGAGGACTCCGCGTACCAACGGTAATTGAGTGGCCAGCTGGTATCAAGCCTCGGGTATCAAACTTCCCCTCGGGGACTGTCGATATATTTCCCACGCTGATTGATATAGCAAACCTTGACCAACAATCCATCAATAAAGTGCATGACGGAATATCGCTAGCGGGAGTTTTTGAGGACGAACCCATAAGAAGGGAAAAACCATTGGGATTTAGAGCCAACCAAGGACGAATGTGGTTGGACAATGACTGGAAACTCATACAAAATGTTGACACTGTTGATGGGAAGCGGGTGACTAGACCCTTTGAGTTGTATAATGTCATCGGGGACCCAGGCGAGCAGCAGAATCTAATAGACCTTTACCCTGAGGTGGCTAAACGACTGAGAGACGAATATGATCGCTGGAGTTTGTCTGTTAGCCGAAGCGCATTCGGTTCCGATTACCCTGAGGGTAAAGTTCTGCCTCCAAACAGGAAATTAATTGCCGAGATAGAGGCCCGTCGTAAAAAAGCTATGGCCGAGTGGAAAGAAGAAATTCGGCTCTCTGAAATTACAGTATTGCAATGACGGGATAGCTCTTTTTATAGATAAGTAAGTGATATCGATAGATAAAGGATAACATTGTGACTTGTACATAGGGTCTAAGAATAGGGATTCTTGGCGAAAAATAAGCATTGACTACACTAATTGGTCATGCACTTATCTTAGCAAAAGCCTATCAATGACGAATAAAAATATGTGAGAAATACCTGATTAACATTTAAAGTGATGTAGCCAAGACATTTGCTTGACATAAGTAAACCAAGCGAACTGTTCACTGTAATAAAACACACTATTCGTGAATGCTAAGTGTTTCCCTCGGATGTACTAACAACCTCGGACCGTAGCTCTTTACTTGCCTCTAATCTAAGCAATCGTTTCAAAATTTTTCCCGATGCACCTCTTGGTAGCGGAGTAGTTTGCTGTCGCACTAGACTGGGAATTTCGAACTTTGCCAATCTATTGGTTAGAAACCTCTCCAATGCTTCAGCGTCGATTTTGCGCTTCACAAGTAGAGTCGCACCAACAGTCTCACCCAAACGATCATCTGGTAACCCATAAACACAAGCCTCCACTACATCGGTATGTGCTAACAGAGCATCCTCTACGGCAACGCAGGCAATATTCTCTCCACCCCTGATAATAATGTCCTTAGCTCGATCAACAATATATACAAATCCTTCCCGATCAATGTATGCTATATCTCCGGTTTTGAACCAGTCCTCGTCAAAAGCCATAATAGTCTCCTCCGGGCGGTTCCAGTAGCATCTAAACATTGACGTGCCCCGGACTTGGAGTTCTCCCCTTAAATTAGGACCTAAAATATCACCCTCCGCATCTACCACTCTAAGCTCAAGAACCGCGGCACATTGTCCACTACTTGAGGGATGATCAAGATATGTTTTCCCTAAGATACCAGTGCCAATGGCGTTAGTCTCCGTCATCCCCCAACCGGTTGAGGGAACAACATTTTCAGCAAGTTCTCCAATTTCATGGACCTGCGCTGGTGCCCTCGGAGCTCCTCCTCCCCCAACAATTAGTAGACCCGATAAGTCTCGATTTTGTTTAGATGCGGCTTGAATGAGGTCACCTGTAATTGCTGGTGCCGCGGTGAAGACAGTCACACGCTCTCGCTCTATCAAGTCCATTCCAGTCTCTGCGTCCCATTTGTACATTAAAATGAGTCTTCTTTGGGATCGGAGACTAGCAAGCATGCCTACATGGGAGCCTGACACATGAAACAGGGGTACCGACAACAAAAAGGATTCTTGGTAAGAAGGTTTGGGTTGTTCATATTGTCCTAGAAAAGAGCGTAATTCTGCGTCAAGCTCCCATGAAAGTAGCGCACTGACAATGCTTCGATTAGTTGATACTGCACCCTTGGGTCTTCCAGTTGACCCAGATGTATAAATAAGAGTGGCGTCGTCGTCTGCATTAATGTTGACGAAGGGCATGCCACATCCATAGTGATTACTCACTATGGATGTGTATTCTTCAGAACGAATGTTTATATTTTCCTCAGCTCGTACTCTAATGATCTCTGTGCCAGACAGCAACGGCGAATCAGCTGACAAATCATCTAAACGCTCTTGATCAACAAAGATCAACTTAGGCCTACAATCTGCTAATCCATAAAAAAGCTCTCGCGGACTCCAATGCGCATTCATAGAAACTGCTATGGCTCCAATCGCGGTTACAGCAAAAAATGCTACAACCCACTCTGGATAATTTCTCATTGCAATCGCAACCCGATCACCTTGAACAACTCCAAAGTCACTGATCATTGCTCTCCCGAGGGCGCTCGCATGCAGATACACCTCCTCGAAAGTCATCCGCTCGCCTTCAAAAACAAGATATTCTAAGTCGCTCCGAGTTTCCTCATAGAGATCGCGAAGAGTCTCGGGCGCATGAGAAAAAACCTTGCAGCGTTGACCTCGTATTTGGGTGAACTTGAGTTCAAATGGCTGACCTGGTGCACATAATTTCTCTATTGCTTCCAGTCGAGTCATGTTAGTTTTTAATCGGCACGTTGTAGTAAAGGATTTATTTTAAGATTTGCAAATAGTAACACTAAAACTAAATTGATCTAACTCCAATTTTGCAAAAAGCCCCCATGACAAACCGATTTTAAATGGATCTAAAAATGAAAGGAAAGCCATACCTCCCACGACAATTTTATGTCCAAAAAGGGGAAACATCCCCGCGAATATTTGCTGCAGGGCAACGATATATACAGGGCCCAAGAGTAATTAATCATGTCGGGCACTATCTCTCTCTACTAGACATAACAAGGGCAGGATTGATGGCATCAATCCGCGGGCACAAGGTTTTAGGAACGGAAATCTCTTCCAGCCTTGACAATTCGGGCATAACTGCAATCCCGCTCATTTTCGGGGGAGAATGCTCACTCAGTGAGATCAACTCACAAGTAGATGCAATGCTTGGACAAGACATCAGCTGTCTTATTGCCACCGGCGGTGGAAAGCTAATTGATGCGGGCAGAGCAATTGCATTTCGGTTAAATATTCCGGCCGTTATAATTCCTACTATAGCCTCAACGGACGCTCCGTGCTCGGCACTATCTGCTATTTACTCTGAAAAAGGTGTCCTAGAAAATATCGAATTTTATCCACAGCACCCCGCAATGGTCATTGTAGATACTGATGTTATAGTTGACGCGGGAGAGAGGTACCTCGTGTCTGGAATGGGGGACGCTATGGCTACTTGGTATGAGGCTCGTATTTGCCTTACAAATCCCAAAACTATAACGGCTTCTGGGGGGCGCCCTGCGCTCGCATCTTGTGCAATTAGCGAAATGTGCGCACAAACTTTGTACAAGTATGGAGAGACTGCTGCAATTGCTGTAAGGGGGCGCCGTAATGATGAAGCAGTTGAACATATTATCGAGGCAAATACACTACTCAGTGGGTTAGGTTTCGAAAATAGTGGGCTCGCGCTAGCCCATGCTGTCGGTAATTCCTATCCGGAAATACAAATAGTTCATCAAAACTTTATGCACGGGGAAATGGTGGCGATGGGACTCATGGCCCAACTATGTATGGAGAGATCGAAAGACCTAGAGAAAGTAGCCAGCTTCTTTGCGCAAGTTGGTTTACCAATCCATCTGGGACAAATTTTACTCTCGACAAAAGAACAAGACATTCTCAATCTTCTTATCGAGGCCACACTGGATAAACCGATCGCCCACAATATGCTGATGCCTGTAACACACGAATCGCTTCGGAAAGCAATTTTAGACGCCCACAATTTTGGTCTCGACATCTGCAAAAAAAAAGGTGACAAGGCGTATCGGAGATTACACAAATGACATCAAAAACTGGACCTCTGGCATATGATGAAATTATTTACGAAATCGATGGACCTGTAGCAACCATTACGATCAACCGACCCAGCAAGTTAAACGCTTTGACCGACCTAACACAGGCGGAAATTCGCCATGCACTTGATTGTTCAGAGCGAAATGGGAAAATTGTAGGAACAATCCTCACCGGTGCAGGCAGAGGATTCTGCTCCGGCGTCGATATGGGCTCATTGACTGAGATGAGCAAGGCTGGAGCATCGATCCGGAAATCGTACGAAAAACTTTTAGTAGATCCCGGCAATCCAGACAATGATCCAAATTTTTTATCTTCTCCGGCCTACTTTCTCGGTTTGCGAAAACCGTTGATAGCTGCCGTGAACGGCGCCACTGCAGGGCTTGGATTCAGTTACGCGACCTTCTGTGATCTCCGATTCGTAGACCGGACCGCTAAATTTATAACCTCTTTTGGGCCGCGAGGACTAATCGCTGAGCATGGAACTAGTTGGATGCTCCCGCGACTTGTGGGGCCCTCTAATGCATTAGACCTGCTCTGGACTTCGAAACAACTGGATGCAGTAGAGGCCTCTCGAATTGGATATGCTAATCGTCTTTGCGAAACCGGCAGATCTGCTATTGAAGCGAAACAATACCTAAACGAAATTGCCAAAACCTCAGCTCCGATATCTATTATGATGATGAAAAAACAGGTCTACCGACATCTAAATCAGGAGCTTGGAGTGTCCATGGAAGAAACGAAACTGTGGATGGATGAAAGTCTTAAACGAGAAGATTTCAAAGAGGGCGTGTCATCTTTCGTTGAGAAGAGAGCGCCGAACTTTCAATCGATAACGGTAGACTAAACCGCAGAGTGAAATATTCCACTAATAAAATTACCAAAATAAGGAGTAAATAATGACCTTCGCTGGATGGGATACCCCTTTAGAACTCGTCAAATCCGAACTCACCCAGCTAAGGTATGAGGGTGTAGTTGTGCCGAAAAATTTAAACGATCAAGTGGCTGAACTTGCAAGAGATAAAGACAAAAATGATATGAACTTTTACGAGTTAGAGGAGATATATGATTCTTTGAGTAAGCTCGAGGTCTCCTCTAACTTCCGCTATGACCAACCCAATATCCTTTCAGAGATTCAAAAAAAAAGACCAGAAGGTCCCAGGAAACTTACAGCTCTGGGTCAAGAGGAGTTGTTTGATAAATTACATGGGGCTTGGACGGGTAGGGCTGCTGGCTGCGCTTTAGGTAAGCCCGTGGAGGGTATGGGTATAAGTGGGAAAGACGGGATAGTCGGTCGCAATATAATTAGGTCATATCTTGAAAATCGAAACCACTGGCCTCTGGATCATTACTTCAGCGGAAAAGATGTTGGCGACCAACTCACAATCCACTGCCCCAAATCCCATCGAGAGAACATCGCATATATGGAGCCCGATGACGACATCCACTACACGCTTATCGCGCTAAAGATATTGGAGGAGTATGGACCTCACTTTACATGGCGTCACGTCGCGCACACTTGGAATCAGAGCCTTCCCTACAATGTAATTTGCACCGCAGAGACCCAAGCAATATTAAACTATAATAATGCTGTCCCTCGCAGAGCCAAGTCAAACTGGGTAACACCAGAGTACACCAGTTCTTACCGTAATCCTTACAGGGAGTGGATTGGGGCTCAAATTAGGGCGGATGGTTGGGGTTACGCATGTGCAGGAAATCCAGAGCTTGCTGCCGAGTTCGCGTATCGAGATGCATGCTGGACCCACCGAGCAAATGGCATTTACGGTGAAATGATGTTTGCGGCCATTATAGCGGCAGCCTTTGTGGAATCCAATCCACGGGAACTTATAAAGATCGGACTGTCGGAGATCCCCAAAAATAGTAAGCTCGCTGAGGCGTCAAGGTCCGCATTGGATACAACGAGTATTCTTGACGATTTTCACATGTACATGGACTGGGTTGAGGCGAATTTTGGTGAACTTAGCGGTGTCCACACTGTTAACAACGCGCTAGTTGTTATAGGAGCTATGATTTACGGAGATGGAAATTTCCATAAATCTGTGTGCCTATCAGTTGAGGGTGGATGGGATACAGATTGTAATGGAGCCACATGTGGCTCCATTTTAGGCGCCATAAAAGGTTATTCGAAACTTGATTCCAGCCTTGTTTCACCACTCAATGATACTATTAAACCCAGCGTGATCGGATTCCAAGAAATCACAATGACGGAGCTTGCAAGAAGGACGCAAGAGGTGAAAAATAAGATATCGGCTTCAATTTAAGTGGAACCTAGATCATCGAAATGAGAGCTGAGCGTGACGAACATAGTTTAAAGAAGTCCTCAGTACGAATAATAGTGGGCAGCGCGGTGCTCTGCCTCTCAGCACAAATAAACGCTGAGATCTCACCGTCCCCAGAAAACCCAAACTACCCAAGTAGGCTATTGTGGGGGGATACCCATGTACATACTCACCTCTCTGCAGATGCATATCCCTTAGGGTCAAGAACCACGCCGGACGAGGCTTATCGATTTGCCAGGGGAGAACAGATCATAAGCAATGGCCTCGCAGCGCAGCTGGTAACCCCCCTTGATTTTTTGATGGTGTCTGACCATGCCGAAAATATGGGAGTCTTTCCCCGACTAGCAGCGGGAGATCCCAGCCTGCTGAAAACCGAATCAGCAAGAACTGTTTTCGAGAAGCTGAAAAAGCTTCCCCTTGCAGACGAAGTGCTTGCTTCCGAGACGGAGCAAGATTTCAGAGCTGGCGCAGAGGCCCTAAGTTACGGGAAGGCAATGAAAGCATCAGGCTTTATGATCGATAAAAAGTTTAAACAACAAGTATGGAACAGTGTAGTTGATATCGCTGAAAAATATAACGATCCAGGAAGTTTTACCACATTTTCCGGATACGAATATAGCAGCGGGGGCCTACATCGTAATGTTCTATTTGCTGGTGGACCTGAGCACACCAAAAAAATTATTCCGTTTTCATCAAATGATAGTGACAACCCTGAGGACCTATGGTCGTTTCTCGAGAGGTATATTGAGACTACTGGGAGCGGTGTAATTTCTATCCCTCATAACAGCAACCTAAGCGGCGGAAAGATGTTTGCTTCAAAAACCTTCAACGGATACCCCCTTACAAAGGGCTATGCTCTCACCCGCTCTTCTTTAGAGCCAATCGTCGAGGTGACGCAGATCAAAGGTGACAGCGAGACTCACCCGTTGGTGTCGCCAGATGACGAATTTGCGAGTTTTGAAGACGCATGGTGGGACGTGGTATCAAGTTATCGTTACAAAGACTCGTCAAGTATTTCTGAAGAAAAAATTGCTGAACGATCATTTGTGAGAGGGGCGTTAAAAACAGGACTTAATCAGCGAGTAGACGTAGCCGTCAATCCCTTTAAATTCGGGGTAATTGGGTCTACAGACTCACATACCGGGCTAGCGACAGCAAATGAGAAAAACTTCTGGGGCAAAATGGCTACGGACCAACCTAATCCGTTTCGAGCTGCTAGATCATCTATTTTTTCTGCATCAGGTTATGCCGCAATATGGGCAACCGAAAATACCCGAGAAGCTATTTTCTCTGCAATGAAGCGTCGAGAAGTCTACGCCACAACCGGACCAAGAATTATTCTGAGATTTTTCGGTGGCTGGGATTTTAATAATCATGATGCTTCAAGTCCAAATATCGCAAAGATAGGTTACAAAAAAGGAGTGCCAATGGGGGGAGATCTAGTGATGGATCAGCAACAGGCGGTTCCACACTTCCTTATCGCTGCAATGCGGGAGCCAGACGGCGCGAATCTTGACCGACTTCAGGTTATCAAGGGTTGGAGAGATCAACAGGGCACTCTTCACGAAAAAGTCTATGATGTAGTTTGGTCGGGAAAACGAACTCTCAAGGAGAATGGTAAGCTTCCTCCTATAAAATCCACAGTGAACATATCTGCTGCTAATTACCGAAATACCGTCGGGAGTCCTACTTTGGAAATAGCTTGGAGAGATCCAGATTTTCATCCTGATGAGTCTGCATTCTATTACGCTAGGGTACTTCAGATACCTACACCTCGGTGGAATACATACGACGCAAAGATTTATGAAACAACTGTAAAAAGTCCAAATTATGATCCATGGGGAGGGAAGATGGACCCTCCACCAAGAGTCATTCAAGAGCGCGCTTACTCCTCACCAATATGGTATGAGCCAAAATAAATTACGAAATTTAATAAAAATGAGTTTGTATAATCCTTAGTGAATCGGTATCAGCTAAGAATCCCAAAGTCCTCGGTGAATTTCATCAGGGTCGGCCTCTATTCGAGGCCTCGCATCAAATATAAGACACTCTCTGTCTGAGGATCGGTATCTTGGCCAGTGCGGTAAACCAAAGCCATTCGGTTGGCCTGTTCTCGCAAACCCAATTATGGTATCGGACCAGATAGTGGCTAAACGCCTCACTTGTGGGTTATCTCTGTCATGGAAGATATGTCCCCTGGCATCCTTGTTGGCGAAAAGGTTAAAGGTAAAGGCCATCTCACATGAATGGGTAGCCCCGAGCTTTCGATACTTGGGTAAGTTTGCGGAGTAATCAAACCGATAAAACCAGCCGCCGGGACCTGCAGCAGAAGACAGTTCTGCTGCTATGAGACTATTTCTTCGGAACATGTCTGTCCAAATCATTTCGTGAAAT
>DDII01000002.1:11281-12554 GCA_002338445.1 Cellvibrionales bacterium UBA1854 | reverse complement strand
AGGAGATTTTCTCTGATACTGCTCGAAAGCAGCATGTGCTCTTGAAATACATAGGTAACTTGTTGGCGAATGTCTTTAATGTTGAGCCGACTGAGTTTCTGATCATCGAAAAATATTTCACCTTCACTGGGACGAATAAAGCCGGGTAATAGATAAGCGAGAGTTGTCTTACCCGCGCCAGTAGGGCCGACAACTGCGACAAGATTATCTAAAGCTAGCTCGAGATTAACGTGTTGAAGTGCCACGCGACCATCGGGGTACGAGTAACTTACATCGTTGAGGTGAATGCCCTCTTTAATGGCTTGTATAGATGTATACTCGCCATCGGTCTCGGTTGTGTAGTCAATAAAAAAGAAGACTCTTCGCACTGCTGCGACATTCTTCTGGAGCTCGATCCAGTATAGGCCGATTGCGGCTGCGTTCTCAGATAGCATAAACATCATGCCCGTGAGAACGGCATAGTCTCCGAGAGAGAGGGTACCGTCGATTACATCGTCGGTGATTAGTATAAATCCAATTGCCATCACTATCCATGTAGCACAAGTTCTGATGACGTGCAGTGTCAAATCAAGCGCAACTGTGAGGCGATGGCGCCAGAAGGACTCTTCACTTGACTTCTCAAATCGGACACTCTCTTTGTCCGATCCACCAAGTGCCTGCACTGCAGCTATGTTGTCCAGACTCTCCTCCATCCGGTTGGTGGTAGTGGCTCCAGACGCCCTATTTTTTTGGTGAATACGGCGGGCGAGAGCTGAAAATGGTGCGGTAACCAATAATGTTAGGGGGATTAAGCTAGCTGCAAGCCAGACGAGCTCGGGTGTCACCTCTCCATAGCTAAACTGCAAGAGATAAATACTGAGAGCGGCGGTGATTATGAGGAGCAGCGGATTTATCGCTATACGATAGATGATTTCTGGCATTAGGGGTGCGTCGTACATCACCCGATAAATTGAATCACCAATCCTCTGCTCATCAAGGGTTGTCATTTCCAGATGTGTTAATCGTCCCATAAGCCTTGCTCGCAGAGCATTTCCCAGCCTTTGCGTCATTCGAATACTTAAGGAAAGCTCCAGTAGTCCCCATAGTCCGTTAGTGTTGCTTCCACCCGAAGAGAGTGCTTGCTCGGACTGGGTAGCCGCATCAAATCCCTTGGCTTGAGCGATTTCCTGAGCCTGTTCGGCTGCCGGTGCACGAAGACCAAAAAGGATCAGAGCGATCAGGAAAAGAGCTGTCACAGAAAACATGATTTCGGGTGGAGAAAGCTCATGGATCA
>DDII01000002.1:3836-10879 GCA_002338445.1 Cellvibrionales bacterium UBA1854 | reverse complement strand
ACAGCGAGGGCAGGTAAGATTGACACGAGGGCCATGAGTAGCTTACAGATAAACAGGCCCTTGACGCCCTCCACGAATCCAAAGGACCTTGAGATCAGTGTGAGTACCTGCCGGAGGTCGATCTCAGAGTCGGTATCAACTCGATCGTCGTAAACCTTAGAATTATTCATAATTTTTTTCGGTGGGAGTGTTACCCAGTTCAGCTGTCACAAAATCAGAGTATGGACCCAATTGGGCCATCAACTGAATGTGTGTCCCCGCCTCCACAATTTTCCCCTTATTAAGAAAAGCGATCTGGTCAGCACTCCTGATGGTAGAAAGTCGGTGGGTAATGATGAAGACGATTCGGTTCTTACCCCAGATGGTGAGATTCTTCATCACTCTCTGTTCGGTTTCGGCATCTAGAGAGGCTGTGGGCTCGTCAAGTATTAGAATTGGCGTGTCTCTGAGGACAGCACGTGCGATGGATAATCGTTGTCGCTGTCCTGTGGATAACTTACCACCACGCTCGCCAAGTTCGGTAGAGAAACCTTCGGGCATAGCTGCGATAAACCCATCGGCACAGGCGATTTTTGCCGCGGTGTGAACATCCTTTTCGCTTAAGTCGTCACGGCCGTAGCGGATATTGTCGCTGATACTTAAGGCAAACAGCACATTTTGTTGTAAAGCGATCGCTACATTTGATTTTATCGTCTCTCGGCTCATTTCCTTGAGGTTTATTCCGTTAACGAGGATATTGCCGTGGTCCGGATCATAGAGCCGGAGCAATAAAGACATCAGGGTTGATTTGCCGCTTCCTGTACCGCCGACAATTGCAGTTACTGAACCCACTGTCGCAGTGAGATCGATACCGGCTAAAACGGGATTATCTTTCTGATAGTTGAAGTATACCGATTCAAATTGAATTGATTGGATACTGACTGGAAATATCTTAGGCTGGGATGGCTCGGTTACCTCGGGTTCTAAATCGAGAAGGTGAAAGGCTCGTTTAAGACCCACGGTTAGATCTTGAGCGACTGAAAAAATATGACTAAGCTCCCAAGCCTGAAGGGATGTCTGCTCTCCTTGCCGAGAGGCAGTTTGATAAGCTCCGATATTCCAAGTTGCATATCCAACCAGAGCGACGATACCTCCAAGGGAAGTCGCTTTCTCTGTGATCGCCCAGGTGGCCATGAAATACTCAGCAATTATCAAGGAGCCCATCCCGATAAGGATTGATAGAAGCAGTAAAACCGAATTGTAAAACCGCATTTCGAAAGCGGCGTCGAGAGCTTTTTGGGACTCTTTTTCAAATCGAGATATCATAATATCTTCTGCACCACTCGCTTTTATAACTCGCACTGCGGCCATATTTTCTTGGATTCGTGAGGTAAGGTCGCTGTTGTATTCACGAGACTGACGGGATTTTTGCCGGATCACGGGTAACAATTTCCGCATTACATAGCCCGACAGTATGATGGAAAAAAAGATTGGTAAAGCAAACCAGGCGGAAAAAAAGATCAGGGTAATACACCCTATGATAATTACTCCCATGACCCGAAGGGGCATCGTGACGAGCCACTGCAGCACGTTTGTTATGGTTGCACTGTCTTGATAGACTCGGTACATAGCATCGCCGGTGCGGGAAAAATTGTGATGCTTTAACGAAAGGTGCTCGGCTTTACTGAGCATCTCAACTCTCAGCTTCTGATTAACTCGTTGGAATATCCATACCTGGTAGTACGAGAGCGGTGATGATCCGACGAAAACGACGAACACAAAGGTTAGTGTGAAAATAACGACGTTAGCTCGGACTTGCTTTCTTTGGGCTTCCGAGAGCCGTTTAGGTTCGTCATCACCCTTCAAATAGCTTTCATCAAGCATTAGTAGGTGTGCCTGCAAAGGCTGCAAAGGCTCACCAACTCCAATTTTGTTTTGTATTAGGTCATCAGCTACGAACCAGAAGCTAAAGAATAGGGCGCCGATTAGAAGAGTGCACCCGATGTAGGTAAGAATATGTTTGAGCTGCGGACGGTAGTAGGGCCAGCAGCGCGTGACAAGCCGGAAAACTGCCCGTACATCAAGAGCTTCTTTTGTATCAATGTTAGTCAATAGAATCCTTCCGTGCCGAAGCGAGTCCAGGGATCTTTTTTGCCAATCCCGTAGCCGCTTAGGAAGCAGGTTCTGAGCCAGTCTTTAAAATCAGGATACTCGTTGAGGGATTCAATTTTTTCGAGGGACTTAAGCCAAGGCGCCTGATCATAAAAGACTTGACACGGGCGATAAACGCCCTTTTCAAATATTCCGTAACAGGCATGATTCTTTCCGCATCTCGGTTGCCCAACACTTCCAGGATTGATGTAGGTTTTCCCCCCAATGGTCCTCTGAAACTGTATGTGGGTGTGACCAAACAAGATAAGAGGACAGTTGGAACCCTTATCCAACGATTCGAAGCTTTCATTTGGAGAGTCTGGCAATGGATCTGGCAATGAATTTGGAAGGTCTCCGTGATGCATAAAAATATCAAGATCACCAACTTTATATTGCCCTGAGGGTTGGTATGAGGAAATAAGCTCAATGGTCGAAGACTCAAGCTGGTCGATACACCAGTTCATAAATGCTTTCCATTCGGGTGGCCAGTTAGAAAGTCGTGATCGATCATTAAGTTCTCTGTCATGATTTCCCATTATTGAGATATCTGGGTCCAGTGCCAGCAATAGTTCTGCTGTTTCAGCAGGCTGAGGGCCAGTCGCGACAGAATCTCCAAGAAAAATTACATAGTCGAAATATTTTTCTTTCTTCATTACAGCACGCAACGCTTCTGCATTACCGTGGATATCGCTTATAACCAGTATTTTTTCAGACTTAATCATCCTTACTCCATATTGATGACAGTTCATGTAATTGAAAATTTTTTATAACTTGTTTGCCTCCAAAGGAGTGTAACACCAGAGGATGAATATACCCGTCTGGTAGGAAACAAAAAGAAGCTGAAATTCGACCATCATCGAGAAAAATTTCAATGGATGTCTTATCAACTATTAGACGAATCGAGATGGTTGGCTTGTCGGGTAGTTCAATAAATGGGAACCCCACATCCATCTTGTGGCTAAAACTCTGGCCGACTAAAAGTTGGTTTTTATCCCACAGAAATCCCAGATGGTGACCACGAACGACCACATCGAATGTCGTAGCCAATTGTTTGTTTACCGTAAAGGAAACATCTAAAAGTTTTGCTTGTGTATCTGCAGTAAAGGCATTTTTGGGGCTAACAAGGCACTCCTCCAGGGTGATTGTCCTTACTCGAAGAGAATCTAATTCTTTTATTGGCCAACGTTTAATAGTCACATCTTTACCTGAGCCCTCTAACGATAGGTCAACGGGAATAGACATCTGTTGGTTAAAGGACATCTCCGGATATCGGCCTCCGGCCATCCACGAAATTTGTACTCTCCGACCATCGGGTGCGTTGGTCCAAGTTTGGCTTGCATAGCCATTGCGACCGTGCTCGAAGTGACGCGGCTCTGTGTCTACTGAGAAGTTAAACCCGTCAAATGTACCCACTAAGTAGATGCCACTTGCCCCAGAAAAAATCCAGCGCTCTTTTCCGGCGTCGTCAGTCATTGGGAAGAAGTCAGGACATTCATTGTCTCCCTCGAGTATAATATTTTGCAGGTGTGTCCAGGTTTTTGCGTCGCTTGAGGAAAGGAGACAAAATTTCTCATCATTTAGGTAGAGCGCCATAATCCAGCAGGCCCGTGCTTCATGCCAAACTACCTTCGGATCTCTGTTTTCTGCCTCCATCCATTCAATTATTGGATTTTGATCATGCTTTTTCCAGCTTTTACCTCCATCCTGACTATATGCAAGACACTGTGTGAATTTGCGCGGAGGTTCTGCATGCATACCCGCGGCGGTATAGAACAACAATATAGCGCCGGCACCAAATCCGGCGCTATCTGTGTGGTCCACTACGGCGGAGCCAGAGAAAATACTTCCCATCTCGTCCGGCTCAAGAGCGTTATCAGATTGTTTCCAGTGAAGCAAATCTTTGCTGTAAGCGTGACCCCACCACATCTTCCCCCATGTGGGAGCCTCTATGTTATGTTGAAAGAAAAGGTGCCAAGTCCCCCTGTCATGCACGAGGCCATTGGGATCATTAAGCCAGTTCTCTCGGGGGGTAAAATGAAACTGGGGGCGATGTATTTCCGTGTAAAGACCCATGGGCGTTATGTCCGCTCTTATTAGTTAAGTCAGCCTGCGCTGATAATTGATCAACGTAAAGTGTCAAAATTTGTGTGTGTAAAGGCTATCACCCATTTTTGTTTTGGGTGGATTCGTTTCGTGCGGTCACTTTGACGCGTGCTCGTCTAAAATGATGCAGGCATAATTCAACCAATTATCTGGATAGGAAGGAAATGGATGGCAGATTTTAGTCTTTCAGGACAAGTGGTCATTGTGACTGGTGCGGCAGGTGGTATTGGGCAGACCATGACCCGTCAGTTCTCGGATGCGGGAGCGACCATTGTTTTGGCAAGTAGGAATCAGGGTGCTCTAAATTTGTTGGCAAATGAACTGGGTGGCGCTCCAAATCTGGTTGTTCCGACAGATATCACGGACCCTATGGCTGTGGATAAACTGGTCGAGAGTACTGTCAAAGCTTATGGACGTCTCGACGCAATTGTGAATAATGCCGGTGGCGGGGCGAGACCGTGCTTGCCAGAGGAAATTATTTATTCAGACTGGGTGAAGCTTATTGATGTAAACCTTACCGCTACATTCAATTGTTGTATGTCGGCCGGTCGGCAGATGATCAAACAGAAGTCGGGCAAGATCATCAACATCTCATCGACGGCAGGTACAAAAGGAAATCCAGGTATGCTGCACTATTCCGCCGCCAAGGCAGGAATTCTCAGTATTACTAATAACCTTGCATTTTCTTGGGCCAAGCATAATATTTGCGTAAATTCGGTCGTGCCCGGTATGGTTGCCACACCTGCGATGATTAATTACGGCATTATACCCCCTGCCGTGAACGAGGCTGGAGAGGAAATCCCGCGACTCACCCGTCCGCCTGGACCGGGGGACGTTGCAAGTATGTGCCAGTTTCTCCTTTCACCTGCTGCGGATTTGGTCACTGGAGAGGCGATCCCTGTAAGATCTTGGGAAAAAACTGATAGATTTTGGGATTAAGCAAAAAAAAGGGAACGATTTATGTTTACCACATTGATAGAGACGATAGAGGATTCACTGGAGCTTTTGGGAGGAAAAGGCCGCTCGCTTGCCAAGATGAAGATGGCCGGATTTAATGTGCCAGGAGGTTTTGTAGTTACCGCAGACGCTTACCGAACATTCATTGAAGAAAATGGTCTTCAGCTCGATATTCTAAGCGAAGCGAAGCCTGAATTGAGGGCGGGTTATCCAGTTTTTGACAAGTGTGCCGAGCGAATACACGGTCTTGTGATGCATCAGGCGATTAACGGCGCCATGCTTGAAGAGATAAGGTCTGCTTATAGTTCGATCGGTATTGATGTGCCGGTGGCTGTTCGCTCCTCAGCGAATGCTGAAGATTTACCAGATTTCTCGTTTGCAGGTCAGCAGGAGACTTACCTGAATGTCCGTGGAGAAACCGCCGTTGCGGAGGCGGTTCAAAAATGTTGGGCGTCATTATGGACCGCCCAAGCAATTAGCTATAGGCACCAGAACGGCATCGACCAGGGCAGCGTCGCTATGGCAGTCGTTGTTCAGGTGATGGTACCGTCTGAAGTGTCAGGCATACTGTTTACTGCCAATCCAGCCACTGGGGAGAGGTCCGAGATCATCCTGAATGCCAGCTTTGGGTTAGGAGAAGCGGTAGTAGGTGGGGAGGTCACCCCCGATACATTTGTTGTTGATCGGGCCGATTTATCGGTTAAGGAGTCCATTTTGGGCCCCAAAGAGCATCAGGTGGTATATGACGGGGATCAGGGAGTACGGATGGAGGCAATTTCCGATGCCGATCGAGAACAGTCATGCATGTCTGCGGGTATGATCAAGGAGTTATGTGCGGGCGCTCTAGAAATTGAGGCTCTTAATGATGGACAGCCTCAGGATATAGAGTGGGCGTTTTGTGATGGTGTTTTACATCTGCTGCAATCGCGGCCTATAACAAATCTTCCAGTACAACCGATTGAGCTTGATTGGATTCCAACGCCGCCAGCGAAGTATGTAAGCCGTAGGCAGATTGTTGAAAATATGCCCGCACCAATTTGCCCATTATTTGAGGAGCTCTATCTAACCGAGGGTCTCGAATTTACCCGAAAAAAAACTGGTAGTATGATGATGGTGGGAGGAGGCCCAATGTTTGTTACCATAAATGGATGGGCTTACCAGCGATTTGACTGGCCCTTGATCCATGAGCAGGTGAAGGAGCTTGAGGATGTCGGAAATGTCTCAGAGGAGGATATTGAGGCTGCTGAGTGGGGGGCAGCTCAGGAGGCACAATTTAAGCATCTATACCAAAGGGCCGCTGAAGCAGCCCCAAATGATGTTAGTCTCTTCAGGAGTGAATTGAATGAGGAGGATAGGAGGTGTTTTGACCAGTGGTATAGTGACCAGTCCGAAAACGGCTTGGACCGAAAAATTACAATTCCAGAGAGTGAAAACACTACCTATGTGGCGTTTAATCATGTTGCACAAAATGATGCACAACTTAAGAAGTGGTATGAGGGTGCGAAGCCTCGTATAGAGGCGACCGCAGAGCGCTGGCGTGAGCTTGATATTCATAGTGCTTCAGATAATATGCTTCTTGAAGCTATTGTCGACATGGGGATTGCTGAGGGGGATTACTGGTCAAACGATTCAAGTCATACGTTTGGATGTGCCAAGTCTACTGATGACCAGCTCCAATGTTTCTTGCGAGAGACCCTTCCTGAGCACAATTTTATAAGCGGTCAATTTTTATCTGGTATCGAATCAAAGACCATGCAGTCTAACGCAGACCTTTACGAAATTGCCGAAAAAGTGAGGTTAGATAAAGATTTAACTTACACTGTGTTGGTGGTGCCCTCTCCATTTTTGATGCA
>DDII01000002.1:0-3458 GCA_002338445.1 Cellvibrionales bacterium UBA1854 | reverse complement strand
CTACGGTCATCAGGGCTATTCTATGGACTTTATTGAGCCAACGCAGGTAGAAGATCCGTC
This sequence comes from Cellvibrionales bacterium UBA1854, assembly GCA_002338445.1. Classification (GTDB taxonomy): domain Bacteria; phylum Pseudomonadota; class Gammaproteobacteria; order Pseudomonadales; family Porticoccaceae; genus TMED48. The sequence goes on along the minus strand of DDII01000002.1, from coordinate 3,398 downwards.
TGCTTTGTTTGCGTCACTGAAGTCCATGGTTCGCGATCCAGATTACCATCCTAGCAAGCAATCAATAAAGGCAACTGCAATTCGAGAGCAAAAGCTTGCAGAGATAACTGAACTTCTCTCAGGGCTTGAATACTGGCAGTTTCGGTTTCGGTTGTGGTTTGCGCTTAAATACAACTACATCCGGGAGGAGGTAGCCTTCCGATTCGGATACACTTGGTCTATCTTCCGACCGGTAGCATTTGAGCTTGGTCGGCGTTTAGAGGAGTCCGGCTCTTTCAAGGAGATTGAGGACATTTTTTTCCTTACGACTGATGATATTAAGAGAGCGATCGATGCGAGAAGAGTCGGTTCTGCTATGCCTGAATTGGGAGTGATCGCTGCAGAGCGACGAGAGTTTCGTGAGGCTGCTAAGTTGCATCACCCTCCAGGAACCCTCCCGGCCGTCGCGAGTGCAGTTAAAGGAATTTCTTTTAAAGAGACGCAGATAAAAAATGACGAAAGCAGTAATATAATGCGTGGTTTCGCTGTCAGTTCAGGCAAGATAACCGGTAAAGCGAGTGTGGTGATTGGACCTGGAGAGTTTGATAAGATGGTTCCGGGAACTATCTTGGTAAGTCCTCTCACGACACCTGCTTGGACACAACTTTTTGCCCATGCCGAGGGTCTTGTCACGGATGTGGGCAGCATTCTCGCCCATGGTTCGATCGTAGCGAGGGAGTATGGTATACCGGCTGTTCTAGGCGTTGGAAATGGAACTAAGCGAATTAGACATGGACAGATGATTACCATAGACGGTGATGCTGGCACGGTGGAAATACATCAACATTAATTATTGGTCCTGAAAATGGAATTACTTTTCGGTGATTCAGAAACAAAAATGTATTTTTCAGTAACTTAAAAAAACCTTGACCTGTTTTTTAAAAGGGTTTTTGTATCTAAATCGAGAATAGGTGAATTTGACAACAAAGAGATTTGTGGATAACATTTCACTAGCGTTAATTGTAGCGCTTTATATTAATAAGAGTTTAATGATCTAAAAGTTGGGGGTTAGTTATGAAACGTGTCTCAATCGCACGATGGCTAGTTGTAAGTTTCTTTTTTCCAGTTGCATTCCAATCTGTCGCAGATGACGTCGAGGCGGATGTGGAGGAAGTCATTGTCTCTGCCACTCGCAGGGAGGAATCAGTTATGGACGTACCTATGTCGGTGCAGTTAATTCCTGGTGAAAAATTTGAAAAACCTACCTACAAGCATGTCAAAGATGTCTATGCTTTAGTGCCTGGTGCCGCAATCGCATCTGCGGGAGGTAAACCCCCACAGAGTGAAGGTCTTCAGATGAGAGGTAGTGGCGCATTAGCAGCTCAGGCGGATTTCACAATCAATCCAGTCGGTTATTACATCGATGACGTAGCGTACGTCGACATAAATTCAACTACTCCACCTCAGGTTGGCACCTATGACCTTGCGGGAATTGAGGTGCTTAGAGGCGCGCAAGGAACGACTTACGGGACTGAATCTTCAGCCGGTGCTATTATCTTGCGTACCAATCCGGTGGACCTTAGTGAATTTAGTTACAAGACTCGAGTCGGGATGATGAGTTACATGAAGGGTGCGGATATGGGGATGACTTACGGAGGTGTGCTAAATGTGCCTTTAGTAGAGGATAAGCTTGGGATCCGGTTGGCTTACCTTTCAGAGGAGGATCCAGGTCATGCCGAGGTCGAAGGCAGGCCCGCAGTGGACGATGCAATGGCCGAAGATCGGGATTCGATTCGTGCGAAGTTAACATGGAAACCGTCAGATGCAGCTGAGATCACCTTAAACCACTCCGAGTGGAATACGACTTACGGGTTTGAGATTGGATCTAATCTCATTGACTCAAGCGGCGGTACGATGATCGTACACCCTATGGAGAAGGATTTTACGCTTGAAAAATATCCAAGCGGAATTCCTGCAAACGAAACTGAGATCTCTTGGTCAACTGCTCGAGCTGCGTTTGACATGGGTCCAATGGAGCTCTCCTATACTTACGGGTCAGTTGATTCTGCCAGGGATAGTGACAGCGAGAATAGGCTTTATGGTATTTCAACACTGACAACCCAATACTCTGATACTGCCAGCCATGAAATCCGCTTGGTATCGCAAGAGCCTCTCAGTCTCGGGGGTATAACTGTCGATTATATTGCGGGTTATACGTCTATAGATGCCGAGTCCTTTTCCACTCAATTCATCGATGGTGCTAATCCGGACGCTCCAAATGACTATACTGTTACGCGGCGAATGCAGGATCATAGTGCCATGTATGGTGAATTAGGAATTAATCTTACCGAGCAGATAACTATTTTAGCTGGTCTTCGTTCAAGTGAGGACGATCGCTTAAACGATACAACACAGACGCTGAGAGAGCCTGGCGATCCTCCAATGGGACCATACACCGGCACCGTTACCAACTCAGCAGATCCAGTGGATAACTTTGAAGGTGATGGCTATCGCTTTGGAGTTCAGTGGAGGCCTGTTGAAAACGGAATGATTTATCTGACGAGGAGCAAAATGGAGCGAGCCCCTGTTCTCATGTCGCTAGCCGATCAGCAACAGATTATTAACGCCGGTTTTGCTGACCTCGCATCCGCTTCGACGGCGCCAGGTGAGCAAATTGCTACTGAGTTGGGTGCAAAGTTCACACTCGCAGACGGAGACCTTGAGTTTGAAGTCGCTTATGCAATTAACGAGTGGAATGAGATACCGTTACTGCAGAACTTGGGTAATTGGGTATATGCCACTATCGGTGGTACGGCCGGAGACATAAACTCCTTCGAGACGATGATTAACTTCAATCTTACCGATAATCTATCTCTTGCCTACGCCGGCTCTTTTGTTGATAGCGAGATCACTGCTATCCCCACGAGTGCACCTAACTATCCGCCGGTTCTTCAGGTGGGTGGTGAGCTTTATAATTATCATCCCAACACCCATGCTGTAACGGCTAATTACAGCACTGATTTGCAGAATGGATGGGAAGGATATATGAGCGGGAGCTATACATATCGATCCACAATGAACGGGTTCGAGTCATATACACACGCTGCTAACACGGAGTATTCAGCGGCTCGGTCACCATATAAGTATGGTAATCTGACCGTCGGCGCCACAAAAGATGAGTGGGATATAAGCATGTCGATAACTAATCTGACAGACTTTGACGAGGCATACCTTGGCGGGTCATCAGATTCTGTTGGTGGACACGGGGCCATTCTGCTTTATCCACGAGCATTGCACTTAACGGTTAGTTACAGCACCATGTAATACGTAACAGCTTAACCCAGCGAAAGGGCAGCTGAAAGGCTGCCTTTTTTATTGATCTTCTATTGCGATGGCTCTGACCCAAGTGCCCTCCATCC
>DDII01000075.1:27401-31678 GCA_002338445.1 Cellvibrionales bacterium UBA1854 | reverse complement strand
TCCTCTTTTTTATGCAATATGTTTCAGTTAAAAATTATTGTGTCCCCTTTCATTAAGTTTTTTAGCATATCACCACCACTGTTCTCGCAGCTTCACAGGAATTTTTGATCGTGTGTTAAGCTTTGATAGCGCGCCTAATCCTTTTCTAGGTCTTAAATACCGGGATCGTATGTTGGTCATCGATTTTTAACAGTAGCATTATGGCTAGAGATTTTCCAAGATTTTTAAAGTGTCGAAGTAGGATACCTCTATTCTCTAACCTAAGCGTACGTGAATTTATAGTCGCACAGCTCAGTCTGGTTAGGGTACTCACTTAACATGCAAGGGGTCGGTGGTTAAAGTCTACCAGCGACTACGACATTAATTGATGATTTTTCCGCCTATCGAGATGAAAGTTAAAGTGACCAAAGAAGATAATTAAATTCTGATAAAACTTTGGTAAAAATAAACCCTCTGCCAGGCAGTCTCAACGCCTCTCAGAGCTTGCTGAGACACACACCTAGAAAGCACTCAAAACAATCGTAGATGTGGTCAGAAATGGTCGCACAGATGCCGCTAGAGTGTCAGCCGCTAATGTCCTACTCGACTGAGCATTTGACCAGCCAGCGACGAAAGAGAAGAGGGAGATTGTGGACTTATAGCCGGTGGTTAAAGATCTGACGGGGCCAGCGTCAGTTGGGCGTTCTTAATTCAAAGAAGTAATCGGTCGCGGAGAAGATGCAAATGATGTATTTGGTATCAAATACATCGCAGGTAGTAGCGCTGTGAAACTATTTAAGATTTCTACTATATACTTAAACCCATGCCAACCAATATCCACTCCTTCCATACCATTTTAACTACAAATAGGCTTTCAGCACCTGTAGCACTCTACTAATCAAAGTAATCGAAGCCTCAGGACATTTTTAATCTTGAAGCGTTATGATGACCACTGACTGAGCCGCATTCAGCGTAATAAACTAAATGGGAAGTTGCGCCGACTCTGCGTTGTCGGCATAGGTATCGGTTGAGTCTGGGGAGCTTTATGGAGATAGTTACAAACGGTTGCGATTACTACAAATCATCAGTAGCATTTAATAATAGTGACGTTAAATCATGTTGATACGCAATAAAGGTGACTTATTATATCTTAGTACATTGGCTATAAGAGGAAGGCATACAGCAACCGAATACGTGGCTTTAGTGGAAGAAAACACCCGGAGGATGTGCGAGACGAGTTAAAGCGGCTTAGTCTTTATTTGCTTATGAAAACACTATTCAAAGTTCTTTTCTCCATCGCTTTGCCGTCTGTTTACCTGACCTCAATGGCCTCAATTGATGAGTTCAGCGCGGAAGCAGTCAGTATTGACCAAGCCGAAGTAAGCTACCAATTGCAACCAGACTTCGGCGATCTCGACGAAATCGCCAATCGAGGTATGCTTCGGGTTCTTGTAACTCACAGCAAAACAGATTTTTTTATCGATCAGGGTCAAATCCGAGGTATCCAGGCAGAGTATGTGGAGGAATTCCTGAAAAACCTAAATAAAGGTAGAACGAATAGATCTAATGCGAGCGAATCCCACCGAATCATCCCTCAGTTTGTTCCGGTCGCGTTCGATGAGCTAATTCCATCATTGCTCGCTGGCAAAGGTGATATTGCAGCAGCCTTTTTGACGGTAACACCAGAACGCAAAGCCAAGGTTGATTTTGTTAGCCCACAGGGTCTCTCGGTCGATGAGATTCTAGTCGCTCATAAAAACGCAGAACCGATTGAAAAGCTGACTGACCTGTCGGGACGGACAGTTTACGTTTTAAAGGGTAGCAGCTACGCCTCTCATCTCTCTGAGCTAAATAGAAGCCTAACCTTAATCGATCTACTCCCAGTAAAGATCGTAAACGCTGATAGTCAATTGCTCACAGAGGACATACTCGAACTTGTCAATGCAGGCATTATTGCCTACACGTTTTGTGATGATTTTAAAGCCAACCTGTGGGCGAAGGTGCTACCTAACATCCGGCTTAGTCAGGGTGTAAAGCTTTCCTCAGGTCAGCCCGTCGGCTGGGTAATTCGACCAAACTCACCTCTGCTTCGAACGGCCATGAGCACTTTTTCTAACGACATAAAAAAAGGTACCTTGCTTGGCAATATCCTGTTCAATAAATATTATGCTTCAACGCGGTGGATTAACAACCCTCTAGCAAAGACTGAACGAGACAAGTTTGCGCAGACCATCGGTCTGTTTCGTCGGTTTGGCAAGGAGTATGGATTTGACCCATTGGCGCTTGCAGCTCAGGGGTATCAGGAATCACGACTAGATCAATCTCTAACTAGCCATATGGGTGCCATTGGCGTGATGCAGTTACTTCAGAGTACAGCCAATGACCCTAATGTTGGAATTCCCAACATTTATGATATTGAAAACAACATCCATGCTGGTGCTAAGTACATGAATTTCCTGCGTAATCGATACTTTTCGGATGACGCCATCTTACCTATTGATCAACGTTTGTTTACTTGGGCCGCATACAATGCCGGACCAGCAAATATCCGTCGTGTTAGAGTAGCCGCCGAGCGCAACGGGTTGGATCCAAACGTCTGGTTCAATAACGTCGAACATATGGCGGCTAGCAAAATTAGTCGGGAACCTGTCAAATACGTGGCAAATATCTTTAAATACTATACAGCCTATCGAATGATCGAAGATCGAGCTGATAGTAAATCTGCAGCAATCCAAAAACTTGAAACTTTTAACGATTAAACCGCGCTGGTCACTAATGCCCATATACAAATGAGCTGGCTTATTACTGTAGCTTTACCCTCTCTAGAAAACCTTAACTTCTTCTTTCTCAACCCCCACCCTGGCGGCATCCCCCACTTTCTCTGTTGAGATTCCTGATGTTATCAGTATCGGTTCGACCGCTATGAGCCAGTGCCTCGTCTGTAGAAATAACCAAAAATAAAGAGGAAAAATTAAGGAATTGTTAACTTCACCACTTTTGAAGACTTTTAATCACAATCCTTAATTTGAGATTTCTAGCACTCCGCGGCAAGTGCTTATCCTTTGATTACCTGTTCTTTAGTTATTCCGTTTTTTAAGATACCAAGTTTAGTCTCTGCCTCTCATGACCTTGGTCTTTCGCGATTGACAACCTGTTATAGGCCTTCGCATAATTCTCAGGAACTCCATCACCAAGGCATACATAAGACCCGCAGATTCGAGACTGAGCTAAACTTTGAATAGCAGATTTTCGATACTATTCGAATGCTTCTGGATCATTCTATAGAACACCATAACCATTGCCATACATAAAACCTTAAGTGAGTTGAGCTCCAGCACGACCATCAATATCCCTGTTGGGAGCGCGTGAGGCGCTCCACCTCTAGATATCTTAGATTGAGCGCCTCCATACAGATCTGGTAACCTTCCCGCCAAATACCCTCGGTTATCTGGCTGTCCCATTGAATGTCATTATAGGGATAAAGCTTTAAACTAAAGCTAACTCAAAACATAGCAATAACGTGGCCATAAATAGATTAGGTACAGGAAAAAAGGTGGGGGACGGCACCGCCCATGAATACAATCTAAGTCGTTGTTTTTTCTCTTATTATTATTAAATCTAACGGCTTTATACCATCATTTGTACCGACAAACTTCCTAATACGGTAGCAAATATATAGCATATGTATGTTAAAAGGTATCAAACGTAGGTAAAGAATATTGATATGTGGGTATTGACCAGGAAGAGAGGTGGGCGGTTATGAGACGTTGTGATTTCAGGCCTAAAGAGAGGCCCAAACACGTAAAACTATGTTTATTTTGAGATCAAAGAATGGTGCCTGTGCATGTGTGCAAGGCCTTTCGCGTAAAAGCCCGTTCACTCCATGCACAGGATCTGGCCATTGTTTGTCATACGGCGCACCAACAATGAACGATTAAATAATGTTTTAACCTGGATTAGTCTGTGTCTCTTGCTTTAAAAAAGCCTAACCAAGCCATAACCGTAAGTACCGTCGCCATAAAAACACAGAAAAAAAACTCACCTTGGGCTACGTCTTTACCTGTAGTTAGCGCAATGAAGCCAACAAAAAGTAGCAATCCATACCACTAACAATGTTGGCATTGGAGGAAAATTAAGGATTTGCAATTTATACCGTCAAATATACCGTCAACTGAACTAGATGCCGTGAAACGTCCTGAGATTAACTCAGAAATAAATCTCTAAGAAACGGTAGGTTATACTTAAAATTAAATACAGAGGGATATATTGGGAAAGAAAATTGGTCGGGACGGCAGGAT
>DDII01000075.1:24013-27213 GCA_002338445.1 Cellvibrionales bacterium UBA1854 | reverse complement strand
ACCCCCAGTGTGGTGCGCTACCAGGCTGCGCTACGCCCCGACATTTTGATGATCAAACTTGGTGAAGGTAGGTCCAAGTCAAAAAGGCAACGCATGAACCTTATAATAATTTAACCAAATATCAGCCCTTGAGCTTCATTTCTTTTAAGAGGTCTTCTAACTCACCTATAGTTTGATTAACCAACTGTTTATAAGGGGTCATTTCCTGCTTAGTAGTCTCTCCGTCCAGCCGCTGTCGAGCGCCACCAATCGTGAATCCTTGCTCATAAAGCAATGAACGAATTTGACGAATTAAAACAACATCTTGACGCTTATAGTAGCGACGGTTACCGCGACGCTTTACCGGATTCAATCCAGGAAATTCCTGCTCCCAGTAACGCAAGACATGCGGCTTCACACCACAAAGGTCACTCACTTCTCCAATCGTAAAGTATCGCTTGCCCGGAATAACCGGAAGTGTGTCATTGTTACTCGGCTCCAGCATAGTATTCTACCCGAGATTTAAGTTTTTGACCGGGTTTAAATGTAACTACCCGCCGCGCCGCAATGGGAATCTCTTCACCAGTCTTCGGATTTCGCCCAGGTCTCCTACCCTTATCCCTCAGCTCAAAATTACCAAATCCAGACAACTTAACGTTATCATTATTTTCGAGTGCGACTCCTATTTCACTGTAAAACTTCTCAACAATCTCTTTTGCTTCTCTCTTGTTAAGTCCCAGTTCATCAAAAAGCATTTCCGCCATATCGGCTTTAGTCAAAGCACTCATCGGATCATATCCACCTTACTATTATTTTTGTGCGGCTTTAGTAGTTTGTTGAAGACGTCATTAAAGTGAAGCATGCGAAACGAGCATGATTTCTTCACACATTCATAGCAGCCTTTATAGAGTGCGCGAACTGGAATAAAACGTCAAGCGCATTCTGCTATTTTTACACTCAATTAGACCACAATAAAATTGACATTGGTTACAATGTATCCTTAGTCGATAAAAAAAGTATTCCGTATTTAATGTCAGTAAAATTTAAGTGAGTGCGCCCTAATTTCACGGTTGCCCTCGGAGTTTAGCAGAAAATTGCTTCTCGACCGCTGCCACTACAGACGCAACAGCAGAGTCAACCTCAGCATCAAGAAGGGTTCGCTCCGCGTGCTGAAAGCTCAAAGCTAACGCAATACTCTTCAAACCCTGAGCGTTATCATCATCTTGATAAACATCAAAGATGTCCAGGGATATCAATAGCTCTCCAGCTGCCTCTTCAACACATTCTAGTATTTTTGAGGCTTGCTTCGCAGAACCCACTAAGAATGATAGATCTCGGCGTACTTCCGGAAACTTACTGATATCATGGCTCTGAGGCACCTGGAGTTGTAACAGATCTTTTAAAACCAACTCGAAAAGATAGAACTCGCAGTCCTGCCCAAATTTTCTTTGAATACGCGGGTGTAACTGACCTATCCAACCACACTGTTTTTGATCAATTAAAATCTCCGCAGTGCGCCCTGGATGGAGAGCTTGATGCTCGCGAGGAACAAACCGGTAATTTTTTTCTCTCCCAGCACGAGATAATAACGATTCAACAACTCCCTTTATATCGAAGAAGTCCACATCTCGCTGTGCAGACAGCCAATCAGGTTTTTCAGCTGAACCGCAAACAAGCCCTGCGAGATAACTATTTTGATGCAAAATCTTATTATCCATGCAAAAACAAGCTCCGCTTTCAAAAAGACGGAGACGGCTTTTTTGCCGATTCAAATTGTAGAATGCAGTATCCAATAACCCCGGCCACAAACTTGCTCTCATCACCTCTTTATCGCTGGATATGGGATTGCTTATACTTACTTGCGATAGATTTGGCACTACAAGATCTTGCAAATCACGTTTTACAAAGCTGTAAGTCAGCACTTCCTGAAAACCATTTGCAATCAGCTGTTCTCTAAAAGGATGAATTGATCCTTTAGTTTCAGGGTTTGGTTGTATCGTTAATGCAGTGCGGGGCGTTCTTGTGGGTATGTTGTCATAACCATAAATACGACCGACTTCTTCAATCAAATCCTCTTGTATAGTGAGATCAAATCGCCATGATGGTACTCGCCAGAGAGACTCATCATTACTTTGCTTCAACTTTTTGAGTCCAAGACGTAATAGAATTTGATCAATCATACTTGAGGAAAGTTCAATACCCAATTGCTGGAACAACCTCGCCTTTTTAAGAGAGATAATTCTTGGCTGGGGCAATGCAAGGGCTGATTCTTTGCAAACTATTGGTCCGACATAACCACCACATATATTCATTAAAAAGGTTGTTGCTCGCTCTAAGGCTGCCTCTTGAAGGGAACTATCGACGCCCCGTTCAAATCGATGAGAAGAGTCTGTTTGTTTACCAAAAGCCCTTGCTTTCCCAGCAATGGCTAGCGGGGTGAACCAAGCGCTTTCGAGAAGGATATCCTGCGTGACAGGACCCACGGCCGACTCCTTTCCACCCATAATTCCGGCTAAAGCCAAAGGCTTTACTGCATCTGCAATTAATAGAGTATCTTTGCCTAACCGCAACTTTGAATCATCTAAAAGCTGCAATTCTTCATTGTCTCCCATTCGCACTACTATACTCTCTTCAATCTTACTCAAATCGAAGGCATGCATGGGTTGACCAAGCTCCAACATTATATAATTGGTAACATCAACGACCGCTCCCCGCGACCTTATCCCGCTGCTATTAAGTTTTTGTAGCATCCAGCTAGGTGTAGGAGCTGAAGTATTGACCCCTCGGAATATTCTACAAGCATAACGTCCACATGCTTCGGACGCATCAATCTTTATGTCAATTACATCCTCAATTGTTGGTTTAACCGGGGTACATTCAATTTCACGCGGATATAATTCGTTGAGGACACCAACTTCCCTTGCCACACCCACAATACTAAGGCAATCTCCACGATTAGGAGTCAAATCCATTTCAAATACGTTGTCTTGAAGATTCAGATATTGCCTTAGAGTAGAGCCTATCGGGGCATCCGACTCCAATTCCCACAGACCATTGTCATCCTCTCCAAGCTGCAGGTCTGATTGTCCGCAAAGCATACCATGGGACTGCACGCCTCTAATATCTACTTTTTTTACTTTCATACCACTGGGTAGTGTTGCTCCAATCCTTGCAAGAGGGACCTTTATACCAACTCTTGCATTGGGCGCTCCACAAACAAC
>DDII01000075.1:3940-23793 GCA_002338445.1 Cellvibrionales bacterium UBA1854 | reverse complement strand
ACTTTTTTTACTTTCATACCACTGGGTAGTGTTGCTCCAATCCTTGCAAGAGGGACCTTTATACCAACTCTTGCATTGGGCGCTCCACAAACAACCTTTAACAAAGATCCACCACCATAATCCACATGACAAACACAAAGTTTTGCTGCGTCTGGATGCAAATCTACTTTAACAAGGGCAGAAACAACAACTTCAGCACCTAAGTTACTTACGGGTGCCACCCCATCGACCTCCAAACCTGCCATAGTCAGCTGATCAGATAATTCTTGAGTGCTCAAAGACGGATTAACCATGTCTCTCAACCAAGATTCACTAAATTTCAAAATCCACCTCAGCTCAAAATTGTTTCAAAAAGCGCAGCTCATTTTCAAAAAATAGCCTCAAATCATTCACGCCGTAACGTAGCATCGCCAATCTTTCAACGCCCATACCAAACGCAAATCCAGTGTATCGGTCTGTGTTAACATTGCAGTGCTTAAACACGTTTGGATGCACCATCCCGCAGCCCATCACTTCCAACCAACCCGTGTACCCGCAAACGCGACAACCGTCACCCAAGCAATTCGAGCATTGAATATCGACCTCAGCAGATGGTTCTGTAAATGGAAAATAAGAAGGTCGAAATCGAACTTTTAATTCGATTTCAAAAAAAGATTGCAAAAACTGGTTTACAACTCCTTTTAGATCAGCAAAGCTAATCATTTCATCGACAACTAATCCCTCAACTTGATGAAACATTGGAGTATGTGTAAGGTCTGAGTCGCATCTAAAAACTTTGCCTGGACAAATTATTCTAATTGGAGGATTTTGGCTGTACATAGCTCGAACTTGCACCGGTGAGGTATGTGTGCGTAACACCTTATTGTTTTCAACATAAAAAGTGTCATGCATTGCTCGAGCTGGATGATGTGGAGGAATATTTAACGCTTCGAAATTATGATATTCATCCTCTATTTCTGGACCAGTTGCTACCGAGTAACCCACAGCACAGAAGAATTGTTGAATACGCTCCAAGGTTCTGGTGACTGGATGTATGCCTCCCACATCAACAGACCTTCCCGGCAAAGAAACATCCACCGCCTCGGATTGCAACTGATTCTCAATAGATAAATGCTCGAGTAATTCTTTCTGAGTATTTATTAAGAGGCCAATCCTCCTCTTGACTGCATTGATTAGTGCACCCCTATCTCGACGCTCTGATGGACTACAGGTCGATAATGACCTTAAAAGCAGAGTGACAAATCCACGCTTTCCGAGATACTCAACCCGCTTTTTTTCTAAGCTGCCTAGGTCAGTGCATCCCTTGATAGCTTGCATCGCCTCTTGCTCAAGTTTTGCTAGATCGCTCATAACTGCTTTTCCAAATCCTGAAAGCTACCTCGAGGTATCTATCTAAAGAATCGCCACCAATGCAAATCTTCTTCAATCGACCTTGGCCTTTCATCACCCCAAAGCAGTAAAAGCTATGATAGCGCAGCCTTTGCACGGTCCACGATAGCACTAAAAGCCAGTTTGTCATGAACGGCCAAATCAGCCAAAACACGCCGGTCAAGCAGAATTCCTGCCTTACTGAGGCCGTCAATAAATCTGCTGTAAGCCAAACCTTCACTTCGGGACTGAGCGTTAATCCTTGCTATCCAAAGCCTCCTGAATAAGCGTTTTTTTACCCGCCTATCACGATATGCATACTGCCCTGCTTTAGTAACTGCCTGCACGGCTACGCGAAATACTCTGCTCCGTGCCCCGTAATAACCCTTTGCCTGCTTTAAAATTTTCTTATGTCTACGATTGGCTTCGACACCACGTTTTACGCGAGGCATACTCTTCTCCTGTCAAACAACTATATTACTTATGAGCTCCGTAGCATACGATCCACACGAGGAGAATCCGATGCACCCAATATTCTGGTGCCCCTCAAATGACGTTTGCGCTTTGTTGTCATTTTGGTGAGGATGTGAGATTTATGCTGACGCTTGTGCTTATATCCAGCGGAATTTTTTTTAAACCTTTTGGCAGCCCCGCTGTGTGGTTTCACTTTTGGCATTGTTTACTCTCCATACTCATAATATCTTCATAAGATAATTGAAATTGAGCGCATTCCATAACTGCTGCAGACATCAAGCTTTCTATCCTTTTTTTCCGCGCGGAGCCAGCACCATTGTCATCTGCCGTCCTTCCATTTTGGGATGCTGTTCTACCTGAGCTAAACTGGACAGATCTTCCTCAATTCTCCTTACCATGGCCATTCCAAGTTCCTGATGTGCCATCTCTCTTCCGCGAAATCGTAACGTTACCTTTGCTTTGTCACCATTTTCCAAAAACCGAGTAACATTACGCAATTTAATCTGATAATCGCCTTCGTCAGTCCCTGGACGAAATTTCATCTCTTTTACTTGGGTCTGTTTTTGTTTTTTTCGTTGCAAAGAAATTTTTTTCTTGATGTCGAAAACGTGCTTTCCATAGTCCATTATCTTGCATACTGGAGGCTCAGCATCTGGGGATATCTCAACTAGATCCAGTATTCTGTCGCGGGAAACCTCCAACGCATGTTTCACTGATACTATACCAATTTGACTCCCATCTGAGTCAACCAATCTGACTTCTTCAGCAGATATCTCTTCATTAAGGCGAAGTCGTTTACTGTCTTTTTTAATAGATATTACTCCATGTAACCAATATTAATTCCCCCGAGAATGCACCTCCGCAGACAACATCTCAGATATTTCATCTAACGTCATTATGCCATGATCTAAACCTGCTTGGGATCTTACGGACACCGTTAAAGAATCTTTTTCTTTTTTCCCTACAACCACTAAATAAGGCACCCTTCGCATCGAATGATGCCGGATTTTATAGCCGATCTTCTCGTTTCTCAAGTCCGAAATTGTTCTATAACCCCTATTACGCAATGAATTTGTAATTTCATCAGCATATTGACGTTGAGAATCGGTAATGTTCATGACAACGACTTGTTCCGGCGCCAACCAAAGTGGAAACACTCCTTCATAATGCTCTGTTAAAATACCGATGAACCTTTCAAAGGATCCGAGTATGGCACGATGTAACATGACAGGCACATGCCTGGATCCATCCTCAGCAACATATTGAGCATCCAGACGTTCGGGCATTGAAAAATCCACTTGGACCGTACCTAATTGCCAAATTCTTCCTATCGCATCTGTCAGAGAAAATTCAATTTTTGGACCGTAAAAAGCTCCCTCACCCGGCAAGGTTTGCCACTTTAGATTTTTGGCATTCAACGCATCGGCCAGCGCTTTTTCAGCACGATCCCATATTTCATCTGAACCAACTCGATTATTTGGCCGGGTTGATAGCCTGTAAAGAATGTCGTTAAACCCAAAATCTGTGTATACATCATGCAAAAAATCGATAAATTTGGCTACTTCGAACTGAATTTGCCCTTCTGTACAGAAAATATGCGCATCGTCTTGCGTAAATGATCGCACGCGCATTATTCCATGGAGAGAACCTGAAGGTTCATTTCGGTGACATGACCCGAATTCGGCTAATCTTATTGGTAAATCTCGATAACTTTTTAAACCCTGATTAAATACCTGGACATGGCATGGACAATTCATCGGCTTAATTACATAGTTTTTATAATCCGTTTCGAGAACATACATGTCTTCTCCGAATTTATCAGCATGACCAGATTTTTCCCAAAGTGAAAGATCAACTAATTGCGGCGTCTTGATCTCTTGATATCCCTCCTCTAATTGCTTCGCACGCATATACTGCTCAATAACTCGATATATCGTCCATCCCCTCGGATGCCAAAAAATAGAGCCAGGTGCCTCGTCCTGTATGTGAAATAAATCTAATTTTTTTCCAATTTTTCGGTGATCCCTTTTTTCAGCCTCTTCTAAGTTCTTGAGATGCTTCTTTAGTTCTTTTTCTGTGTTCCAAGCCGTTCCATAAATTCTTTGTAACATCTCATTGGAGTGGTCTCCACGCCAATAAGCTCCGGCCACTTTTAATAATTTAAAAGCAGTTAATCGCTTGGTGGAGGGCACATGGGGACCTCGACATAAATCCACAAATGAACCCTGCTTATATAAACTTATTGACTCACTTTCAGGAATACTTTTAATGATCTCAGCCTTATACTCTTCACCAATATCAAGAAAAAAAACCTCTGCCTCATTTCGGCACCATTCTTCCCGAGAAATCTTATGATCTTGCTCCACAAGCTCTTTCATCCGCTCTTCAATAGCATTTATATCATCTGGTGAAAAAGCACGTTTATATGCAAAGTCATAATAAAAACCATTATCAATTACCGGACCGATAGTTACCTGTGCTTCCGGAAACAGTTGTTTGACCGCCATAGCCATGAGATGGGCCGTCGAGTGACGGATGATCGCTAATCCTGCTTCAGAGCGTTCCGTTATAATTTCAAGCGTCGAATCTTTGTCAATTCGAAATGCTGAATCGACCTCCACACCATCAACAATCCCTGCTATGGTAGCCTTCGCAAGTCCTGGACCGATGTCATGCGCTACTTCAAGAACCGTAATGCCATCACTATAGTTTCTAGTAGATGAATCTGGGAGTGTGACGATCGGCATCTTTTTTCCTCCGGCGGGTTCCGCTCACAAAAAAAGTGCATAATTTGTATCTTTTTCGCAAGAAGTGCCTATAGTTTACTATCAAAGAGTGCAGATTCAAGCAATCAATACTGATAAACCGACATAAATATTGCAAAGGTAACATTCACTATGAGGTAGTTTGACTTCTATGAAAATTTTTGTTGATGCCGATGCCTGTCCTAAACCAGTAAAAAATATCCTTTACCGAGTTGCAGAACGAACTCAATTACCCATAATCTTTGTTGCCAATACGCAATTACCTATCCCTCGCAAAACCAAGATTAAAATGATACACGTGCCGAAAGGCTTTGACGTTGCAGATAACTATATATTAAATCACATTTCCGCAGGCGACCTCATAATTACAGCCGATATACCGTTAGCTGCAGAGATAATTGACGCTGGCGGCCACGCCCTCAACCCTCGGGGCGAGTTGTATACTTCTGAGAATATTAGATCAAAATTAAATATTCGAGACTTCATGGAATCAATCCGAGGATCCGGAATTCATGTAGGAGGTCCGCCACCCTTATCGAAACGTGATCGCATGACATTTGCTAATGCTTTAGACAGATTTATAACAAAACATTATTTGTAGTTCATAAATTATTTACGAGCTCTTCAATCTGAAATGTTGTAAATGGCCAATCTATCTCAATTCCGCCATTAAAAAGAAGTACAGGGATTCGTAATCCATACTTTTTTTTCAAACTCATATCAGAAGAAATATCCCTCTTCGTCATTTTTATATCCTGCCGCAAGAGAAGGGGTTTTAATATCTCTTCAGCATGATCGCAAAGATGACAATTTGGGCCGGTGTACAGCACTAGATCAGGCATCGTTCAAACACCAACTTAAGCACCGCCATAGCTGATGATTATTTACTATCATTCGTAGGGTCCTCCCCTTTTAAAGCGTGGTTAGCACTCTGATTGGCAGCTTGCTTTTCTAAAATTGGTAACCAATAATTCGAACCGAACAACAAAACGTATATTACATCAACTATTCCTGCTCGACGGATAAATTTTGGCGAACTCTGAACCACAACAAACTCTGACAGGTGCAATATCGACAATAGAAGTCCAGCAAAGGTTACGGTTGAACTCCAATGACTTGAGAAAGGCTTAAAGAAATTTAAAAAAAAGATCATCCAAAGGATCAGAAATACCAAACGAACAAAATAATTAAAAAAAGTCATAAAATAGTTTTCGTATGGAGAGTCTCGCCTTACATAAGGTTTGAAAAATCTTTATTAACTAAATCACCGTCGACTTCAGCTACGATTCTTCCGATGCTATCCCTCACGACAATGTCTATGGAAAAGTCAAAGCGACCCATAGACAAAAGCGATTTCTTCATTAATCTTCCATCCTTATCAGGAAAAATTGTTTCTGCGGTGATATTTGGAGTGGCGGGCCTCATAAACTTGATAGTAACACCAACAACCACCAGTTGATATTTAGAATCAGGCAAATTATGAAACGCCACTAGCCCTCCTAGGTATTCCGCTGCCATCCAAATAGGCCCAGCATGCATAACATTCACGAGATTTTATGTATTCACCGAGAGTGGGATTTTAGACCGGCAAATACCATTTTCTACACTATCGATTCTAATATCGAGAAAAGTATATATCGAGCATATCGCCTTCGCCGACGCCTCGTGCTTTTCTTTGAGGTCCATGAATTACGTCCTCTAAAATAGTCACAGTTTTTTTCGGTCACCAAATCATCATCTTGGTCAATTTACCTTTAACGCGTTTAACGGACCCCAGTTAAACAAAAATTGTTACGCAAAAATACGAAGTTGAGTAGTATAACGCATTATAGATACCTTTTAATTTATAAACTTTAATACTTCGTAAGAGAGCACAATATGTCAAACACCTCGTCCTCAATTCCTGAAGCCCTTACCCATATGCTTAATCGAAGATCAGTGCCGAGACTTCAAGAGCCGGCTCCATGCGATGATGTATTAAACAGAATATTGTCAGCAGCATTAAGGTCCCCAGACCATATGCATCTGAGACCATGGCGTTTCTTAAAAATAAGTGGTGATGATAGATTTGAACTAGGCCAGTTGTTTGCCGAACATGAGAAATATAAAAATCGTGATTACAAGCAAGAACTTATAGAGCATGCGAAAAAAAAAGCACTACGAGCCCCTCTTATTATCGTAGGGATATCTAGTTATCAAGAACATCCTAATGTGCCAAAAATTGAACAAAGCGTGTCCACGGGCGGTGTACTCAACAATATAGGACTTGCTGCATATTTTAGCGGATTTGGAACTGTTTGGCGAACAGGTGCTTACGCTTACTCGAACATTATCAAGGGCGGTCTTGGAGTATCTGAAAAAGAGGACATCATCGGCTTCTTGTACATTGGGACACCCTCCATCAAGCACGCTAAACCTATAAAGGTGCCCCTAAAAGACTATGTTGCTCCCTGGCCACTCAAGACTTAAACCAATGTGCTTTTTTCGATGATTCGGATCTTACTGGATATGAATGTAGATCCAGTTATAGTTACTATCGGTTTTTAATTTCGTAAACGCGATGAACCTTTGGATTGCGCCAAAAATCAAAATCAATTGTCTCCTTTGTAATGTCCCGAATAATAAATTGATGCAGAATCCTCTTACTAATCTTAAATTTTTTGAAATTTGTCGAAAAATATAATGTGCCCCCAGGCGTCAGCAACTTCATGCACCAAATAACTAGGTTCTCATGATCGCTCGCCACATCAAAAGCCTTGGCCATTTTTTTTGAATTTGAAAAAGTTGGCGGATCTAGAAGAATAATATCAAAGGACTCATCCACGATTCGATGTTCACTCAACCACTGCACGCAATCTACGCGCAGTAATTTATGAACTAACGCTGAAATATTATTCAAACTCATATTTCGATTAGCCCAAGAAAGATACGTATTTGACATATCACAACTTAGGGAGCTCTTCGCTCCCCCCAGCGCAGCTTGCACTGTGGCAGTCGCAGTATAACAGAACAAGTTTAGAAAACTTTTTCCCTTAATTTCTGAGGCAATCCTAGCCCGCAATTTTCTTTGGTCTAAAAATAAACCAGTATCAATATACTTAGTGAGATTAACTTCAAATTTTGCTGGACCCTCTTCAACCAACATTATGATCGCGCCGTCGTCCTCCGATTTTTGATATTGTCTCAAACCACGTTGACGAACTCTTTGTTTATACAAAACTCTGTATTTCCAATCGATAGCACATTTATTTACAACCTTTGCGGCGTCCATGAGTCTCTCTGACGCTTTTGTCTCCTCCAAATGCGACGGCAATTTATTCTCTTGAATAAGCAGTACGTCTTTATAGACGTCTATTGCAATTGCATACTCAGGTAAGTCGCAATCATATAGTCGATAACAGTTAGTCGAATTGGCCTTCAACCATGAATTTAATTTTCGTCTGTTTTTCTTGAGACGATTCAAGAGCATGTGCGCATCTGGACCTATTTCTTCTGATGAAGGTGGGATTGTCAAACGCGAGCGAATCTGTTGAGATTTGGATCTTATGCCATTAAAAACCAATAACTTACAGGGAATAGACGCATTATAAAATTTATATTGACGGGATGGACTCAGGTCTATCTCACGAACTAGCTCAAGATTTCCTGTGAAAACTGATGCGCTCCATCCTTGGAAATTTAGTTTTAATACTTTACTTAACTTTTGGTACACAGGCCTGAGAGTTTTAAGATCGTCAAGTCTTTTACCGTACGGTGGATTAGTTATAACCAATCCTCTTATTTCTGAGGATACATCATCAATTTGATCTATCTGCTTGACTGCTACATGAATATGTTTGTCAAGGTCACAGGCCGCTATGTTTAAACGTGCAGCCTCGATCGCCGAGGGATCGATGTCAAAACCTCGGATGTCTGAACAAAAGTTTTTTAATCCAGCGATTCGACGAGCCCTCGCTTCGCTAATTAATGACTCCCAGACAGGTGCCTTATGAAATTTCCAAGATTCGAAACCAAACTTTCTACGTAAAAGACCTGGAGCGATATCCCTGGCAATCATGGCAGCTTCAATCAAAAAAGTGCCTCCTCCACACATCGGATCAATTAAACCTCCGCCCCGCTTAAAAATGTTAGGCCACCCCGACCTTAGCAATAAAGCTGCCGCAAGATTTTCTTTTAAAGGTGCTGATCCAGATGCACGGCGGTAACCTCTTCGGTGCAAACTTTCACCGGCCAAATCAATGCTGAGTTGAACTCGGTCTCTATTAAGACGCGCGTTTAGCCTCAGTTTAGGCTCCTTAGTATCAACACTGGGTCTTTGGCCTGAAATATCTCTGAAACGATCTACTACCGCGTCTTTAACCTTCCGCGCGCCATAAAGAGAGTTATCTAAAAATTTGTTTGTGCCCCTGAAATCTACAGAAAATGACTCCTTCGGTGAAAAATGGTTCTCCCATTCAACATCAAACGTATTTTGGTAAAGATCATCAACCGACGTAATCGAAAAACTTTTAACTACATAAAAAATGCGATTGGCTAACCGAGACCAAAGGCAACACTGATATGCAACCTCCAGCGTGCCTGTGAAGGCTACTGTAGAGATCGTTTCCTTCAAATTTATCGCTCCTAACGCCCGAAGTTCATCAACTAACAAAGCCTCTAAACCCGATGAACAACTTGCAGCCCATGAATGCTCCTGTTTTTCCTTAATTATATATGACATATAGATTACCAAGAGGAATGTACAGATAAATTACTATATAAAGAACGTAGTCGACAGAAGAACAAGACAAGACTGCTTTATTTTATTATTGGATAGATGATAACTCACCGCGCATCATTAACAACATGCAGCCTTAAAGACAGGGTTATTTTCTGTATAAGTATCAAAATATGGGCTTTATATATTAAATTTTTCGCCAATGATCCCCGAAAGGAAAAATCTATAAAAAACAGAAACGTGATCTAGCTGCCCGCTCTTTCCTAAAAGGGTACCAAGCCTCTATTCAAAGAGGACCCTCATACACCTGTCGCCACAAAGTAGATTCCAAATTAGTTTGCTGCTGGAACCAGGGGTGCCGTGAGGAGAAAGCGGATTTCTGGAATAGTTTTAATCAACAAACTTTCCAACAAAAAATTTTAAAGTATGTAGCCCTTTAGGGCGACAGCGCACTATTTGAACCAAACTTAAACAGCGCTCTTTCATCTCAAGCTTTTCATAAGCGCCTAAGTACACTAATTCCAGTAATAATACGCTCGACATAAACTTATAGTTACGATACAAACGTTCTTCTTTTCAAAAAAACCAAAAGTTTATGAAATTGAGCAAGCGCAACGGTAACTTGAGAAAAATTATCTTCGCCAGAATCCCACCCCGTTGTCATTAGATCTTTCCAATGAGAAATCAAGATTAATTCATTCTTCTTCCAAACCTCCGGCATTTCAAACAACTGCTCTTTGCTGTCAGAAATTAATATCTCCAATAGATCATATTTGTGCTGTGCTAATTGATCAATGTAAGTGTCTTGGGCCATGAATTGCCAGTGGCTATGGGGGTTGAGATCGAGTATGTGTGACATTAATTTGTCTAAAACTAGCTCTTCATTGATAAAGGAATAGTCTTTGGCAATTTTTTCAATAGATTTCTCAGAATTGAGAGAGATTTTGATGATACTCAAACTGAAAAACATGTTTTCCGTTAGCGCTTCCAATGCCGAAAGCCGATTGTTCTTGGCTAGCCGACTAAATCGAGAGCCTTCTTCTAAATTCCATTGTTCAGGACGCAAGGCGACCCAATGCTGCAAGAGTTGGTTCATCGGATTCGCATATTTTTCGATCATACTCCCACAATCCGAAAAATCCTCACAGCTATTTAGAAACCAGCGAGTACCTCGACGAACAAGTTTTATCAAAACACAAAATAAATCCAATTGATGTGAGGAGGGCAAGTTTTCGTGATCATCTTCAATTGATTTCCAAAGTTCATCAATACCAAAGACATGTATTACAACCTTGAGCGCTTTGACAATCTGATGCGCAGTTCCTCCAGTGGTTTCGGTCACATGATAGAAAAAAGTTAGGCCAAACCGATTTATCATGTCATTAGCCAATTGAGTAGCCGCTATTTCTCTAGCTAGGTTATGTTTAATAACCGAGCCTCCGGCAAAGTCTACAAGAGCTCTGGGGAAAGCCTGTTCAACGGAATCAGACAACCACGCGTCCCCTAATAGATCCACCTGCAAAAGAGCTTCTTTGACCATAATCTTCGAGTAACAGAGCAACACCGCAAGCTCTGGACGCGTCCACAATATTTGTTGACGTGCTGCTCTTTCTGACACGACCTTCTCGCTTGGCAAAAACTCATGTTTTCGATTTAATTCGCCTTTTTCTTCCAACCAAAGCATAAAACGTTCAAGCTCAAAACAGTTTCGACCAATGCCTCTCTGCGCAATACTGATTGACTGAGTTTGACGACTGTTGTTTTGTAAAACTTTATCCGCAACCGACGATGTCATGGAATCTAGCAAAGTATTTCGATCCACCTTTTGCATACTACCATTGCGGACAAATGTGTCTAACAAGATTTTTATATTCACTTCATGGTCAGAGCAATCCACGCCAGCGGAGTTATCTATAAAATCTGTATTACAGAGGCCTCCAAGCAAACTGAATTCAATGCGCGCAAGCTGAGTCATGCCCAAATTACCACCCTCTCCAATAACACGGCAGCGTAATTGATTTCCGTTAACCCGCAAAGCATCATTGGCCTTGTCTCCCACCTGAAAATCGGTTTCAAATTCAGATTTTACATACGTTCCAACGCCGCCATTCCATAGTAAATCAACGTCTGCAACAAGCAATTTCTTGATCAACTCATTTGGCGTGAGAGTATCATTTTCAATTGAAAAACGTGACTTGATCTCCGGCGTTAATTTGAGTAATTTTGTATTCCTGAAGAAAATGCGTCCGCCCTGCGAGAGAACTGAGTCATCAAAATCTGTCCATTGGCTTCCCCTCAATGAAAACAACCTGCGTCGTTCCTCAAACGAGGCAGCTACATCTGCATTGGGATCAACAAATATGTGTTTATGATTGAATGCAGCCAGCAAGCGAATACATGGTGATAATAGCATCCCGTTTCCGAACACATCGCCTGACATATCACCTATGCCGATAACATCAAATTGATCGGTGTGGATATCGACTCCAATTTCCCGGAAATGTCTTTCAACGGCGACCCATGCGCCCCTCGCAGTGATACCCAT
This sequence comes from Cellvibrionales bacterium UBA1854, assembly GCA_002338445.1. GTDB lineage: Bacteria > Pseudomonadota > Gammaproteobacteria > Pseudomonadales > Porticoccaceae > TMED48. The sequence goes on along the minus strand of DDII01000075.1, from coordinate 11,924 downwards.
AACCTTGTGATCATAACCATTAGACCCGCCTGATGCGAAAGCATCACCCAACCAATAGTCACTCTTCTGAGCCAAGCCATTTGCAATATCTGAAAAATCGGCAGTACCTTTGTCAGCAGCAACAGCAAGGTAAGGATCGTCCCCATCTCTTTTACGAAGACCGAGTGGTGATATTATTTGATCGCCTTTACGGTTATCTGTAATATCTAATAAAGCCTTGATGTATAATTTGTAACTTCTGATGCCTTTTTCCCTACGAGCATCGAGACCCCCCCTCTCTCTCAAGTCTTTCACTACAAACCCACCTTTTGCTCCAGCGGGCACTATCAAAGCATTTTTCACTTTTTGCGCCTTCATAAGGCCGAGAATTTCGGTGCGATAATCTTCTAAGCGATCCGACCACCTTAGCCCTCCTCTAGACACCTTTGCTTCTCGAAGATGCACTCCTTCAAATTCGGGGGAATATACAAAGAACTCAATTTCTGGGCGAGGTTCAGGAGCGTATGGTATTTTAGATGTTGCCAGCTTTAGGGAGATATAGGGCGCATACTCTACTCCAGACTTTTGAAAAAAATTAGTTCGCAGAGTGGCACCTATCAGGCAGTGAAAGGCTCGCAAAACACTATCCTGATTTATATCCTCCACCGCTTCAATATTTTTATTAATCGAATCGGTCAGAAAGTTTATCGTTTCAGAATTTTGCGCATGCTCCGTTGCAGGGTCCAACATCGTGCTAAACAAATCTTTAAACTGTGCACACAATACTGGATGCCTTATAAGAGTTTCTGCAATAAATTCTTGACTAAAAGGTATCCGAAGCTGCTTTAGATAACGGGAGTAAGCTCTAAATAAAGAAGCAACTCGCCAATCTAATCCTGAAGATACCACCAAACGATTAAAACGATCATTCTCACATTTCGAGGCCCATACTGCCGTGAGGGCCAGTCTGACTTCATCCCCAACCTCTGCCAAATCACGCTCTGAATCAATCCCGAGTGAGAGATCCTGTTTCCAAAAAACCCCCTCATCAAGATGCTTAATTTCATGAGGACGCTCTAACAGCACCCTCAGACCCATATTCTCAAGTATTGGGACAAGATCTGAGAGTGGCAAGGGCGTTTCGCGATGAAACAACTTCAAATGAGGTCCATCTTTATCAGCTAACGATCCTGTATCAACAACCAAATCATCCGACTCAACAAGACGTTCCAAAAAAATAATATCTCGTAATGCCTCAGCCGGTGAATAAAGTTCTCTGTAGGTAATGGAGAATCCCTCAGAAAAACTCCTGATAATTGAGGAAGATCTCTGATTGTTAAATTCGGTTCTTGTGACGAGCTTGAATTCTTCACGCCAGTCCGAAACTATTCTCTGCACTAACGCTTCAAACACTGCAACGTCCACTTTCAAGAACTGGCCTGGGACAGTCGGTATGAGCAAATATACTCTGACGAGAGTGGATTCAGGAACAAAAAAGCTCACAAAGTTACTCTCATCCGCACCGAGATAATGCTCAAATGCACGCTGAATTTTTGCTCTTACATCAGAGTTGAAAGAGATTCTGGGAATAAAAACGAAGCAACTCAGGAACTTTTTAAATATATCTCTGTATGCGAAAACTAAACTAGCGTTTCGCTGTTGACCATGTAAAACCCCCATTAAGACATCAAGCAACTGCTGCCTTGGCATTTGCAATAATTCTTCCCGAGGAAAAGCATCTGCGATGGCGACCAAGCCCTTGTAATCATGGCTCCCACAAATCAACCCCGAGTCCTCGAGCAGTGCATCTATCCTCTTCCTTAAAATCGGTATCCGATCAGTACTGTATCTATGAAATTGGGAAGTATGCAGTCCCATAAAACGTGTTTCTCCAATGACAAGTCCACTCTCATCAAATTTCTTTATAACAACATAGTTGGAATAGTTATTTCGATGTATGTGAGAACGACGTGAAGACCTTGCGTGTATTACCGGCCCAGAGCTTTGATAAAATTTTACCGAATCGTCATCTAATTGATCTACTGCTTGCTCCTTTGTTGAATTACACCTTCCTTTGAATAGACCATCTCGGCTATCCGGTTCCTCACAGAGGTAATCAATACCATCCTTGTTCTTCAACTCAAAAGCAATCACGCCCAAAAATACAAAAGCTCCATCAAGCATCCAGTTCAAAAATTCAATGTCCTCACTCAAATTTTCATGCGGCGGCGCAAGTGTTTTAACACTTGTTATTTCGGCCGCTAATCGACTCCTCATTCTTGAATGATTTGAAACAACAAGATCGACATCACTCAATATTTTTGTCAACCTGAGTTTTAATGATTCAAGTCTGGAGTCATCTAGCGCTTGAATTTCTGCAGCAATGAGAGCTTCAGAGTGCCCATTGGTAATTTCTTCACCACTGAATCGAATGGCAATGCCCTTATCATCACGAAGAACCCAAATAGGACTACTCTTCAGAGAGTGAATTATTGGGATCTCAGAATTCAAACCAATTCTCAAAGAGTCCACTAGAAAAGGGCGGTCGGGACAATTGATAAAAATAACCGTTTGGGCACATTCCCAACCATCAAGATGAGTCCTAGGATTAAAGACACGTAAGCGCCCAAAACACATGGACTCGCTCATTAATGAGTATGGTTCAGAATTAGACACTACGCGGAAAAGTCCATAAAGATTCCAGAATATTGTTTCCAAGGGCCGATTTAGATAATCCTTATCTAGGTATTGTTGGATCGCATGACACGCGAACTGGTCGAAAAGAGAAACTTCCGACATCTCTAAGTGCTGCTGGGAAAGTGCACTTAACGCCTGAAGTAAATGTTGCTTGTTGTTTTTATTTGATTCCAGGTTCATAGCTACCATTAATTATTTGTCTGCTCTTTAGTTTTTCTACTAGCATAATAACTAGACTGATGTCGCAACATTGAGGTAATGTTCTTCAAAGTGCAAGTTGAAGCTATACAAGTTCGAGATATAAGTAACACTACTGCAACAATATACCGTTTACGATACTCAACATACATCGTAAAATATTTTTTTATATCCGGCAAAATAACCCGATTAGTACGTGATTTGCATAGAACATCATAATGAATTTTATTTTGCTTATATTGTGGGGTAAACCAGTAGGGAGGCTACATCACTTGCAAACGCAGATAACTGAATTAAAGAATTGGCTCGCTGATAAAATTGTTGGTCAAAACGTGCTCGTAGAGCGGCTATTGCTAGCGCTTCTTGCAGATGGACATATCCTCGTAGAGGGTGCCCCTGGTCTTGCTAAAACCAAAGCTATTAAAACTCTTTCCGAGGGCTTAGATGCAGACTTCCACAGGGTTCAGTTTACCCCCGACCTGCTCCCAGCCGATCTAACGGGTAGCGAAATTTATAGGCCGCAAGAGGGTACCTTTGAATTTCAGACAGGCCCCTTATTTCACAATCTGATCCTTGCTGACGAGATAAATAGGGCTCCTGCAAAAGTTCAGTCAGCCCTTCTTGAAGCTATGGCAGAACGGCAGATCACTGTCGGCAAAAAAACATACAAGCTTCCCAATCTCTTCTTAGTGATGGCTACACAAAATCCTATCGAACAAGAGGGTACATATCCTCTGCCGGAGGCGCAGATGGATCGTTTCCTGATGCACATCTCATTAGATTATCCGGCCGCAGATGCGGAGCGCAGGATTTTAGAGATTGCGCGGCAAGAGGTACTTAATCCGGCAAACACTCCATTCCCAAAGATTGATCAAGAATCGTTAATAAGAGCCAGAGGGGAGATCATGCGAGTCCACATGGCCGAGCCAGTTCAAAATTATCTAATACAAATTATCTTAGCCACTCGAACGGCAACCAAGTATTCAAAAGAGCTGGGAGATTGGATCGATTATGGTGCTAGTCCCAGAGCCACAATTGCCCTTGACCGCTGTAGCAAAGCAATTGCCTGGTTAGATGATCGTGATTTTGTTTCCCCCGATGATGTTCGCAGTATAGCTCAAGATGTCTTAAGGCATCGACTTATCCTGAGCTTTGAGGCCGAAGCTGGAGGTATTTCAATAAATCGGGTTTTGGAAGAACTGATCCGCGTTGTACCTTCGGCTTAAATCTCCTCAGGTAATATGCTTATAGATTATGATAGTTACCGATGAAGCAAAAAATCCGGCAATCGCCAGTATCGAGTCCATGATAAGACTTCGGCATGCGGCACGCGAACTACATGGGTTTCCAAATTCTCCAGTAAGGCAAATTACATCTGGTTCTCATAAGTCCAGAATACGTGGCCGTGGAATGGACTTTGAGGAAGTACGTATATATCAAGCTGGCGACGATGTAAGGACCATAGACTGGAGAGTCACCGCGCGAAGTCACAATACATACACTAAAATTTATACTGAAGAGCGGGAGAAACCTTTGGTTGTAATAACTGATCTGCGCGCAACCATGTTTTTCGGTAGTCAACGACTAAAGTCTGTTGCTGCAAGTGAAGTTTCAGCCGCTCTCGCTTGGGCAGCATTATCATCGAATGATCGACTCGGTGGAATAGTTTTCGGTCAGGAAAAAACTGCTAGCATAAAACCGAGACGCAGTCACCATTCGGTGCTAAATTATATTCGATCGTTGAACAATTTGAGCGCTGAATTACTTAATCCTCGCCAAGATTGCTACACGTTGGCAGAAATCTTTGAGGAGACTCAGAGGTTCCTGATGCCAGGTTCAACATTATTTATTGTCAGCGATTTTTTAGATTTCGATGAGCATAGCCATCATCTACTCTTTAAACTTGTGAGACATTCAAAAGTATACTTTTGTCATATATTTGATCCGTTAGAAGAGGAGCTGCCGCCCCCAGGATTTTATGCTGTAACTGACGGAGACCGAAGAACTTTACTAAACACTAGTAGCAAAACTCTTCGTGACTCATACAGACATACTTATCAAGAGCATGTAAAGCACCTTCAAAAAATCAGCGATCAATTGAAAATAGGCCTTATTTCTTTTAATTGCTCCATGGATATTATGCAAGTTTTAGGTCGAGTCTTTGGCAAGCATAGTAGGAAAAAAAAGTAAGAAATTTGAGAAGATGATGAGAGAGAATCCATGAGCAGTCCAGATCCTCTTAGTGAGTTAAGAGATCTCCATCTCCCGGCGGCCGTATCTCCATGGCCCCCAGCCCCTGGATGGTGGATTTTACTCGCGTTTTCTGTGATGCTGATAGTGGTTATAGGATACTTTTTGGCGCATTACTTAGATTCACGGAAATACAGACGAAAAGCGCTCGCTGAACACCGCAAAATTTGTTCGCTGGAGGGAGATAAGGAGAGGATTCAAAATTTTCTCGAATTACTGCGAAGAACAGTGATTTCAGCTACCGGTGAAAATCACTCTGCGAGCTTGTCGACAGACGAATTTTTGAACTTTTTGCAAGAAAGTTGTTCCAAAAAAAGTCTGTTTAACTGTGATCGAGAAAAGCTGGATCAGGCTTTGTATTCCCCCATACTAGGCATTGAGATCGAGGGCATAACAGATCTTTGTAATCTAATTATGACAGATTCAAGAAGATGGATCTTGGATCACAAAGTAACGCAGGCGAAAGTATGATAACACTTATATGGCCCTGGATACTTCTTTTGGCGCCACTACCTCTCATATTCAGACTTATTAGAAGGCCGATGCCTCTTCAAACTCCCGCACTTCGTTCTACTTTTTTGTCAAAAATAGCTAATAGAAATCTGAGTATCAAGAGACGGAGCTGGCGCAAGTGGTTAATTCTCCTGCTGCTTTACCTTTGTTGGTTGTGTGCGATTGTTGCCCTTTCCCGCCCAGTATGGTTTGGGCAGCCTATGGAACTCCCTACTTCGGGAAGAGACATACTGGTCGCAGTAGATATCTCTGGGAGCATGGAACAGGACGACATGAACATTAATGGCCGAAGTGTAAGTCGACTTGAAGCCGTAAAATCTGTAGTTGGAGATTTCGTCCTAAAGCGAAAAGGTGATCGACTTGGGTTAATTCTGTATGGCGAGAGAGCCTATCTGCAAACCCCTCTTTCTTTTGATAGAAAAACTATGGAATTATTGCTCAACGAGGCCCAAATTGGCTTTGCTGGTCAGGGGACTGCGATAGGAGACGCAATTGGTTTGGCCATCAAACGTCTTCAAGATCGACCTGCAAATAATCGAGTTCTCATACTACTTACTGATGGCTCAAACAACGCCGGTGAGATAAACCCTCTCAAAGCTGCGCAACTTGCAGCAAAGGCCAAAGTAAAAATACACACCATAGGGATTGGTGCAGAAAAACAAGAGGAATGGGGACTTTTTGGAAAACGAATAGTGAATCCTTCCGCGGATTTAGATGAGGAGACTCTTTCAATAATTGCTGATACTACAGGTGGAAACTACTTTAGAGCTCGGAACCCGTCGGAACTCTCAACGATCTACGATTATCTCAATGAAATAGAGCCGATAGAGCAAGAGTTAGAAACAATTCGACCTACCCTCGCTCTTTACCACTGGCCATTAAGTGCTGCGTTTTGTTTTGCAATTATTGCAACATTCATAAGTAACAAGTTCAGAGTATATGAATGAGATCCTAGGCGACTTCCATTTTGTTCGCCCCTTTTGGTTTCTGGGACTACTACCCATCCTCATGATTTGGTTACTGTACAAATCACAGAATAAGGGCTCTGGTAGTTGGCGAGGTGTTATAGACCCAGTGCTTGCCAATTATTTAATAGACAGTGGTGAGGTTGCCTCAGAATTCAAAAAAAGAATGCAATTCTTATTGTGGCTAACAGCCTGGGTACTGGCGTGTACCGCGCTCGCTGGTCCTGCTTGGGAAAAGCTCCCCGAGCCAGTGGCAAAGAAAACCTCTGCCTTAATTATCGTTCTAGATCTATCCCCGTCAATGCTCGCGCAGGATATAAAACCCAGTCGCATTTTGAGAGCTCGATATAAACTGATTGATATCTTAAAACTCCGAAAGGAGGGCCTCACGGCACTAGTGGTCTACGCAGGGAGTGCACATTTAGTATCTCCGCTGACCGATGATTCAAAAACTATAATTAACCTCGTAAACTCCCTCGATCCAACTATGATGCCAACACTTGGCAGTAATATTGAAGAGGCAATAGAAATATCTACAGAAATTACTGCCAACTCCGGACTCAGCCGCGCTGACATCTTATTGGTTACTGACGGCGTAGATAGAAGAGCATTTTCAACGATCGAGACTATTGTTAATATAAATGGACTTTTTAGAGTGTCTATTCTAGGCATCGGAACAGAACAAGGAGCGCCGATACCATTATCTTATGGTGGATTTTTAAAAGATCAGAGGGGCAATATCTTGATACCAAAGTTGGAACCCGAATCTCTCAAAAAACTTGCAGAAAAAACTGGCGGTGTATATCAATCCATGGCATCTGATAATAATGATATTAACTTATTACTCAAGCACACTCTAATCAGCATGCCTAATGAAATTCGAGAAACTGAACGCTCGTTCGACGTTTGGAATGATCAAGGATACTGGCTTATAATCATACTGCTCCCTCTCATTATACTCGCTTTCCAACGGGGAGTACTCGTAGCATTTTTGCTGATGCCTTTTTTATATCCTTTCTCAATCAACGCTTTTGAGTGGAACGACTTATGGGAACGAAAAGATCAACAGGCGGCGAAGGCATTGGAGTCTGGAAATGCTAAAGAAGCTCAAGGTCTTTTTAGGGATGACCAATGGCGAGCCAGCGCAGCTTATATAGCAGGAGATTATCAGTCGGCCGTCGAGGAATTCGGTGCACTCTCCAAAAATGCTGATGCAGACACTCTTTATAATTTAGCCAATAGTCTAGCAAACATTGGGGAATTTGAGGCTGCAATAGACACGTATGCTAGATCATTGGAAATCGCTCCCAATTCTGAAGATGCATTATTTAACAAAAGATTGTTGGAGGATCTCTTGGAGCAGCAGCAACAACAAGATCAAC
>DDII01000075.1:939-3589 GCA_002338445.1 Cellvibrionales bacterium UBA1854 | reverse complement strand
CAACGAGATCAACAGCAACAGCAACAGCAAGGTCAATCCGACAATAAGTCAGAAAAAAATAATAGTCCTCCTACAGATCCAATTTCTGAGGGGTCCGAAGAGACTGATCGAGAAAACAAAGACCAGCGTGATGAGGGTGAGAGATCACAAGAGCAAGCCAAAACAAAGAAAGATGAATTAAATCAGGCCGAGGAAAGTACTGAAGCTCGGCAGGCACAGCAAGAACTAGAACAATTACTCAGAAGTATTCCAGACGACCCTGGCGGCCTTCTAAGAGCAAAATTTCGATATCAGGAAGAACTTCGCAGGAGACAGCCTAAACGACCGATGCCACCAAACAATGAGCAATCTCAGCGTTATTGAGTACACTTGAATGCCGATTCTAAGATTAAATACAATAAAGGTAATCCCCTCGCGCAATAGAATCCCAGAAATAAGCGTACTCCCATTTTTTTTCAGCGCACTGATCCTTTTTGTTTCTCAGGCCTCGTTTGCTAAATCTTCCGGTTTAAGCGTCACTGCTGACCGACTCAATACCTTTATTAACGAAAGTCTAAACCTTACCATCCGGTACAATGGTCAGGCGAGATCAGGCGAGCCTGACTTTACGGCCCTTGAAAATGACTTTGAAATCATATCAAGCAGCCGCCAACAACAATACATTGTGCAAAATGGAGATGCAAAGTCATTCACCGACTGGAATCTTACACTGATACCTCTCAGAGCCGGAAATTTACTCATACCCTCCTTAAACTACGAGGGTGAGGTGAGTGATGCTCTCGAAATAAATGTGGTTGAAGTCGCCGACTCAGAGAACAGTGTTTCCAAGCCAGCAATTTTTGCAGAAACTGTGGTTGACAAAAAAATTGCGAGAGTACAAGAACAAGTACTCCTGACAACCAGACTTCTTTATTCTACCCCTCTGACAGATTTCAGCTTAACACCATTAACGTTACCTGATGGCATTTTCGAAGAATTTCAGGACAAGCAGTATACAAAAATAATCGAAGGGCGTGAGTATAGAGTGATCGAGAAAAGTTATGCAATTTTTGCACAGGCTAGTGGACAAATGAATATAAAGGGGCAGCGTTTTGAGGCTTATGAGGCGGCTAGTAGACGCCAATTTGGCGTCTTCAATCAGAGGGGGAAAAAAATAGTACGGATCACTGATGAGACTACATTAGAAATCTTGGATCGGCCAAAGGATTTTTCTGGTGATAGTTGGTTGCCAACAAAAAAGCTTGAGCTTACTGAAATTTGGAACGGAGATCTCGAAAAATTAAAGGTAGGTGAACCAATCACCCGTAGCATTACAGTGACAGCTGTTGGTTTAACCGGGGCACAGATTCACCCTCTTGCAATCGAAACTCCTGAAAGTTATAGAATTTATCCAGATCAACCAAAAATCGAAACAAAAACTAGAGGCAATAACGTTATTGGGGTCAGAATCGAGTCTATGGCAGTCGTGCCCAGTCGTGCGGGCCGACTGGAAATACCATCAATATATGTCGAGTGGTGGAACACAGAGTTAAAAACCACAGAGCGCACCGTTATCGAGGGCAGAGTCCTTGAGATTGCAGAAAATGAAAGTCGTCCCGATTTTGTTGCTGCCAGCGAAAAAGATATCTCTGTTCTTAAAGAGAATGAAACCCCGACATTACCTGCTCAGCCTGAGCCAAGAATACCACAATGGCCTTTAATTTTTTCAGTCATCACCAATGTGATGCTGCTTGCATCCATAATTGCTATTCTATTTATCTGGCGGCGGAGTCTTGAAAAGAAAGTCGGAAACTCAGAAAAATCTGATTTGACGATCGCCAATCGTCTCAGCACCATTAATAATGCCGCTAAAAATAAAGATTTTATTGGGATGCGGCAAGCAATAATAGAGTGGGGACAGACTGTACTTGAGGATCCTTCTCCGCTAACGCTAAGTTCACTCGCGGCAAAATTGAGAAACGATAGTTTAAAAACTCACTTTAAACTTTTAGACTCTCAATTGTACGGGAACCAAGATAAGCAATTTCTCGATCAAGAGGAATTGATTCGAGAAATAAAACGTGAATCTGCGTTGTCATCCAAAAAAAAAGTCCTTGAAGATCGATTACAGCCTCTCTACCCGACCTAGTTAAGTCGCCAGTCGCCAATATTTTTGTTACGATCCAAATATTAAATTTCTGAGAAACCGCAATGAATGATGAAGAATCATGCACTCAAGCCGAGTCATATTGGAAGGCGAATGTTTGGCTCCTGATAAAGCTTCTTGCAGTATGGGGTTTTGTATCATTTGGTTGTAGCATCATACTAGTCGACTATCTTGATCAGTTTTCTTTTTTTGGCTTCAAACTTGGCTTCTGGTTCTCTCAACAAGGTGCAATTTTAGTTTTTATTGGTCTTATTTTTTTATATACAAAGCGGATGAATGCTTTAGATAAAAAGTTCAAATCCTGTGAATCAAAGAGGGATGGTGAGGAACAATCTTGACTACGCAAACATTGACCTTTTTATTCATAGGATCATCTTTTGCACTCTACATCGCTATCGCAATTTGGTCTCGCGCGAGCTCGACAAGAGACTTCTATGTAGCTGGTGAAGGTGTAAATCCAATAGCCAATGGCATGGCTAACGCCGCGGACTGGATGAGCGCAGC
>DDII01000075.1:0-692 GCA_002338445.1 Cellvibrionales bacterium UBA1854 | reverse complement strand
ACAAGAGACTTCTATGTAGCTGGTGAAGGTGTAAATCCAATAGCCAATGGCATGGCTACCGCCGCGGACTGGATGAGCGCAGCTTCTTTTATTTCTATGGCAGGAATAATTGCTTTTCTCGGCAGAGATGGTTCTGTCTACCTATTAGGTTGGACAGGTGGATATGTGCTACTAGCGCTTCTTCTAGCCCCATACCTTAGAAAGTTTGGTCGTTATACAATCCCAGATTTTATTGGCGAAAGATATTACTCCCGAACCGCTAGATTGGTCGCAGTTCTGTGCTTGATATTTGTCTCCTTTACCTACGTTGCCGGCCAAATGCGTGGAGTCGGCATAGTATTCTCCCGTTTTTTGGAGGTTGAGGTTACAACCGGAGTGATAATAGGAATGGCAATCGTTTTCATGTATGCCGTACTTGGAGGTATGAAGGGAATCACTTACACGCAAGTGGCACAATATTGCGTCTTAATTTTTGCCTACCTGGTACCCGCGATTTTTATATCATTAATGGTTACAAACAATCCTGTTCCACAATTAGGGTTTGGCTTAGAGGTAAGTGATGGTACAAATATTTCAGTACTGCAGAAACTAGATTCTGTGCTCACTGCTTTGGGTTTCTCGCCATATACTGAGGGCCAGAAATCTACAGTTGATGTGCTGGCAATCACTGCAGCATTAATGTTTGGAACAGC
>DDII01000082.1 GCA_002338445.1 Cellvibrionales bacterium UBA1854 | reverse complement strand
AAAGTTTTTTCACAATGATATATTGTATCATCTAACTAATCTTAGTTTAGATTTATTTCTAATCTGTGTAAAAAAATCATAGCGACTTCAAAGTTAAACATAAATCAGCAAAAGGATCAGTCACAGTAATCTTCATCAAGAGAATCATTTTCGTGTAATCTTTGTAAAACTTAGGTGTTATGTTAGATGGTGGTGTTAAACCAAACAAAGCGCTCGTATCTCTTAGAATTATAATTGGTGACTCACAGTCGATGGAGTGTAGGTTCAAGTCCGTCATGGAAAAACATTATATTTTTAAACAGTTTTTGCACCCTACAAGTGGGAGATCTTGATATCGACAATCTCAACGCGCCAAGTAAACTGAATAAGTTGTTAAATATCACGATTATCAGAGGTCTGGTGCATTATTTTATACTAAACTTTTGATTATGCACCGCTTTAGACCGAAGGTCCTCAGCATAATCCATAATGCGAAAGATAACTTTTTGTGCTATAAATTTTAACGTCGAATGTTTTTCCTGTTCTCGGGCATAAAGGGCTACATCCTCTCCCGAATGAGTTTCTGCGTGTTATGGAATTGGTCCTTCTTGGTGAACCCCCCCTTCCTTCAGTATCAATATTGGTGAGATTATAGCGACCCGCTTTTGTATGAAATTCATACACGTAATCAGCGTTAGAGGCTCTACTAAAATCATGAAACCCACGGCCATTTTGCTAACCCAAGGTTGTATACGGCAAGCCTTCTTTGTCGAGAACCAGTTTTTTACTTTGAAAAGAGATAACTTTACCTAAAATGAGGTTGCCCTGTTTAGGGTACCCAGAAACAGACATCAAGAAAAAACTTTATACTCTTCGACAACTTACCAATAGCCGCCTCGGTCATTTCAAATAAGGACGGTTCTCGGAGTGCTCTCCGCTCTCGTTCTTCCTTATAACCCTTATGAGAATCACTAAATAATCTAAGAATAGGACCAACACATTCTTCTCGCACTCTATTGAAAGAAATTAGATCATAAATATAACAACCGCTGGGATCCTTATTAACCCACTCTTAAGCTAGATTCCGTCAGTCATTTCGGGGGGCCTGAGCCTGACTTAGTTGAAATATTCTCGGAAGTTTGCTTATCAGGAACGCCCGAGTGGATGGATCGTCTTGATGAAGAAAAAGATGTTGGCGACCACCACCCATGATCACGTCGACGCCGTCAGCACGAACCCCTGTATACCTTTCTTTAAGATTATTCTCAAAATTCACCAACTGAAGTACGATAACTTGACAACCATCCATTATTTCGTCGCTAGGTATGAGAGATATGTCTTCCCAACCACGTTCAACAATATTTACGTAGGTCGCAGCAGGCGTTGCATGCGTGATGCGAGCGGTAGTGACAATACCGGTTCACATCCCTGCTACCTGAGCAAAAACTAGAGCAGAGATCAAACGATTATCACGTTCACTCGAACAATCACCACAACCTGCTTCCTCATCGACACCCAGTAATCCAAAATTCGTTTTCACTCCGCTCATTATCGCTATCATGCTGCCTGCCGAATCCGGAACTTGAGTATCGACATTATGTGTTTTAACGAGCGTCGTGTATGGAAAGTGGCCAAAACTTAAAAAGCCCTCCTACCCAGGGTGACCATCCAATTGACCCTTAAGAATACGAAACTCAGTTACCTTACCGCATTCATGCCGTCTCCAATAAAAAAGATTATGCTTTTAACGGCTTCCCGCCTAGTTTTTGTATTCTGATGAATAGCAAGTTTCCGATCAATTTGCTCTTGACCATTTTGGTACCGAGCGGTAGAAAGAATATCTTCGAATTCATCATGCACAACAAGGTTCCTCACCGAGTTATCGACATTTTTGGACATCTTTTTTTACTGCATCCAGTCAAAATTAAAATCAAAAAAAAACAAAATCATTAATTTATCCATAATCGCTAAATACTCTTGTGGATATAGGGTAGAAAATTGCGCTCAAACATACATACATTTGTTGGTATCCAAAATTGTTTCTAGACCAGTCATTGATTAGCACGCAAGATATATACATCACAGCTTTTATAATTAAGCCTTATAAATATCGATAAAATATCCTAATTAGATCTTTCCTATATGACGCACATTTTGTAAAGTTCAGTTTAAGAGTTCTCGAGAAACCCATCTTAATGTCCGCTGAAGAAAATAATTTAAAAATCATCAATTCTGCTTGGCAAATTGATTTCTTGGAACGTAATGTTCTGGAAGATGATTATTTAAAAAAAGCAGCGCGACTATTCGATCCTATTCTACGAGCTGAAAAAGTAAATTTAGCTAGCTTTAACAAACCGCTTATTATCGGAATCAACGGTGCACAAGGATCTGGGAAATCGACACTTGCTGATTATCTTAAAAGCTATGCATGCGCTGAGGGTCATTCGGCAGTATCTTTATCGTTGGACGATTTCTATCTCACGCGAGAAGAGAGATTTCAATTGAGCAGAGACACCCATCCTCTATTAGCTACGCGCGGAGTTCCCGGCACACATGATATAGCTCTTGCAATTAACACATTGGATCAACTTTCTCAAAAAGCAGGAACCGTTGCGATTCCACGCTTTGATAAGTCACGAGATGACAGACATTCAAGAGAAGATTGGGAAATAGCGCAATTACCAATCCAACTCATCCTTCTCGAAGGATGGTGCCTTGGTGCAGAACCGCAGCCGGCTGATTCCCTCGTAGTACCAGTCAATGAATTCGAAAAAAATCATGATTCAAATCAAGCCTGGCGAGAATATGTGAACAAGGCACTTGCAACGAATTATCAATCCTTATTTCAATTAGTCGATAAATGGGTCATGTTGCGCGCACCATCGTTTGGTGCAGTCTATAGGTGGCGGCTTCATCAAGAGGAGAAGCTCATAAAAAAAATTCTAAGTCAAGGCAAGCCTCTGCCTCCTGAAATTATGCAACCGAATGAAATAAAACGCTTTATCGAGCATTATCAACGCATCACCGAAAGCACCTTGATAGATTTACCAAAAAGAGTTCATTACCTCTTCCACTTGGATGAGTTTAGAGAGATCACAAAGTATGAAAGGCCTGTACCTTAAGCTTGTATGATCCCGAACTCAAAGCAATCGACTTGCAAACGAAACAATGTACCCATATTAAGCTAAGTATCACAGTTCCGGTGCGGTTCTATCCCTTCAATACAGCGCAGGGCAAATTCTAAATCACAAATGAGGTCTTCACAATTCTCGATACCGACTGAAAGCCTTACCAAACCATCAACGATACCCAATGAATTTCGAATAGATTCCGGTACGGAGGCGTGAGTCATTATTGCGGGGTGCTCGATAAGGCTTTCCACTCCACCAAGACTCTCTGCCAGGGAAAAAACTTGCGTATTTTCCAGAAAAATTTTTGCACTCTGGATACCGCCTTTCAGAACGACGCTTATCATGCCTCCGTAACCCTCCATCTGAATCTTGGCTAGTTCATGTTGCGGATGACTAGCAAGTCCCGGGTAATATACGCGTTCAATCATTGGATGTTTTTCAAGAAATTCAGATATAGCTTTTGCGTTTGCACAGTGTTTTTTTATCCGAACAGAAAGCGTTTTCAAGCTGCGTAACACCAAAAAACTATCGAAGGGACTCATAATTGCACCAACCGAGTTTGATATATACTTGATTTGTTGTGCTAATTCCTCTCGATGCAAAGCACATACTACGATACCTCCTATCACATCAGAGTGTCCATTAAGGTACTTAGTAGCCGAGTGCACTACCATATCAAAACCAAATTCGAGCGGCCGTTGTATAGCTGGCGAACAAAAAGTGTTGTCACACACGGAAACCAACGCATGACGTTTTGCAAAGGTAGTAGCCTCTTTTAGATCTACAAGCTTTAGCATTGGGTTGGTTGGGGACTCGACCCAAATCATTTTAGTATTTTTGCGTAAAGCCATCTCCAACTTCTTAGGATCGCTCATGTCAACGAAGGTAAATTCCAACCCTGATGACCGTTTTTTAACGTTCTCAAATAGCCTAAAGGTACCACCATAAAGGTCATCAGAAGCAATTATGTGATCTCCTGAATTTAATATCTCCATTACAGCTGCGGTAGCCGACATACCCGAAGCAAAAGCAAACCCCTCACATCCTCCCTCCAAGCTACTAATGCATGCCTCCAAAGCTCTTCGAGTGGGATTATGACTACGCGAATATTCGTAGCCCTTGTGCACTCCCGGACTTTGTTGGACATACGTCGAAGTGGCATAAATCGGAGTCATAATCGCTCCGGTCGATGGGTCAGGACTCTGCCCAGCATGAATTGCTCGTGTCTCAAATCCAAGTTGATCACTCTTTCTGTTCATAGTTATCCCTAATTTTTGAAAAAAGATTTCTCTCATGATTGATTAAATCAATTTTTGTGATGAAACCCAAAAACAAACTTCCGTCAAAAATTATCGCGACACTATTCGAAGTCAAAGCTGTCCTCAACACACGCAAGCTCGCGTCCTTCTCAAGCACTTCAAAATTAGTGCACATATATTCAGATGATGGTTGAGAAAATGCTGAGCTGGTGGTAGTGACAGCCTCGAGCAAATTTTCTTCATCTAAAATGCCAACGAGTTTCTCTTTATCCAACACGGGTACCTGCGACACATCAGCGGAGCGCATACGATTATATGCGGTATTAAGCGTGTCGGATGGCGCAACAGAAATCATATCACCTCTGTCTGCTCTGCGACTTATCATATCTGTTAGGTTACCGACACATGATTTTTCAAGTAACTGATTGTCATGCAACCAGCTTTTGTTGAACGCCTTCGATAAATACTTATTACCTGTATCACATATAAATGTGACGACTCGTTTTGCCTCTTTCTGTCTCTTGCACCACTTGACCGCCCCTGCCACCAGTGTGCCACTAGAAGAGCCTCCGAGGATCCCTTCTTCTCGTAAAAGTACCTGCAATGTTTGAAAAGCCTCCTCATCAGAAACGATTTCCGCATCATCTACTAAAGAAAGGTCTAAGTTATCTGGTATAAAATCCTCTCCGATCCCTTCGACTAACCATGAACTGCCATCATAAACGAAATCACCTTTAGTGACGGCATCCGCAACTATCGAACCTTTGGGATCAGCAACGACCATCTTGACGTCAAGTTGTCTCTCCTTGAAAAATTGGGCCATTCCAGTGACTGTGCCACCCGAACCGACACCACACACAACAGCGTCTAATTGCTCTCCCAACTGCCGCCAAATCTCAGGAGCTGTGGTTAAACGATGTGCCAGAGGATTCGCCGGATTAGAAAACTGGTTTGCTAAAAAACTACCGGGCACAGACGCTGCAATTCTCTGCGCAACTGCATGATAATAGTCTGGATGTCCTTCTGGAACATCGGATCGAGTTAATACCACCTCTGCTCCCAGACCTTCCAGATGAAGAATCTTTTCGCGGCTCATTTTATCCGGGATAACAAGAATAATACGATATCCTTTAATTGCGGCAACAAGTGCTAATGCAATCCCCGTATTACCTGCAGTAGCCTCAATAATTGTGCCTCCAACCTTGAGTGCTCCACTTTTTTCTGCTTCTTCAACAATCGTGAGAGCTATCCTATCTTTTATCGAGCCACCAGGATTTTGTGATTCCAACTTTACAAATAACTCACAAGAACCTGTATCAAAACAATTAATCTTAATAACGGGGGTTTCGCCGATGAATTGGAGAATGGAGCTAGTATTGCTTGTTCTCATTAAAACTACCTTTTTAGCTTTGTATAACCGTGAAAATGCAAAGAGTGAAAACTTTTCTAAAATCGAAAGCTAATTAAAATTTAAAGATTATCCTACCCAAAACCTTCAAAAATGGGTCAAAGCTTTTTTTAAAAGACTAATTCGGGAATTTATTAACATCGACTCCTCCGATTTTTCACTAAGACAATGGGTGGTTAAGAATTACTGTGTCATCTCTATCTGGCCCGGTGGAAATAATGTCGATAGGGATCCCAATAAGAGTCTGAATCCTAGAAATATATGCCCTAGCGTTTTCCGGTAGCTTGTCAAACTCTCTTATACCTTTGGTGCACTCATTCCAACCTTCAATCTTTTCATACACTGGAGTTATTTTACTGTAATCATCAGCATGCTGCGGAAAAAACTCGCTGGAATGATCCCTTCCATGATATCCAATACAGATGTTCAAAGAACTAAAGCCGTCAAGCACATCGAGCTTCGTAAGACACAAAGATGATAGACTATTTGTCACAACAACTCGACGCAAAGAAACAACGTCCAACCATCCGCATCTCCTCTTTCGTCCAGTGGTTGTGCCAAATTCCATACCCAACTTACTCAGTTGTTCTCCTAGGGCACAGGTTAACTCAGTTGGGAATGGACCCTCTCCTACCCGAGTAGCATATGCTTTCGTAATTCCAACGACAGAATCTAAATACAGCGGGCCAAGTCCGGTGCCTGTGGCAGCGGCACCCGCGGTTGTGTTGGATGACGTAACATAGGGATACGTTCCATGGTCAATATCCAACAAACTTCCTTGAGCTCCCTCAAATAAAATGTGCTCACCCGCCTCTCTTTTTTCCTGTAAAAACAAACTTACATTGGCCCGGAGCGGCAAAAGTTTTGAGGCCCAGTTAACAGCGGAATCCAAAATCCGGTCGAAATCAACGCTGGGCCTCCCGTAGTACTTAGTCAACGAGAAATTATGGAAATCTACTAATTCACCGAGTTTGTTTGCAAAATTCTCTAGATTGTCCAGGTCACCAAATCGTAATCCCCGACGAGCAACTTTGTCTTCATAAGCCGGCCCGATACCGCGACCAGTAGTACCGATTTTATGGTAACCCCTAGCTAGTTCCCGCGCGCCATCCAGTGCAACATGATAATCTAAAATCAGTGGGCAATTTCCTGAAATCTTGAGTCGCTCTCGCACACCCACCCCACGGTCCTCCAGCATTTTTATTTCTTTAATCAAAGCGTCTGGTTCTAATACGACTCCATTGCCAATAACGCATTTAACTTGAGGACGCAATATTCCTGAGGGTATCAAGTGAAGTGCTGTCTTTATTCCGTTTATTACAAGTGTATGTCCCGCATTGTGTCCACCTTGAAACCGAACTACGATACCAGCCCTATCCGTTAGCAAATCAACTATTTTCCCTTTACCTTCATCACCCCATTGCGATCCCAGAACCACCACACTTTTACTCATAAATATCCTTTTTTCGGTAATCAGACCGATTAATTTGTGAGCTTTCTAAGTCGCGAACTACAATGCGGCCGTTATCATTAAGCAATTGCTTATCGCCGCTTTTTACGCAATCTGAACTTGCTTCTTCAAATAATTGAACAACACGATGTCCAGCTTTACGCAGTTTTTTTGCCTCCTTATTTAATAATTCGTCATCGCCCACAAAATACCAAACAGCTCCTTTCGACGGAATTTTTTTGTCACTCAGCTCTGCCAATAAATTCAAATCAAACGCAAAGCCAGTTGCTGGCCTATTGCGCCCAAACGCTTTTCCGATACAATCATACCGACCACCGTTTCCCAAAATTTTCCCGCTTCCTGTGCAAAACCCTGCGAAGACTAATCCTGTGTGATAGTGGAAACCGGGCATCTCAGAAAGGTCAAAGTGCATTGATAATCCTGTATCTTCGACTGAATTTGCTAAACTGATCAATTGCTCAATAGCTTTTAACACCTCATCAGGCGCCTCGGAGAATTCTGACAAAGCTACCTGCAAAATATCGCTGCCACCAACCAAACTTGGAAGAAGAGATAACCATCGAGCCAAGCGCGGATTTTTTATATTCTTAGTTATCCAATTTTCAATTTCTGTTCCCGCTTTTCTTTGAAGTAGATCATAAAATTCTGATTTTAGAACGGAATGTACACCCGCCGACTTGAGTAGTCCTCGACATATGTCAACGTGCCCAATATCAAGACAAACATCACTAATGTCAGCTAAGCGTAAACTTTGAATAAATAGGTTTACTACTTCAATGTCTGCATCCACAGACTTCTCACCGAAAAGTTCAACCCCTATGGAGGTAGGTGCTCGAGATGACAGCGGTCCTCGGGCCCTAGCATGCAAGACCGTACCTGCATAACACAATCGACTTATTCCTTCCCTAGCGAAGCTATGTGCATCGATCCGTGCCGTTTGTGGCGTTATGTCCGCCCGAATACCCATCATTTTGCCACTCACCTGATCCGTCACTCGGAAGGTAAGCAGGTCCAGGTCTCTTCCTGCCTCAACCAGAAGAGAATCGGTATACTCAAGCATCGGCGGTATTATCAGATCGTATCCCCAGGTATCGAAAAGGTCTAACAAATCCCGACGCAAATGCTCCACATTCGCGGCTCGATCTGGAAGCACATCCTCAAAACCATCTGGAAGAATCCAACGATCTATCCCAATCACCTATCATCTCCTCCATCAGCGGCATGACTTCATCGAAAGAACACAAGCAACCCAGATCCAATCAGAATGCTCGATGAACCGAACATTTCACCCCTGTCGGCTCAACCTTGCCCATAAAAAAAGGGGAATATCCTCCAATAAAAATAAAAGTCCCTGTGCGGTTACTGTTCATGAGGCATGATTTCTACCTTTTTTACGCGTCACGTAATGATTTGCTACAGTTATCTGGCATACCAAGGCCTTAATGTGCTCGCTGATGCATGATGAAGGCGAGGACGTACTCCTACTCCTTTAAGATCCATCAGGTTGTTTGAGGTATCGAAAGAACTCGCTGGTCGGCTCAACCAACATAATATCCCCTTTGTTTGCGAAAGCCGATCTGTACGCATTGAGGCTTCTGATAAATGCATAAAATTCTTCGTCTCGACTAAAAGCATTAGCATAAATTGATGCAGCTTCAGCATCCCCCTGACCGCGCAACTGCTCTGCATCTCTATAAGCATTTGCGAGTTCAATAGTGCGCTCTCTATCTGCTGAAGCTCGTATCTTTTCGGCGCGCTCTTTCCCAGTAGATCTCAGTTCGGTTGCCTCCTTCGTCCGTTCAGCAGTCATTCGTCTATACACTTGATTGCTAACTTCTGAGGGTAAATCAATCCGCTTGACTCTCACATCGACTACCTCTATACCGAGGCTCTGCAATACAGTTTCATTGAGACCCTGTGTAATATTTCTCATCAGCAATTCTCGCTCACCTGAAACCACTTCCTTTAAAGTTCGAGTACCAAACTGGTTCCTCAAACCATTATTTACACGGTTAGCAAGCCTATTCTGCGCAATGGACTCTACACCGCCCGTCGCTTTGTAATATGTTCCTACATCTTGAATGCGCCATTTAGCGTATGAGTCAACAATCAACCTTTTCTTCTCAATCGTAAAGAAACTTGCAGGTTGCGCATCAACTGTAAGAATTCGTCCATCGAAAATACGCACCTGCTCGGCTAAAGGCAACTTAACATGGAGCCCTGGACTAAGGTCATCATCCACTAATTTGCCGAACCTTAGCTTCACTCCGCGCTCAAACTCAGTGACCACAAACAAACTACTCGCCGCTATGACTACAAGTCCGGCAAACGTCAGTGATATTCCTACTAATTTATTCATCTCCGCCCCTCTCCTTGCCTGGTGCTGTTTCTCTGAATTCTGTCTAAGACTTGGTCAGCCACTCTATCAACATCAACTGCATCTAAATTACTCGTTTCGCGAGAAATACTTCTACTCCTCATTAATTGATCCAGAGGCAAATAGAGCATGTTGTTACCCCCCTTCGAATCAATCAGCACCTTACTTGTTTGCGTCATAACCTCTTCCATGGCATCGATGTAAAGTCGTTCCCGCGTCACAACAGGAGCCTTTTTGTATTCTGTAAGTAATGCCACAAAGCGCTCGGTTTCACCCTCAGCTTTTGACACTACCTGCGATTTGTATGCCTCAGCCTCCTCTCTTAGGCGCTGTGCTTCACCGCGAGCTTGGGGAATGATGCCATTTGAATATGCTTGGGCGTCGTTGATGTAACGCTCCAAGTCTTCTCGCGCCTCTATCACATCATCATATGCCTCTTGAACTTGTGTAGGTGGTCTAGCCTCTTCAATATTTATTTTCACAACATTAATTCCACTATCATACACATTTAAGTAGTCCTGGAGCTTCTCCGCGGTAGCTATCGCAATCTGCTCTCGTCCAGTAGAAATTACATCATCAAGTCCAGAGCTACCCACTACATGCCTGAGAGCACTATCGGTCGCTTGCTGGAGCGTTGTCTCTGGATCTTTGATATTCAGGACAAATGCCTTCACATCAGAAATATTATATTGAACTGTGAGCGTTAGTTCTGCGATATTTTCATCCTCAGTCAACATCAATCCTCTCGCAGAGTACTGCCTCTCCTCAGTGACTCTTTCAATTTCTACCGAGTCAATCAAAGGTGGATTCCAATGCAAGCCGGGACCAACAGTCTCACTGTATTTTCCTAGACGCAAAACAATAGCCTGCTCTTTTTCATCTATTTGGTAAGCCCCCAGCATTGCCCAAAGAAGCAGAAGGATGGTAAGTGCAGCAGTTGCTAATGATTTGCCACCTGTCCCAAAACTACCGCCTCCAGAGCCACCACCGCCAAAACTTGAAAATTTTTCCTTCAATTTTCTCAGCGCCTCATCAATATCAGGAGGTGCATCACCACCGCGATTTCCTCCCCACGGATCTTTTCCCCCACCTTGATCATTCCATGCCATAAATCACCCCTATTGCACACTTTATTAAGTTGGCCTTAATTGATAATCCACCCAGTTACTCTATACAATTCTTCAAGATACTCATCTAACTCGCCATGGTAAAAATGTCAGCGAATTCTTTATAACGCTTTGAAACGCGAGCATACTCAATTCTATTCATTCTGACGTCCACTACAGAGACGCCTCTATTATCAACACTCTCTTTCGTTACCGCTCCACAATTATAGAGCTCAGCTCTTAACGATGCGAGTGCCGGAGGCAAACTGAGTTTTCCTGTAAATGAGCCATCCTCACTACATTCCACAATCGCATCAACTAACAAGGTTATTCCCTCGCCTGTTTCTGCGGATACCCACACAGCTCTGGGAAAACCGTCTGCATCTCTGTCTATTCGACATTCGCAATGGACCAGCAAATCTACTTTGTTGTACACGGTTAACACGGGAATTTCATTTGCACCAATTTCTTTCAAAACGATATCTACGCTGTGTTTCATTGACTCAACATCTTTCGCTGAGGCATCGATCACATGAAGAAGCAATGAAGCACCTCGGATTTCTTCCAATGTGCCCTGAAATGCCTCTATTAGGCTGTGAGGGAGACGCCTTATAAACCCCACTGTATCAGAGAAAACCGTGTTTCTAATTTTCTCAACCTTGCCCCGGCGTATTGTCGGGTCTAATGTCGCAAAAACCTTGTCCGCAGCATAAACTCCGCTTTTAGTCAAAATGTTAAATATGGTTGATTTCCCTACATTAGTATAACCTACTAACGATATGGTTCTGGTATTCAATTTGAGCCTAGCCTGTCGCCCAAGAGATCTTTGCTGTCGTATTTTTAACAAACTATTTCTAACGCTGGAGATGCGAGATCTTATCAACCTTCTATCAGATTCTAATTGCTTCTCCCCCGGGCCACGCAAACCGATACCACCTTTCTGTCTTTCAAGATGCGTCCAGCCACGTATTAGGCGTGTCGAAAGGTGCTTTAACTGAGCCAATTCTACTTGCAACTTACCCTCGTGTGTCCGGGCTCGCTGCGCGAATATTTCAAGTATCAGTCCGGTTCGATCCAAAACTTTGCACTTTAATTTTTCCTCAAGATTTCGTTCTTGACTCGCTGATAAATTGTGATTAAAAATTATCAAGTTCACACCTTTCTCGAGTCTGAGCGATGCGACTTCTTCTAATTTTCCCCTACCTAAAAAAAATCTTGCATGCGGAGCTTTCCGATAGCCCGTGACCAGGCCAACTGCGCTCCCACCGGTGGAGGCCACCAACTCCTCAAACTCAGAGGTTTCCTCTGCCCAAGCGTCGGAATGCATTCTCAAGCTCACCATTAAAATTCGTTCTCCGCTAATGGGTCGCCCAAAAAACAGCATATTTTATTAGAAATCGTCTTCAGAGAATGTTTGCGTATTTCCTAGGTCGCCGCGGCCCTCGTTGGTTACAGAGGACCCCGGGCTCGGCAAGGGGAGCTTTACCGCTCGGGATGGCACCACCGTAGAAATTGCGTGCTTGTATACCATCTGACTAACTGTATTCTTTAATAGAACCACAAATTGGTCAAAAGACTCGATTTGCCCTTGGAGCTTGATACCATTAACGAGGAATATCGACACAGCGACTTTCTCTTTCCTTAGCACATTAAGAAACGGATCTTGTAAGTTGTGTCCCTTGGACATTATTCAGTCTCCTAAAACCGTTAGCACGCTTTTAAAGCGTCTTAACAACTATTGAATCAACCCAATAAGAATTCATATATCAACAGATTATCTATTATAGGATAAGATGGGGTTTTACACGCGTTTTTTCAAGCGATTCAAAATATTTTTTTTCTCTTTTTCTCCATCTCTCATTGGATCAACATGCACAATATCAAGGTCTGACCAACGTCGCATCCAGGTTAGTTGTCTTTTGGCTAGCTGCCTAGAAGCAAAAATACTCAAATTTTTAGCCGTTTCTAGGTCGTATGCACCTTTAAGAAATCCCCATATTTGTCTGTATCCAACTGCTCTAATGGCAGGAAACTCAGGATGTAAATCCCCACGGGCGCACAGAGTCTTTACCTCATCACAGAATCCTCGTTTTAACATAGATTCAAAACGCTCTTCAATTCGTCGATGTAGCAATGTTCGATCAGAAGGCCAGAGTCCAATTTGGTAAATTTCCAACGGATGAGAACAGTTAATGAAACTTTTTTGAGCTTGTAACTTAGATAGGGGCGTACCGGTTAATTCAAATACCTCCAGGGCGCGGATTACTCGTTGTCTCTGATTAGGATGCAAACGAGATGCAGTATGCACATCAATCCTTTTAAGGCGATCGTGTAAACTTTGCAGCCCCTCCAACTCAATCTGTCGATTCAACCTTTCTCGAACTGCCGGGCTGGCAGGCGGCAAATTAGACAACCCATTTATTAGCACATTGAAATACATCATACTGCCACCCACCAAGAGAGGAATTTTCCCTTTCTGCCGAATTCTTTGTATCGCATGATTAGCGTCGCTCACAAACCTTGCTGCGTTATAAATATCGTTGGGATCCGCAACATCTATTAGCCAATGTGGTACCTCTTCTAAAATAGCTTTGGACGGCTTAGCGGTGCCTATGTCTAAGTGACGATATACTTGAGCGGAGTCCACACTTACAATTTCGACCGGCAAATGACGGCAAATTGAGAGTGCTAACTCAGTTTTACCAATTGCGGTCGGGCCCATCAAAATAACAAGCGGGAATCTTGTATTTCGACGCGCAAAATTTGTTGCTCTCAAAACTTAACGACCCCGCATAAAATATTTATCAATATCCTCGATAGGAAACTCGGTCCAAGTTGGTCGACCATGATTGCACTGATTAATTCGTTCTGTTTCTTCCATTTGCCGGAGAAGAGCATTCATTTCCGACAAGGTAAGCTTTCTATTCGCTCTCACTGATCCATGGCAAGCCATTGTGGCCAAGATAAGGTGGATCTCGCTGCTTATTCGATTTGAGATATCATTTTGAATCACATCAGCTAAAATGTCTCGAAGGAGTTGCTCTGTATCCGACCCCCTCAGAATAGCCGGAATTTCCCTTACCAGTAACGACTCTGACGAAGTCCTATCAAAAATTAATCCAAGTTTCTTTAACTCTTCCTTTAGACGCTCTCCCAAATCAGCTTCAGTTTCACTTACTAGAACTCCTTGCGGCACTAAAAGAGGTTGAGAAACCAGTCCTTGTTCCTCGTAGGTGCGCTTCAATTCCTCGTAAATTATTCTTTCGTGGGCAGCATGGGAATCTACCACCACTAGTCCAGTCGAATTTTCTGCTAGAATATAGGCATATCTCAATTGTGCTACTGCAAATCCTAGTGGTGGGATTGGCTCGCAGCCATCTGTGTCTGCAATATTGCTAATTTTCTGATCATTGGAAAATTCGGCAGACCCTGATTTTAAAGCAACAATTTCTGATTTTTGTCCTCCGATGTTGCGATCTGCCCTCTGGAAGAAACGATGAGAAGGAAACATTTCTCCGGTAGACATATTTCCTTTTTTAAGTTGATGTCCCGAGACATGGTTAACCTCCGTATCTCTAAAATTGTCATTTTTTAGATACTCCTTCGCAATTGCAGAATTTATTGCAGTGTAAACAAAGCGATGGATTATTTTGCTATCCCTAAATCTAACTTCATGTTTGGTCGGATGCACATTCACATCAACATCTTTTAAATCAGTTTCTAGATACAACACGAAGGCCGGATGTCGTCCCTTGTACAACACATCCTGATATGCTTGCCTTATTGCATAAGAGATGGTTTTATCCTTCACATATCTTCCATTGACGTAAAGATATTGCAAATCAGATTGACCTCTAGAAAAAGTGGGTGAAGAAATCCATCCTTTCACTCTTAACTTTGCGCTTTGATTATCAAGGTAAATGGCGTTGTCTACAAAAGTATTCCCACATATCACCCGGAGTCTCTCTAGCTCATTTAAATAACAACTCGCCGCATCAAGGTTCAGCCTCAATCGATCATTATTCGTCAGCGCGAACTTTACATCAAAGCGACTGAGAGCTAACCTCTTTATACATGAGCTGATATTGTTGTATTCCGTAGCTTCAGAGCGCAAAAACTTTCGTCTTGCGGGAGTATTGTAAAATAATTCTCTGACCTCAACCGTGGTTCCCTTTGGATGTGCTGCCGGACGTAAACTCACATTGGTATCGCAGCCCTCTGACTTTGCAAGCCATGCAGATTCAGAGTGCCTAGATATCAATGTTAATTGCGAAACAGATGCTATGCTTGATAAAGCTTCACCGCGAAATCCCAAAGTCCTTATAGAGTTTAGATCTTCTAAATCATAAACTTTGCTGGTAGAGTGCCGATTTAAAGCTAGGATTATCTCATCTGATGGAATACCCGCTCCGTCATCACGAACTTTCAAAAGATTCATCCCACCTTTTTTCACCTCAACATGTATATGTGTCGCCCCAGCATCTAAGCTATTTTCTACAAGCTCCTTCACCACAGAAAAAGGCCGATCTACAACCTCCCCAGCAGCTATTTGGTTCGCCAATTGTGTGCTTAAAACACGAATTTTTCCCATTATTTTAGACCGCTATTTAGGAGGTGGTAATGAAATCCTTTGACCGACTTTAATTTGTTTTGAAGATAAATTGTTATAATGCAATAAAGTATCTACAGAGGTTCTATACTTTTGCGCAATTTGAGAAAGCGTATCACCTTTTAGAACAATATGTGTTTTTAAACGTTCAGTTTTATTGAACGCTAAAGATGTTCCCGGAGGTGGATTGTCTAAGTAATATTGAACCATGCCCGAATAAATAGCCCTTGCCATCTTCTGTTGGTAAGTCGCACTGGAGAGAAGTTTTGCCTCCCGTGGATTTGAAATAAATCCAGCTTCGATAAGTAGAGAGGGGATATCTGGTGATTTAAGAACCAAAAATCCGGCCTGCTCCACGCGTTTTTTGTGTAACCTCGCAAGTCCATCAATATTTTTCAGCACATATTCACCCGCGGCTAGACTACTACTTAAAGTCGCAGTCATTGATAGATCTAACAGAACCTCAGCAAGAGCATCTGGCTTATCTCCCAGACTCAACGACACCGCACCCCCAATGAGATCAGCACGATTCTCTTTAGATGCAAGATACCTGGCAGCCTCGCTAGTAGCTCCTTTAGTTGATAAGGCATAAACAGAAGCTCCATAGGCCGCGGGACTAGAAAATGCATCGGCATGGATAGATATAAAGAAATCTGCAAGACT
>DDII01000008.1 GCA_002338445.1 Cellvibrionales bacterium UBA1854 | reverse complement strand
ATTTTTTTCTCATGACCCAATAGTTTATCTTGCCTTAACAGTATGCCCTATCCTTTATTGGTTTGTTTATGGTACGCACGCAGGCTTGGTTCTCAGAGCGGTTGGTGAATCTCCAGAAACGGCAAGTAGAATGGGTATAAATGTTTTAACAGTCCGCTACTGCTCAATTATGTTTGGCGGTGCAATGGCCGGACTTGGCGGCGCATATCTGTCTTTAATTGTGACTCCGCTTTGGGCAGATGGCATGACAGCGGGTCGAGGTTGGATTGCTCTTGCACTCGTTGTGTTTGCAAGTTGGCGCATTGGACGACTCGTATTCGGGGCTTACTTATTTGGTTTGATGGGTATACTAAATTTGGCGTTACAAAGCATTGGCGTTTCAACCTCGCCAAATTTACTCGCGTGTTTGCCTTACATAGTTACAATATTTGCTTTGATTATACTTTCGAAAAACCGGCAAGATAGCATGCTTAATATCCCATTATCTTTAGGCAAACCATTCCATTTTCTAAACTAGCAACGGGGATTCTAAATGTTATTCATCTTGGATCGAAATTTTTCATTCATCATTGTGTTACTGATGCTGTTACAGGCATGCGGCGGAGGTACCTCGCCAGACCTAGTCGATGATACTCCACCTGGCGAAGATACTGCCCCTTTAAAGGTCGCATTTGTTTATGTTGGTCCGAGGGGAGATGCAGGGTGGACCTATGCTCATGACAAAGGGCGTCTTCATTTAGAGAGCATACTGAATGACAAGGTAAAAACCACATTTATTGAGAGTGTGGCCGAGGGAGCTGATTCTGAACGTGTTATAAATCAGCTTGCTCGGTCTGGTAACAAGCTTATCTTTGCGACGTCTTTTGGATATATGAATCCAGTACTTGCCGTTGCTAAGCGATATCCAGATGTGATTTTTGAACATGCAACGGGATACAAAAGAGCTGCCAATGTAGGCACTTATTTCGATCGAGCATATGAGGGTCGCTATCTCGGAGGAATGGTTGCAGGTGCCATGACAAAAACAAATACCCTAGGTTATGTGGCCTCCTTCCCAATCCCTGAGGTCATTCGTGCTATTAATGCATTCACTTTAGGTGCGCAATCAGTAAATCCAAAGGTGAAGGTAAAAGTTGTTTGGGTTTCAACTTGGTATGATCCTGCTCGAGAGCGTGAAGCCGCAGAAACAATGATTATTCAAGGAGCAGATGTGATAACACAGCACACTGATTCTGCTGGTCCTATAGCTGCGGCTGATTCAAATGGAGTATATGCCATTGGGTATAATTCAGATATGTCCGTGTATGGAGAAAGTGCCCACTTAACGGCTGTCGTTCATGATTGGGGGCCTCTTTATGTTGAGAAGACACTTGCTGTGATAAATGGCACTTGGTTTTCCGAGGATGTCTGGCCCGGATTATCCTCTGGTGTGGTAGGTTTATCTGAAATGCACACGGATGTCCCTGATAGGGTGGTGGATAAGGTTGCTGAAATAAAAGCAGCAATAATTGATGGAAACATCCACCCCTTTATGGGGCCAATTTATGACCAGGCGAATGAGCTACGTGTTCCCGCGAACACAGTCATGACAGATGAGGAACTATTAGAATTTAACTGGTATGTAAAAGGCATCGAGGGTAATCTGCCTTGATACTAGAAAAACTACCTCCGCAACGCCTGTGGATTAAGAACCCAATCGCTGTGCTCTCCGAGTTTGACTGTAAGGGTGGTGTTGTCGTTGTAGGAGGTAAAATTGTCGAGCTAGTAACAGCTGGCAGCTCTCCAGCTACAAACGTGGATGCCATCTTTGATGCGTCACGCTTAGTTTTGATACCAGGCTTGATTAATACCCATCACCACTTTTACCAGACCTTAACCAGAGCATTTTCAAGGAGTCTTAATCAGGAACTGTTCTCTTGGTTATTAACCCTTTATCCAGTCTGGGCAAACCTCAGGCCCTGTGATATTTCCATATCGAGTCGACTTGCCATGGTTGAGCTTCTTTTGTCTGGTTGTACAACAACCGTTGATCATCATTACGTATTCTCCGACAGCTTGACTGATGCAATTGATATTCAGATTGAGGAGGCAAATAATCTGGGAATAAGGGCGGTATTAACAAGAGGCTCTATGAGTCTGGGAGAGTCTCAAGGGGGTCTTCCACCAAACTCTATTGTACAAGATGATCAGACTATTTTAGATGACAGCGCGCGTTTAATAAAAAATTACCATTGTTCAGATGACGGTGCAATGATTCAAATTTCACTTGCGCCATGTTCTCCATTTTCTGTTTCGTCAGAATTAATGAGAGCCACGGCGGCTTTATCAAAAATGGAAGGAGTCAGACTTCACACTCATTTAGCAGAAACTACTGATGAGCACGAATACTGCCAGTCACAATTTGGACTGAGTCCTCTTGAATATTTAGCCGATGTCGGTTGGCTCTCGGATCGGACATGGTTAGCTCATGGAATCCACTTTAATGAGCACGAAATTTCGGCCCTTGGCAAGGAGCGGGTTGGCATTAGCCATTGTGCGTCGGCTAATATGGTATTAGCATCCGGCATCTGTCCCGTGGTTGAACTAGAGAACGCGGGCTGTCCTATGGGTTTGGGAGTGGACGGGTCAGCATCGAATGACTGTTCAAATATGATTCAGGAATTGAGGCTGGCTTTTCTTTTACAACGCCTTAAGTATGGTTCGAGGAAAGTTTCGCATTTAGATGCTCTTCGTTGGGCTACGAGCGGAGCGGCTGCATGCTTAGGTAGGTCCGACATTGGGACAATTGCAGTTGGGGCGCAAGCAGATCTGGCACTGTTTAGTTTGGATGAGCCACGCTTTTCTGGCTTTGACGATCCCATCGCCGCACTGATATTGTGTGGGGCGCACAAGGCTAGTTATGTGATGGTTCAGGGTAAATGGATTGTCGAAAAAGGTACTATACCCGGAGTTGATCTTCCTGACCTCTTACATTCACACAACGACAATGCAAAGCGTTTGCGACAAAGTCACATGTCTTTATCTAACCTTGGGTAGTTGTCTCATCCTTTTTAACCGTGTTAGGTTTGCTGACCTGAAGTGTTAGAAGTCATATCCAACACGTCCCAATATTTGTCGGGGGGGGATGAGCTCTAACCCAGTCGCATTAACCCCAAACACGTCTGTCATACTTGAATTGACTCCATGTTCGTCCGTTGCATTCATTATCATTAAATCAAAGCTCAAGCCGCTATTTGCCATATCAATACTCGCGGTGAGGTTCAAGATTTCATATGAATCAATTGTGTCCAGCCCAGAGTTATTTATAACTCGCTGTTGAAAGTCTCCACGATGCAGGAATGATAATGACCCTCTAAATAAGTGACCTGATTCAAGGGGCTTCTCAAAGCGAAGGCTTATGTCAGCGGTAAACTCGGGACTCTTTGCGAGCTGATTTCCGTCTATATCCTGTCGAGTATTATAACGATAGTCCTCATAGCAAAATCCTAAATAGCCCTGGGCTGCTCGAACATTAGCGACAAAGGGAATTGGCGAATCTGCAGCACCCGTTAGGCAGGACGCAGAACCATCAGCAAATGCAGATCCGGGTAGCGTCGAGTTGGCTGTCGCGTTGTCTAGAGCTTCATACTGAGATGTTACTTCCGAATCTAAGAAAGATAGTCTCATATCAAGAGTCAGACTGTCGGTAAGTAATCCAGCAAGTTCCAATTCTAAACCACTCATTTCCGCTTCAGGAATGTTAGCTACACCGCCGCGAAAAACATCTGGGTCAGTCGCTTGAAACTGGAGGTTCTCATAGTTGTAAAAGAACGCTGCTGCATTAGCTCTCAGTCTTCCATCAAAAACCTCTGTTTTCAGTCCGAACTCAAGAGAGGTTATTGATTCGCTATCGAATGCGGGGAACACCATCGGGGGAACGATCGCGAAACCAGAACTAGCGTCCTCAGCCTCTGTGAAACCATAAGTAAGGTTACTTCCCCCCGGTTTAAAGCCTTTAGTAAAGGAAGCGTAGACCATAGTATTCGCACTCACATCAACTTCTGCAGCAATCTTTCCAGTAGTTTCGGTAGATGTGCTAGATATATTATCACAGGCATCTGCAAAGAAATTTTGGTTACAGGCTTCAACGCTGTCATCTGTATACCTGAGTCCGGTTATAAGACGGAATGTGTCTGAGGAATTATACGTAGTTTGAGCATAAACCGAATATGACTCCCTAGTAGGATATGCATCTGACATAAATCCCCATTCATTTGGGATTTGCGGCGCGGTTATACCGTCCTCTAGCATCGTAGCCGGCGAAGTATTAGGATATCTGGTATTAAAGAATCGGTCACTAAAGGTGCCATCATACTTTCCGTTATAGTTATCGTCTAAAAACTCTCGAATATGATTTTCAATCTCATGATCCATGAAAAAGGCACCAACAATCCAGTCTAGCTTACCGCCGAGGGATTCGTTAGAAATCAGGTTTACTTCCAAAGTCTTGGTTTCCACAACAGAAGTCTCCGGGTTGAATTCTACGCCCACGAGGAAGGGAGCTCCAGGGGCCATAGAGGCGCTATCATGAAATTGGTTATGTCGATCATTATCGCGGATTACGAAAATGTCGTCTTTTTGCGAACTAGCGAGTACTTTTAGGGAACCAAGATCTAGATTCAGCTCTGCTATTGCTCCAAAAATTGTTGACTCTAACTCGTAGGCTGACAGCGTATTTTGCGAAAGGTTTCGCTCACCTGGTGTAATATCATACAAGCCTTTAATTGCTGCTCCGTTGCTATCTGCTTCAAAACGCTGAGCGAATAACCGAACTGTCGAGGAATCCCCTACTTCAAAAATCCAGTCTGTTCTGAAGCTCAGATTATCGGCATCGTCAAGGTCTTGGCCATTAAAAATATTTTGGGAGAAGCCATCATGCTTTGTTAGAGATATTGATGTTCTAGTGGCGACTGAGTCCGATACAGGAATGTTAAGTGTAGTCCGGAATTTCGAATATCCGTATTCCGTGCCCAAGGTAAAATCTGACTTACCCTCGAACGTATCCGTTGTTGGTGCTTTACTGATTATATTGATTGCTCCTCCGGTCGAATTCTGTCCAAAGAGAGTACCTTGCGGTCCTCGCAAAACCTCTATGCGTTCTAAATCTATAAAATCGGTTTGTAATGAGAATGGCGAGGCGATAAAGATACCATCCATGTGGAACGCGACGGATGGGGCAGCAATTGCGTTTTGATTGGTCTCGTTACCGACGCCTCTGATGGAAATAACGGTCTTATAGCCTTCATTTTTTGCTACTGTTAGTCCAGGAGCCACTGCGCTCAAACCTATTATTGAGGTAATGTTTTTTGTATCAAGCTCATTGCCGCCAATCGCGGTAACGGCTTGTGACACATCTTGGAGACTCTCATTACGTTTTTCCGCAACCACGATAATCTCTTCAAGTGTCACGTCGCCTAAAACCGTAGTTGATGCGCTAGATAAAAAAGTAATGACAACCGTCGTAAGTGTGAAATATTTATTCAAACATAAATTCATAGTTGGTCCCCTCAATATGTTGTGTCAAAACGACCCAATTGTTTTAATGCAAAAAAAGTGTTAGATTAAGGCATATTTTATGCCAATTTTTAAAAAAATTGAGGCCCTTGAGCGTAGCCAATGTTTCGTGCATTTTCCTTTGAGCCACCCTTCTCTATAACTGAAATTGAGGGTTTATGGTTTTAAATTGCTCTTTTATCGTGCAAATAAAAAATTAAACGCACCATTCTAGTGATATAAACTATTCTACTGACAGATTGTCTGAGCAATATTTTTTCGCTTATGTATTCAGTATTGTATAGAGTTCTGGTCGATGCTCTTTTATTTCTGTCTCAGTTAGCCCTTCCAGCGAATGAGGATACTTCAACCAATTTTTGGTGGTATGAATGAAGTAGTCTGGGGTAATCTTGCTCTGATTTCTGTCTGGTTTGAAGTAGGGGACGGCAACACGAATATCAGTTGGTGTGTTCAGTCTTGCCCTTACTTTGAGATGATCGATAACACTTGCGATTGTCAACCCCGTATCAAAAACATCATCGACGATAAGAAGTTTGTCTTCAGCAGTAATTTTTTTAATTAGATAATTCAATCCATGAATGTTAATTTTGGAGTCCTGATTATCAATTCCAGAATAAGAAGAAGTCCTTATTGCAATATGATCGCTCTGACAGCTATGGTAATGAAGCATTTCTTGCACTGCGACCCCAATAGGTGTCCCACCTCTCCATATTGCGATGATGTATGTTGGTTTAAAGTTATCTTGTACTATTTTAGCGCCTAAGCGAAAAGAATCTAGCAACAGTTCTTCTGCATCAAGAAATAATTTCTCAGCCATTGTATCCTTCTTGTCCTGACTTAATTTTAATAACTTATGCAATAAATAAATTGCATGAAGTTGATTCAATCTAACTAATTAGTATGGTACCTGATAACTCGATAATTATTCTTGGAAATATTATGAAAAAAAAGTTTATTTCTGAAACGGAGCTTATTAATGACTCCTTTCGATTAGCGGTTAAAATTTTCAATAGTGGATTTCGGCCT
>DDII01000091.1 GCA_002338445.1 Cellvibrionales bacterium UBA1854 | reverse complement strand
AGTGGATTAACTTATTTGGTGGCTGCCCAAAGCGGTTAATCGTGAACCTCAAAACAGGATAACACTCTACTCCTTGTTTCTGCGCAAAACGCAGATGCCAGGGCGGTAAGGCAAAAAATGGCGAAGAGCTTTGATCGGAGAAGAATAAAAGTAAATTTTCGCAACATAGTTGCCTACATTAAATGGACATCTTATATTTTAGGACATAAAAACGAAGTTACATAGAAAGATTCTTTTACCATAAAATTAGAAATTTTATGGTCATATCTTTCGGAAAATATTCTTACAGTGCCAGATTTGGCGCTTAATGATAGATAATTCTGGTCGACCTCAAAAGAATTTTAAAGTCAACTGACCCGATATTATAAGTATGTGCATCCTTACATGGCTGTGGAGGCTTCGTTCAAATAACGGCCTAAATCACATCCCTTATAGCGCTCCTTTGGCGTATGCTCGGGACACGTAGTTTGTTTCTCTAGGAAACTTCTTATCTCAAGTAGCGTAGGAGCGACCCATGACGTATCAGCCCGGTATGGAATGATAATTGTCGAAAACTCCATCCATGCCTTTGTTGGATCCTTATCAATCAACATTCCATTTATGTCTTTATGCTGAGCATCTACATACACAAAATAGCCAGTATCAGAAACATCAAGTCCCTTTTCTCTTGCAACCCAAACGTACATATCCATTTGACGTTTGTAACCGACTTTCCATGGCTCATTTAAGGAAACAGGCTTTTTCTCATATTTAATCGGGCTACGAGTGCCTTGCGCGCAAGATTTATAATCAACAATGTGTATTTGTCCTGATTTGGTGTTTAAGAATACGTCATCGAGGCCCCCGCCGAGCTTAATATTCGATCCCGCATGTACAGTATTAAAGTAATTGTCATTTGTCCCATAGTGCAAGCTATTGGTCCATTTCTCGAGATTATCATGCTCATATGGGATCATGTATCCGAGATTATTTACTCTCCAAAGCGGTAGAGAACACTTTCCACGTACTGCATCTGAATCTCGCTTAAGCAAGATATCTGTTGTCGTATTTATTGTGAACGCGGGAAACTCTGGAGGCTTTACTCCTTTAATTTGCTCTAACCAAAAACACGCTCTGCACTTAATAAAATTTTCGACTCTTGATCGGGATAGCTCGTAAGGTGCAAAATTAGATTTGTCAAAAATACCGCGATGTCTCGCCATCAGTCTTTTCCTTTAACCTAGGGACTCATAATTGGTATCATATTTTTTGAGTCTTTTTAGAATTTGTGTTACCTCTTCTTCAGAGTTGCGACCGCCAGCCTCTCCTACAAATTATTAACGAACACCTCGTTCAATTCGTCTTTTTAAAGGACGACTTTTAAAACGGTAACGGCTTATCAAATGAAGGCCCATCTTTAAGCGATCTTGTTTTTAGCATCTCTTCGGTGATTCGCTCTGATGACATGCGGTTGCCCCCATCTAACGCCGAATCGAAGATCATCAGTCGCTGTTGATCGGGCTCACCATTCTGCCATTCTGTCCAAGCCACCTCTTCGCCTGACCGCCCTTTGCCGGGGTCACCGGTATAAGCAAAGTGTGCCCAGTAAGACATCATGCTACGTGAAACCGCTTCCGTTTCTGCTGTCATCGAGCCCTTATAATAGATTCGTATCGAATTGGTTAAGTTGCCAAATACAAAGGGAATCTCCATGGCATGAGAGGCACCCAAGAGCGATTGCAAGTCGATAAAACCGATATCTCGTAAATCATCTAGATCCCAGCGATAGGCGAAGATCTTCTCTCCTTGCGCCTCTTTCATTAGGCTGGCTAAACTATCTACGCCGCGCAATTTCCAGAGGTCTGAGCCATGCCGAATCAATTTTTGATAGCCCTCTCGGTCTTTAAATCCAACTGGCAATACACCGAACAACATGTTGATGTATTCGCTGTTTGTGAAATGAAATAAAGTCACCTCATCGCGATTGGTTCCTAAAATGATGGGAACTGCGTTGTACTTAGATATATCTGAAAATAACACCGATTTCTTTGTATTGCTGGGTAACACAAATCCATCGCCAAAGACAGTTGGTTGCCCTGCACTAATCCGATTTTGACTTTCAATTTTATGTGGATCTTGGTAGGCAAAGGCTTCGAAAATCTGATCGGGAGACTTCGTAAGAATATAATTGGCTAGCGCTTCTGACCTCATCGCTTGTTGTTGTATTTTTGCGGTCTGTCTAGTCAGTAGCCGGCTTTCTTGGGCCAAGCTGTCAATTATGAGTAGATTATTGACCATTTCTTTAGCACTCCGCGGGCTACCAGGATCCGAATCATCAAGATAATTTTCGGCGAGGGTAATAGGCGTAATATCAATACCACCACTTTGCACGATCGCTTTGTGAAAGAGCCCCTTAGCCAGCGGTGAAGCCAGCATCGTCATTACATTTAAGCCACCGGCCGACTCACCAAAAATAGTCACGTTCTCGGCATCTCCGCCAAACGCCCCAACATTTTCTTGTACCCATCTCAACGCTTCAATAATGTCCAAAGTTCCGTAATTGCCCGAGTTATCCGCGGGCGAATCGTTACGCAGCGCAGGGTGACGAAACCACCCCAGTGGACCGAGTCGGTAGTTGATCGAGACCACGATTAAATCGTGATGATACGCCAAGTTTGCGCCGTCATAGGAAACGCTACTACTGCTCCCCCTGGTATTACCACCCCCGTGAATCCAAAACATAACTGGTAATAGCTGATCGGTCTTCAAATCACCAGGGGCCCACACATTTAAGTAGAGGCAGTCCTCACTGCCGTGCCATGGCTGCACACAGTCGCTACTAAAATCTAATGCCTTGTACTGTCCAGACCATGGCGGTGCTGGCCTCGGCGCTTTCCAACGCAGTTCTGCTAAGGGAGGCTTCCCGTAGGGGATACCCAACCAGGCGTGGGTACCGTTTTTGGTCTCAAAGCCTATTACAGCGCCCTGTCGAACGTTTCGCAGGGTCGAAGATGAGACCTCACCTGGGATTCTGACCTCTTCTTTAATATATAGATAAAGCATCGCCAATAGAATTGAGATTGACACAACGGTACCCAGCATTCCTATGAGGAGTATTTTAATAACTTTTTTCATTATATTTTCGTTAAAACCGAATAAATTTTTTGATTTTTTCTCCTATAAGTAACGAATGACAACGACTCAAGCTAATCATTAAATAGAGCATATGCTAAAAGTAACAAAAGCGGTATAATAGTGGGGATGCATTTAAATCGAGGCTGGCAATAGTTACAACGGCTCAAAGTAAATAATTTTACCTCTCTCTAAGCTACTTTAATTCAAACTTAAATACCGTCGCTAGTTCATTCATTACAGCATCAGGTATCGTAATAAAAAAATCTTTGCTGGTGAGCTCCCAAAGAACTTCAACTTCAGACCCAAGAATGGTAATTCTTTCAATCGGTGAGGGGGTAGGATAGTGGTGAACAGCCAATGTGCGGCGCAAATTTAGGCGTTTACCAATTTCAGGTTTTCCAAGAAAGAAAAGGTACATTGTTTTATGATCTTTGGACACCGTGAAGCGAATATCATCAGCAGTGTATTTCACAGTTGCAGACTGTCCTCCATGACGACCGTGATCTATTTTGGCTGGACCCTCACCATATTTACTATGAGGACGGGTGTTATATACTGCTTCCCCAAAATCTTGCAGCCAGTCACCAATTTGATAAAGTACCTCCCTTTGCGACACGGGAATTGTCCCGTCGGCACGAGGAGACACATTTAGCAAAACAACCCCGTTCTTGCTCCAGACATCAATCATATTTCGCAAAACTAATTTTGCGCTTTTATAAGTTTGGCCGTTGACATAACTCCATGATCTATCACTCAGCGTTACGTCAGTGAGCCAAATGGAATCAGACAAATCTTTTTTTCCCCCCTGCTCGATATCGAGGACTCCCACCGACTTGGGATAATCCGTCTGTTTGTAACCTATAACTACCTCTTGCTGCCTTTTTTGTGCATTATTTAAATAATAAGCTGTTAACTTTAAACGATATTTTTCCGGAATCAGGTTGAGCCAAGAGTCGAACCAGATAATATCAGGTGAGTAATTATCGATTACTTCTTTTACCTGCTCCATCCAGTATAGATAAAA
Organism: Cellvibrionales bacterium UBA1854; assembly: GCA_002338445.1. Classification (GTDB taxonomy): domain Bacteria; phylum Pseudomonadota; class Gammaproteobacteria; order Pseudomonadales; family Porticoccaceae; genus TMED48. Next base: position 4,405 of record DDII01000091.1, on the reverse strand, counting down.
TTCGTCAGCTGGAATATTTCCGTAAAGCTTAGATAGTTCTGGATCTGTAGATGAAGTGGCAAAATCGGGATGATATGGAAAATGACTATTCCACCCCTCCCACTCATCAGGGTTGTCAGCATTTCGTTGTAGGTTTCGAGCGTGATGAAATGTGGTAATGAGCATCATACCTCTAGACTTCAGCTCACTTGCCAGTTCACCCGTTATGTCACGTTTAGGGCCAAGGTCTTGTACATTCCATGGATTGAGCTTACTCGCCCACATTGCAAATCCATCATGGTGTTGCGCAACTGGTCCAGCAAATTTTGCGCCAGCACGATCAAATAGCTCTACCCAATCTTTCGGATCGAAATTTCTGGCGTTGAACATTGGTATAAAGTCATGGTAACCAAAGATGGAGGGATCACCATAAGTTTTCTCGTGATGCGCCCTGAGAGGATGATCATTGTAATACATGTAGTGTGGATACCACTCTGAGCCCTTGGCTGGAACGCTGTATGGTCCCCAGTGAAAATAGATCCCTAGCTTAGCGTCGGCAAACCATTCAGGTGCCTGTTCATGTTTAGAAAGCGACTCCCAACTCTCGGTGTATATTTCTTGATTCGTGGGTAACTGCATTTGACTTGGACTGGCTAACGGAGTGACCACCCAAAAGATAATTAGGGGAAGCCATATTCTTTTAGATTTATAAATATTCAAATTACAATATTTTTGTTACATATTATTACTTCATTATATGTAAAAAGTTACAATTAGCCAAAATTTGGATTTACTCCTCCGTTATTGAATAGAGCTGTGATAACGAAATTACAAACGTTACGGTCATCGCAACTAAACAGACATTGCAATTGCGACAGTTGGAGGGTGGTGAAAATGAGGCCATGCCCTAGGGTAGTGACTCAGTACTGCTTTAAATTGGTGAAAGAATCTATGTAGGTCGCAAGTTTAATGATTAAGTCACTGACTTTTTGAGTTTCGAATTTAGCTCTTTCCGTTATTGATTTTTGTAGCTTTCGATCAACAAATTATTTAACGTCCCAATCACCTGAGACTCTTGCATAATTCTCTCATGGGAGAACGTTGAGAGGTCCGAACTAGAAACAATAAGAGATTTGTCTTTGTGCCAATTTGGTTAACAGTATTTGGGTCCCCCAAAGTGCCGGCTGAAGATAGGATCTTCGTGATAAAATCACTGGATGTCTGGGGAGAGGTGTTTAGTCAAAATAAGAAAAAGTCTCTCCGCCTTTTACATTAAGCAGCGTTTCATAAATTAGCTTAATGACATTTTCAACATCGTCCTTGTGGACCATCTCAACAGTTGTATGCATATATCTCAACGGCAGTGAAATCAAAGCAGAGGGTACGCCGCCATTACTGTAAGCAAAGGCGTCCGTATCAGTTCCTGTTGCCCGAGATAGAGCAGACCTTTGAAATGGAATATTGTTGGTGTCAGCTGTTTCAATGATTAAATCACGCAGTTTTTGTTGTACAGCTGGTGCGAAAGCAATTACGGGGCCATCACCATTTTTTACCGCGCCTTGTTTTTTTTGATTAACCATGGGCGTCGTTGTGTCATGAGTAACATCCGTGATTATTGCCATATCAGGTTTAATCGTTTGAGTGATCATCTCTGCACCACGAAGCCCCACCTCCTCTTGAACGGAGTTCGTGATATACAGACCAAAAGGGAGTGTCTTCTTGTTTTCATGTAGCAATCGCGCGACCTCCGCAATCATAAATCCTCCCATCCTATTGTCCAGGGCCCTGCAAACAAAATTTGTTTTATTAAGCACATGAAACTCGTCTGGATAGGTAATTACACACCCAACATGCACGCCCAATTTCTCAACCTGTTCTTTCGTTTGACAGCCGCAATCGATGAATATGTTATCGGGTTTTGGCGTTTGTTCCCTGCTTCTATCTCGAGTATGGATTGCCGGCCATCCGAACACACCCTTCACAAAACCAGTTTTAGTATGAATGTTTACTATTTTGCTGGGCGCTATCTGATGATCACTGCCGCCATTACGCACCACATAAACCAAACCGTTCTCAGAAATATAATTTACATACCAAGAGATCTCATCTGCATGACCTTCAATCACAACCTTATATTTCGAATTAGGATTGAGGACTCCAACTGCGCTTCCATAGGAGTCAGTAATAAATTCATCTACGTAGGGCCTCAAATAATTCATCCACAGCTTTTGCCCCTCCCACTCATGACCAGTCGGAGCAGCATTGTTTAGGTACTCTTTTAAGAAGGACATTGATTTGTTATTCAAAATTTTTGTCTTGGGCATCTTTTAGATCCTACGCTAATGAAATATCAGGCCTAACTGGTGGAGTATTAAGTGTAACCAACAGGATGAACTTAGCAAGTACAGATAGAACGATATGAATTAGATGAGGAATGATTATAGATTGAATTCGTGACCACCCGGTTAAAAGTTATTTTTAATTTATAGTCCTAGCTGATTGTAACTTCGGTATTGTGAACCGAGCGAGGAGTCAATTTGATCCAAAGATGTTAACTAAGACCTGATAACGTAAAGACTCAGTGCTCCATACATGTCAATGCTCAAGGTCTAAGCATTTTCTAAAAAATAGAAAAGTATCCTAAGCTCTAAAAGTGTTGGGTCACACAGACAAGGCGAGGGAATCATGTGGCGGCTATTAAAAATATATTTTCTCTCGCAATAAATTATGTTGTTTTAGAAAATAAATGTCCACATTGGTAGTTTAAGTCAATTTACCTTGGCACTTTTATAGGCTGAGAAAGATGGTATCGCCGCGGCGATCATAGTGGTAATCATTATCGTACATATATATGTAAAGGTGCTTTGTGTGATGATATCCGAGTTAATATTTAGTCCATAACTAGACGCCAGCAAATCATTAGTTACAAGTAAACTCGTTAAAAGCGTGAGTGTCCCAATGGCAATACTAATCATGCTTATCAATAACGCCTCCAATTCGATCAACAGAAATAGAAATATCGGCGGCGCGCCTATTACTCTTAGAAGGTAGATTTCATATCGGCGCTCCCTGATAGATGCAAGCATCATGGCACTTAAGCCCAATAGTGCTGCTATGAGGATGAGAACCGAAACTAAACGTAAAGTATTTTCTATGACTTTCATCATTTGCCACAATTCGGATAGAGCCACGCCCGGCAAAATTGCTGTGAGAGGTTCAGCTGGAAAGTTATTGATCTTCCTTTGAACTTTAAATGAAGCTATTTTTGAAGTTAGGCCAAGCATGAATGCCGTGATGGTCTTCGGTTGAAATTGTCTGAATTCGATTTGGTTGATGTTTATGGGAGTCTCTCGCAACGTCTGAGTTATTCTTTGGTTATTATGAATCGCCTCCATGCCCTGAAGACTTACTTGAAGGGATTGGTCAACAGGAGTGCCGGTCGGTGCTAATATCCCCACCACTCGAAATGGCTTATCCTCATGAAGGCTAAAACTAGTCTTTCCCAATCCATGTGCTAGCACTATTTTAGCTCCAATAGAGTATTTCAATTTTTCAGCCACTTCTGAACCCAATACAACATCAAAAATTTTTGAAAACGGCTCTCCACTCTCAAATTCAAGTCGTTTCCGAGAGCCATAACTGAAATTAGTAAAGTACCCCTGTGTTGTTCCGACTACGCGATATCCTTTGTGAGAATCGCCTAAGGATATGGGTATAGACCACTTTACTAAAGGATCCGAGACGACATGTGTGTAGGAATCCCAACCCACATTATTGGTAGGTGCGCCAATCCTGAATACTGAGTAAAGCAATAAGTTAAGGCTCCCAGTTCTTGCTCCAACTATTAAATCTACGCCAGACACGGTGCTTTGAAAGTTTTCCTTTGTTTGCTGTCTTATATGCTCCACACCTAATAAGACAAAAATACTTACGCTCATGGCAATTATTGTCAGAGAGACAGATCCTTTTCTATTCAATAAGCTTTTTGTAGCTAGTTGGAAAAACATTACTGAGATTCCTTTAAGGAATTAATTTCTTTTAAAGTATCAATGCGATCAAAATTATGGGTTAGTGATAAATCATGGCTGACGAATATCAGTGTTGTGTTCTGTTTAGATATCATTTCTAGGAGTTCTGACATAAAGATATTTTTATTCATTTCGTCGAGAGATGAAGTTGGTTCATCAGCTATGAGGATCTCTGGTTGATTTATCATTGCTCTCACAATGGCAATACGTTGTTGTTGACCGATGCTCAATTTGCCAGTGGGTGCGATGCTGTCGGTATTGCTAATGTGAAAAGTATTCAATATTTTTTTTATTCCTACTTCCCCAAGAGATTTTGATGTGTCTTTCGTGAATCGTTGAGCCAGTTGGATATTCTCCACGGCATTCAGATATGGAATTAAATTAAATTGCTGGAAAAT
>DDII01000023.1 GCA_002338445.1 Cellvibrionales bacterium UBA1854 | reverse complement strand
ATCGGAATTACAGAAAAAATCCGCTCACAGTTCTGTTTATGATATAGGGCAAGATGCATCGACCTATAATTTTGAACGGACTCTTAAAATTGCGGAACTTGCCGGTAAAATGGACAAGAGTAATCTTACTCAGCTGATCGCTTCTACCAAACATAAAAGTGATAATGTTCGTTTTTGGGGGACACTTGGGATCATAGCTTTAAATGATGATGGAAAAGACGCTCTCCCGTCATTACGTCCTTTGCTGCAAGATCCCAGCATCGCCGTAAGGGTAAATGCTGCAGAAGCGATGTGCCAGTTAAGCGAATGCAGCAACTCCCTTAAAATGCTAGAAAACATTTTATTGAAGGAATCAGGGGCAGCACAACTTCGTGCAGCGGTGGCGCTGGACAACCTTGACAAAAAAGTTGCGCCTATACTGCCGTCTATAGAGGGACTTGCTAAGGATTATCAAGCCATCAAGTTTCATACTGGTAGGCTACAAGTTGAGGAGAACATCAACAATCCAGACATCCTACGGCTGATGTACATTTCATATATCAAGCGTGTGCTCAAAAAGCTGCTCTATGATCTTGAGGAAGCTTGAAAACTTTTACCTTATACAACTGATGTTAACTGACTACATATAAGTATCTAGGTGAAGTTGTTGGAGAATATTTTGTTGCGCTTTTGAGATGATCACTCATAGTTTGTCGTCAAGGATCTCTGACTCCCGCCAAGAGCGCAGTAAAAGTTTTCTGCAACTCAAGAAAATGTGTCTCTTGGACAAACCTGATCACTTTGCTCTAATTGTAGGTATTATCTAATGTGAACCTTTTTTAAACTTAAGAGTATTATGCGTCTTACTTTCAAAAGCCCGCAGTATGTTAATTAAAATGAAAATCGAGGAAATTTTGGAACGTATAAATGTCAGTCGAGTTGTAGGAATTCTGATAATCGCAGTGTTCTTTTTTTCGGGATTCCTGCATGCGTTTCCGAATAAAACCCCAATGTCACTAAAAAGACCCCTCTCATCGGAGAGGATATATAAGTTGGAAACACAGGCGGACTATGAAAAAGCAAAGGCCAGAATCTATACAGGGGGTGATCAGATCTTATTTAAGAGAGGCGTCACTTATAAAGGCGCAATGTCCTTACAACGCAGTAATTTACGTCCTGACGTTGCGATAAAGATAAGTGACTTCGGTGATAAACAACAAACCAGACCAGTAATACATGCTGATGCTCCCAAAATGGGCACCCTTGACATTCGCGATTCAGGGGGCTGGATCATCGAAAATCTTGAGCTCATAAATTACTCTGAAAATCGATCACAACGGCACGGTATTTACATCTCAGCGACAGACAGTGGCACATACAGCGATTTCACAATACGCAACAATATCATCCGAGACGTTGCTGGAGAGCCAGGTAACAAAAATAATGGTGGCATTATTATTCGAGTTTGGGGCAGAAATAAACCAACACGATTCACTGATATTTTGATTGAAAACAATCAGATAAGAGACATCAGCGGGGTTGGAATTCGAATTAAATCTCCATGGGAAATTGACCCAACAGACCCTCGCCGTAAAAAAAGTAATGCGATTGGTCGGTATGCGTTCCAAAACGTAGTCGTTCGGAAAAATCAAATAAAAAACACCACAAAAAATGCACTTATCGTTGCCAGCTCTGATAAACCTCTCATCGAATACAATATGATCGGACCCAATATATCGACCGAGGTAACCGGAAACTCTTTATTCGTATTCGCGACCGACGACGCACTTGTCCAATACAACGAAGCATTCGGGAACATGGGACCCGCAGTTGATAAAGATAGATGTGGTTTTGATGCCGACTACAACTCTCGAAATTCTGTGTTTCAATTCAACTATTCTCATGATAATAATTGTGCATTTGCAATTATGCGCAGGTATCAGGTTGGCTTAAAAATTCGCTACAACGTCAGCCAAAATGATAAATATGGATTTTTCTTTTATGGATTTCCAACGGAAAAAGGACTGGTCAATGCAAAAATTTACAACAACACAATGTATAGTGAATACAAAGATATGCATGTGTTTATGAACTTCGATCCTATGAAGCACCGAATTCCGATTAATTCTGAGTTCCGGAATAATATCTTTGTCTTTGCAAAAGAAGGGGCGACATGGGGAGCACAACCACTCGAAGAATTGGGTAATCGGTTCAGTGACAATCTTATATTTGGCCTAGATGAGCCTAATCACAGGGGGCCGTCGATATTTCCTCGGTTCCGAGATGCCAACGGAGTTAAATCAAATGTGGACATGACAGATCCAGCGGCCCTCGATGCTTATAAACTATGCGAGCAAACTTCGCTAAGCTCACATAGCGGAGTCAGCGATAATGTTGGTGCGTTTCCCAGCCTAGGGATCGACTGCGATGATATCCCATAACACAAATGAATCAGTGAGCCTGTGTAAATCTATATCATTGGCCCATATAATACTCAGTGAGTCGAAATCTTTCCTCGAGTTCAGGCCCCGCATCGCCGCCCTCCCTCCCAAGGATCTGCCAGTAAGCTTGATCTTCTCGCCAAGGTTGCCAACTTCCATTACCGATTAGTTCTTTACCATAGGCAAAACGGCTCCAATTTTCATGATAATGTTTTTGTAATATTCTTCTTTTTTTGTCCTCGACACGCGTCCATAAAGCGTTATTATCCCACCCATGGGGGGTACCCAACTCTTTATGGTTCTTAGTCACTAACCCTGCATCCGTATAAAAAGTATATACTTTAGCCAATGTATTTTTGTGGGCAGATGCAGATATCTTAGCAGAAACTAGAAATCTCATATCCCCGACAAATCGCTTAAAAGCTATCTCTTTTTGCATTGCAAAATCTTCTGCATACACATTGAGGAGCCTCTCAATGTTTGCTTGTAACCAAGAATCATATCTTTCATAAGAATATGCGTAACCCTCATAACTCATCGCACCTGTCATGTAAGCGTCAAGAGAATTACCGCAACCTACATCCTGAATGCACTTGAAATGATCTACTTTTAGTGAAGTCCCATCGATAATAGGGAGGCTGCGTAATTGACTACTTACCAGAATTTCTGGGTCGAGCGCTCTTAAAAATTTTAACGATTCGTCTCCGTCTAACCCTATGCTTTTGAGGACTCTTACCGTATGATCCTCACCAATCTCCTGGGGAAATCCATAGGCATCATTCTTAATTAGATTAGCAAGTTTTTTTTTGATTCTTAGAGGTGATGCTATATAACTACTTTTAGCGATAGCCTTGTTGAAGAGGCCTGCAGCATCCGGGTGGGCCGTCAGCAGGTCAACTGACAATGCTCCCGCTGAGCTACCGAATATTGTCACATTATCAGGGTCACCCCCAAAGTCGTTGATGTGTCTGCGTACCCATCGTAGTGCAGAAAGCTGATCTAAAATACCGAAATTGGGGTCATCCGTTTCTAGTGCAGGATGTGCAAAAAAACCGAGTGGTCCCAAGCGATAGTTTAATGAAACAACAACTACCCCATATCGAGCTAACAAATCTCCCGAAATATTACCATTACCGTTCCTAAATGCACCCCCATGAATCCAAACCATGACGGGGTAATTACCGTAAGGATTTGGGGTCCAAACATTGAGATATAAGCAATCCTCATTGATCTCGCTTCCATATCTAATGTAAGACAGATTTTTTTTTGAGAATGGATGGCAACTTGCAGAGAATGTCTGTTTATTCAGCGTCAGTTCTGTATTTAAAATTTTGTCCAAAGGTGGCCTCCATCGAAGGCGACCGACAGGAGCCTCCGCATAAGGGATACCCAATGAAAAGTATACACCGTTCGCTGTCTTGGGTAACTCAACCGATTCTGTAGAACTGATTGCGAAGAACAAACTCCCAAAAAGACCAATGTAGAGCTTGAAAATTTCGACTCCTCTGCCGGAGTAAACACTGTTACAGAACATCACAGGTTCTCATCTATGATCTTGAGAAACAATTGACCTACGTAGGATTTTAATTGTCGTAGACTAATGCAAATTACTAATATTGTGTGTTTCAAGATTGAAATATAATAATGACGCTTGTTCAAGTACCCGCCAACTCATTGTACCAGCCACGCAACACCCCAAACGCGGCTTTAAAATTGCCCTCAGGCGAAATAATCCCCTTTCTATTCCAATACTGCTGGAACTGGCCATGCATGCGACGAGGAGATTTAAAATCCTTTAAAATCCATGGAGAAAGACCGTCTAGACCATCGATATTTCGGCACATCTCTATATTAGCTTTATAATATTCGGCCTGGTAATCCTCAGAGAACTTTGCAAGGTTATCGTCTCGGTAACCGTATAAAGCACCAGCACCAAACTCGGAAAACAGGAATGGTTTATCCTTCGGGAGTTCCCATTTGATTTTTGCTACGTCCTCCAGTTTCATATCAGAGTACCACCCCTGATACGTATTTACAGACACAACATCAATGTACCGAGCCAATGAATCGTCTATAACATATACTCGGCGACCATCTTTGTTCTTGGGTTTAGCTTTATGCAAAGCCGACGTGATTAGCCTGGTGTTGTCAACCTCTCGTATATCGGTAATAAGGGTCCGAAGGAAGGAGGTCCGCTCCTCAAGCGCAGCTCCCTTCTTATTTCTCTTAGTTTCATTCGCGACACTCCACAATATTATCGATGCCCGATTCTTATCTCTAATAATGTTGTCACTCTGCATCTTGCGAGCTAAGGCAAGCGTCTTCTCGTTCCCAAAATCCATGTCCCAATATACGGGGATCTCACTCCACACTAACAGACCTAACTCGTCAGCGACACGGGTTGTTATGTCTGAGTGAGGATAGTGTGCAAGACGAACAAAGTTCGCTTTCAGGTCTTTTTTCGCGATACTCAGGAGGGCTCGCGCGCTACTTTTGTTAATTGCCCTGTTAGGAGTTGCCCCAAGAGCCTCCTCGTGGATAGAAATCCCTCGCAGAAAGATGGGCTCTCCATTTAGTAAAAGTTCTCCGTCGACACTTTCTATAGTCCTGAACCCAATTCGGTCCGAAACCGTCTCATCTGCTGTTGAAATTATGACTTCGTACAAAATCGGACTACGGGGTGCCCAGAATTTCATATCCTCAGGGGTTTTTACCTCTACTGTGATCTTGCCATCAGCGTCGGTATTTCCGCTTACCATAACCCCAAGCTCTGGAATTCGAACAGTGACCTCCCGACGATTTATCCTATCACCACTGAGTGAAACATTAGCTTTTATAACGTCAGAGGATTCAAGCTGTATGAAGTATGTCGCAATGTATGTGTTGGGAACTTCCACTAGGTGTACATCCCTTGTGATGCCGCCAAAGTTCTTCCAATCAGTTACCGGGGTGGGTACTGAATCGTCCTCATGCTCCGAATCGACCCCAATTACCACAGAATTCCGACCAACCTTGAGATTGTCGGTCACATCAAACGCAAATGGAGTAAAACCACCCTCATGCTCTCCAACTTTTTTACCGTTAACGTAGACATAAGATTTGTAATTCGCCGCGCCGATATGTAAGAGGTACCTCTCATCATCTACCTTGGATAGCTGCACCTCCTTTCGAAACCACACCAGGCCCTCATACAAGGCCATCTCGTCAACCTGTCCATTCCAGTCTCCCGGAACAGACATGTAGGGCGAGTTATCAAAGCTGTATTCCATCATCTTGTGAGGAGAGACATTGACCCTGTCTAAAAATACCGCCTTTGGCTCACTTTTAGATTTTAATAACGCAGTCTTGTAGGGGTCTATGATGTATCGCCACTCTCCCGACAGATTTTTAGACTCGCGAGCACCTACGTTTATGAGCAAACCGGAGTATCCAACTGGACCAGCTCCACTCGCAGGTAGCGACAAAGCAAGTGGAGAATAGATAAAGACAGAAAGAAGTAGCAATTGCCGGCATATCATTCTTAGAATCAAATTTCTCACGGCGCCTTCCAATGAAAACTAAAATCAACCTGTACAGCCGGTGTAGCGGTCGTTACACCACCACACCGAAATTAAAACCAATCAAAACTTGTAACGGATTCCAGCCTTATATATGCGACCATAGTAACGGATTTCGCGAACGCGCTCTTCAACGCCCTGATATTCAGTCCTACGTTCGTTAGTAATATTGAATATTTCGAGCTTAGTACTGAGGTTTTTCATCGGTTTCCATTGAAAGCGTACATCCAGTTTCGGATTTCCGGCTATCATACGATCATCCCCAGTAAATGTGCTTGAGGTAGCCTGCACGAAATATTCACTTCTGTTTCGATACTGTATGGTAAACGCCCAGTTGTCTTTCTCATAGCCTGCTTTTAGGTTCACCGTATTCTTGGACACACCCTCAAGTGGAAGATCATTTCCCGCCGAATCTTTTTCTCCCGAAGCACTGGTATCGACGTACGTCACATTTGCCTGAACGAAAACATCACGCATCCAGTTATCCATGAAATTGAAGTTCTGAATCAAGCTGGCCTCGAATCCATCAAATGAAGCCCCCTCTGAGGAATTGAGTTTATCCTCGATCAACACTGGAACGCCGGCCGCGTCCAAACACTCATCGCCAACCCTTGACAAATTTCCTGTAATAATCTCAGAAAAGTCGTATACATCCAGCTGAGTAAATCCACTCAGGTCAGGAGGACAATGTTCATAGTCCACTGTCTTATCGGCAACATCTTTTCGGAAGTAAGCTAAGGACATATAGCTACCAGCACGATTATACCATTCTAGTGAGAGATCATAGCTGTCTGCTGTGAATGGCATGATAGCGGCACTGTTAAGGTCAATATCAACGCTCTCTACAATTGAATCTGCCTCATCTGCATACCTAACCCTCGCTGTCGAATTTGTCCTGTAGCTGAAAGCGCTTGGACGAGTAATGTTCTCTGAATACCCAAGCCGAAGTAACACGTCATCCTTAATATCAAATATCAAATTTAGAGAAGGAAGTGTGTGCGAGAATTCTTGACTCGCAGCGCTAAAAATATCTTCCGCGAGAAGATCACTCTGAGTAACTGAGCTAACCTCTCGATCGGTGCTCACATAGCGAAGACCAAAGTTTCCCCTTACCGGGAGGGGTAACTCGAGATCATGTCCGTCAAACTTCACCATGGCATATACAGCAGTCACATCGCGTTGTGCGTCGAAAGTCCTGTTTATGGTGTCTGTATTTACCGGCAGCCCTCCAAATGTATCACCAGTGATTTCTGTGGCACTCAGGATATCATCCATAACCATTCGCCAGTCCGGAACCCAATAATTGGTAACATCTGGTAGATTAGCTTCGAAGAAGCCATCATTATTGTTTCCAATATGAGGACGCATTACACCAAGGTCATCTATCGCATCATATACAAAATCTCTGCTGGTCCAGCGCGGATAGCGCTGATTACGCTCATAACTCCTCCATTTTGCGCCCACCTGTGCAATTTTAATGAAGGGTCCATCTACAAACCTTGTTAGATCAAATTGAGCTGCTACCTCTGATTCTTCCCTGTCTCTTCCGTCGCCAGAACCATAGAACTGCGTCCGAGCTGAGGTCGGTGGGCTATTGCTCCTGACACTGTCTCCATAACTCCACTGATTTATATCCGAAAAATCACCGTCAACCATCTCAACCCGGAAGGAATCAACGTCCCCTGCACCACTGTGCATGCGCAAAATTACGCCATTGTCGTCATGATCATTAATATTTCGCCGGGAATTCACACCCCACCGATCCTGTGTGCCTCGGGTTGAGTGCAAAATACCCTTCGCCTTCCACTCATCATTCTGCCATGTAACATCTCCTGTAATCGCGTAGCTGGTGCGTTCATCATCAAAAGCACGAGACTCGGCGTCAATTTCTGGCTGATTGAAGAGTACTTGAGTTGCGGTTTCACCAAAAGTGCCACCATCCATCGTCCTCTGAACAGTCATACTTTGCGCACGCCTAAACCTTAGCTGATCCATAATATTAAAGTCTTCCAGCAGCGAGTAAATTCCTGTAATTCCCATGTTTAAATTATCATTTGGCTGAAATTCCAGTCCAAACGCTGCAGATATCTTATCCCCCTCGTTCTGACGCGAATAAATACGGGCATCAATAGGTGTGTAAAGGTCAGCTAACCCATCACCATCTGTGTCGTCGTCATCGTAGTTAGTGATCTTGGCTAAATCGGTACGCTGCCTGCGATCAGACCAAGAAATGGCCCCCATGACACCAACAGTTTCATTGTTGAACTTATTGGCAAAGGCTAAATTGGCATTTGGCTCGGCAACGCCCGGGAGAGTTTCGAAGTCCATGCCACTATAAAAGGTCACAAACGGACTTTTAAACGCGAGCGGGCGTCTTGTCCTCATGTTTACGATACCACTTAAACCACCCTCATCATATGCCGCTGTTGGAGTTTTAATAAGCGACACACCCGAGACAATATCCGACTGAAACATTCCATATACAAAACCACCAATCGGGTTCCCGGAGGCGAGGTATTGGCCGTTAAAAAGTGTGCTGGAATAACCTTTCGGAAGACCTCTCACCCGAATCTCACCCTCTCGACGCTCTCCCCCTGCACCAGCATACTCGAGCTGGACTCCAGTTATCCCACCGATAGCCTCAGCCAGATCCATATCAGGAAACCTACCGATACCCTCGGCGGAGACTCCATCCATAATAGAATCTGAGTAACGTTTAGCGTTTACCATGAGCTCCAGCGATTGCTTCACGCCTATAGAAATAATTTCGTCAACAATTTCGTTTGAATCTGCCGAAGAAGCCTCATCCTGTGCCAAAGTCGATTGATTGATGAAAAGTGCGATGAAGAATGTGCAAAAGTAAAGCACTATGTTTTGAGATAATTTTGAAGCGCGCGACGAATCGCCCGGTAAAGATACCCTCATTTGTAACCCCCTCTTTAATCCCTGAACCATTTTTTGATTACGGAACTTGTTATATAAAACCTATTTGAATGCAAAGTTTAAATTTTTCAAGCATGTTGGTCAAGACAACTATTTGAGGCACATTAAAAGACAAAGTCCGCCAGAAAAGTTGTGGTTAGGAACCAGGATATAAGGGAAAGACTTTCTGATATAAAAATTGATGCAGACAAAGCAGAGTGCTACATTTAAGACTTATTCACTAAAATATGGACTCAGCAAGTTACAAAAATGAGTATTTTTTCTTCTCTTGGAAGTTTTACTTTCAGCCGCAAGATGATCTTCTTTCTAGTGCCTTTATGTGATCTCACATACTCTGATGCGCCACATCTGGGTATGGGTGCAAGATCGGGAGAAATCACCGAAAACTCAGCAATCGTCCAGATCCGGTTAACAAAATCATTTGGACAAGAGAGGAACTTTGGCATTCCCGGGAAAGCCGGAAAAGCGCGGATTCATCTCAGCACCAACGATGAGATGTCAAATGCGATTATAACTGGCTGGCAAGATGCATCGGAGGAAAATGACTATTACCTGCAATACCACATATCTGATTTGAAACCAAAACAGCGGTATTTATATCGGGCTGAAATCAAAGAAGGTGATGCTACGCCAAGCCAAATGTCCGAAATATTCTCATTTAAAACCGCACCCGAAAGTACTGACCGGAACGAAATTATTTTTCAGGTTACCACTTGCCAATCCGCTCACGGGCTTCCGACTTACACGCTGATGCAGCGACAGAAGCCCGACTTTTTAATTTCTGCAGGTGACACTGTTTACTACGACAGGTACGACGTTCGCTCGAAAGAAGAGGCTTATTGGCTTTATCAAAAACAGTATGGCACTCCCTTCACAATCAATTACCTTGCTCATATACCAGCGTATTTTATGAAAGATGACCATGACTACCGCTTTAATGACGCAGATCCATTTTCAAATCATCCAGTTAAGTTTCAAAAGCACAAAGATGAACCAAATGGCTTGAACCCAGACTTTAACCGAGCCGACAATACTTATCTGACTCATGAAGAGGGCATTGAGGTTTTTAAGCAAGTTTTTCCATCCAGTGATCTGCCTTATCGAACCTTCCGATGGGGCAAAGGTATTCAGATCTGGTTATTGGAGGGGCGCGATTTTAGGTCAGATAACAAACTTCCAGATGGCCCAAAAAAAACTATCTGGGGAAACACTCAAAAGGCTTGGCTTAAAAAAACTCTCCTACAAAGCGATGCAGACTTTCGTCTCGTTGTCAGTCCGACACCACTTATCGGACCCGACAAGCCAAACAAAATTGATAATCATGCCAACGCAAACGGTTTTATGCATGAGGGAAGGGCTTTTTTGGATTGGATGATAAAAGAGCAGCTGCATCTGAACACATTTTTAATAACAGGCGACAGGCACTGGCAATATCACTCAATTTATAATGATACAGTCCATGAGTTCTCTAGCGGCCCAACGAGTTTCTTCAAGGTTCATCGTGTCCCAAAACCCAAAAGTGGCGTTATTAAACAGCCTTATAATGGCCCCATAGGTGGGTTTATGTCAGTAACATACAAAGACATGGAGCTTTCATTCATCCACTACGATGAGCGAGGTCGCAGGCAAAATACACAGAGCTTTCAAAGAAGTGTTACCCATTAGACTCCAAATTGAAATGTGATAAGGTTTGTTGGACATTCGTCATTACTGCCTCTGGCCGAATATTCCTCCTTATTTTT
>DDII01000061.1:20642-21860 GCA_002338445.1 Cellvibrionales bacterium UBA1854 | reverse complement strand
CTTTCTTCTCATATTCTCCATCGCCAAAAGCATCCTCAGCACGAAGTAGGTTTGAATAAAATGATTTAGTATTAAATGAACCGATCTCCTTGAACCTCCAGTTTCCCAATTTCCCAGCAAAATCGGCTTGATAATCAATTGCTAATTTAATCCCCACGCCTCTCTTGGTCTTAAAATTCCACAGATCCTCACCAATGCATTCACCCAGATCTGCTGCATCGAAAAATCCTCGGAGGGTATATGAGGTATAGTGGAATGAGCGAGTTCGTTTCAATTCATGGGGCATCTGACCTTTTCGATTGATATGGCCGGGGATGCGGTATCGTTTTACACTATCGATCATCGCGCGCAGTGCTGTAAAGTCATCCGCGAATGCAGAGAAAATAGCAACTTGTACGTCGTAGTACAGGCCGTGATTATTGGATTTTCGGCGTTCCTCTCTCCCATGCTCACTGGTGATCAGCCATAGGGTATATTCTGTGAACCATTGCTTTAGAGCCTCAACTTGTCTTGTCGAGAGTTCGCCAAGGAATTTAAGTATACCAATTGAGTCGACTATCTGTACAAAGCTGTATGTGTCAATGATTCCTATACCTCTTCCCGGCGTTATGCCCGGAATAGCCTGTGCGTAGTTTAAGTGCGGATTCATTCGAGTCTCCTTGTCTAAAAACCAGACTCGGATTAGTTCTGACGCCTTTTTTGCATAATTTTTATCATCACTAAAATATGCAGCAAGTGCTAAGTTGGATACATTATTGCTGAGGTGAGCAAGAGGAACCCTGTCGCTTGCTGAAGATTTACTCTCTGGATTTCGCTCTCCATCTCTCTGAATGTAAGGCAGACCACTTTTGGTATTGGGATTTGGCCACCAATAGGGCGCAATGCTGTAGTAGTCATGCTTACTGCCGCTTGGTGGTACTGACGTTTTAAAAACGACGCTGTAGGGACCTTCAGTTAGTGCTCGATCTGCTCGCTTGAGAAGTGCTTTATGAGATTTATCGAGTTCAGCAGATGACGAGGTTTGAAGAGTATTTTTTGTGACTCTAAGATTTTCATGGTTCCAAATAAATAAGTCGGGTTCATTCACTGCATGCCCGGCGCATCTATCCAAAGCAATAGCCGAGACATTTTTTTGTTCCGCTAGAGCCCCTTGGGAAAAAATAAGGCATACTGACATTAACAAGGAACAATTTGGGGCTTTAAATTTCAGTGGCATCG
>DDII01000061.1:5816-20310 GCA_002338445.1 Cellvibrionales bacterium UBA1854 | reverse complement strand
GCATCGCCAGCTCAATATAACCGGTGTTAATGATATTAGGTTGACAGAGGAGCAGGGGGCGATTGGCTATACACAAATCACCCCCCGATCAGTCTCTTAGAATCTACCTCGAACGCCAACAAAGTACCTCGCTCCACTATAATCAGATTGAGCAACTTGATTACGGAGTGGCCGGCTCATGACATTAGGCTCATCTAATAAGTTCAAGCCTTGGAAGCGAAGTTCCCAATTCTTGTTCAAATCATAGGATGCTGAAAAATTGAGAAACCCCTGATCCCCAGCGTATCGAAGTGGACCTTGCCTAAAGTCTTTAAAATATTCTGAGCGCTCATAATAGGAAAGTCTAAGGCTTATATCCTTAGTCTCCCAAAACAACATGGCATGCATTGAGTCCTCGGAAAAACCGACAAGGTTTGCGGGATCTACGAAATTTGCCATTGGGTAGGCGGATCCCCCGACGGCCGAGGGGTCTGGTGTCTCATAGTCAGAGTCTGCAATATTAAATCCTGCTTCGATTCCTAGCTTATCAAAAGGCGCAGGTGCTAAAGAGAAGGTATGTCTTCCGGTGAACTCTATACCTGAAATGTTGCTTGACTCATCAGAATTACCATTTCGTATGACAGATACCATGGAGGGCGTGCCATCAACATCAATCGATAGTTGTTCGGTAGTTGATGCAGTGCCAGTCTTCAGCTCTTTCCAGTATGCGGCTATCGACATGAATGACGTATCACTCACGTACCACTCCCAAGAGATATCGAGATTTGTAGCCTCTAATGGCTCAAGGAATGGATTGCCGGCGGCGCTAATAAGTTGCCCGATTGTGTCCTCGTTCGAATCAAACTGGCTATCCTCGCTCAAGGATAGTGCAGCGGTCATCTGCCGAACATCTGGACGAGCTATTGCCTTGTAAGCAGCAAACCTAAGTAGCTTTTCTTCGTCTAGCTCAAAGGTTATATTCACGCTTGGAAGTACATTTGTGAAACTATTAGTCTCCACACCACCAAAACTCCCTCCGACAACCGAAACAGTCTGGAAGTCGTCTTCAGTATTATCTGTTATAGAAAATCCTGATCTAATTCCCGTCGATTCTATATCCGTTTGTACCACCCTAAGACCAAAATTGCCCGACGCCGGAAGTCCGAAAAGCTCAGTTGAGAAGTCGCCCTGTGCATAGATTGCAGTGATATCCTCAGTAACGTCTGTGTCATGGGTTGACATTGAACTAGCTCCAGCATCAAATAACCCAGCATCCAGACTTCCAGTCAGTGCACTGTATAGTGGAAGCGCGTCCCATGTAGCCCACTCGGTGAGTGCAAAATCTGTGCTCGCGCCGTCGAAAAAGTCTTCCACAATAAAAGAATCTCTCCTAGCTGCGATAGCTGCTTCACTGGCGTAGTTGCCGCTAACAAGTGCGAAGTCCGAGCAGTTATCACTGGATTTTCCGGTTTCACAGTCAATCCCATCATCCCCCATCTTGGTATGGGTGGAGATCCTGATACCTGTCTTTATGTTAGTGAGAAAGTCTCCATCAATAGCATAGTCGAGGTCAAATTTGGCCGCATGAATATAATCTTCGTGAATCTCAACACGCCTCCGAGCTCTGGCGCCGTTGTCATATATGCTGTGATCCATTAGGTCAAGATTGGCAGCTTGATCCTCTCTGATCACCCAATTTGGCACGTTTGTGTCTCTTCGGTCTGCTTCGTAGTAAACACGGCTATTCCTTCGGATGCGCATATCGTATTCATCTCGGTATCTATCGGATTTGTTATAGGAAACATCGCCATCAAATGTAAACGTCTCATTTGACCAAGAGAAGCTGAGGCCAAAACTTTCAAATGTTTCATCCTGAGTCCTGAACACCGTCTGATTTTCAATTCTTGATTCTCCCGTCCAATTCATGAGCGCTCCATTATCAGCGATCATAAGAGGAGTTATTTTGCGCCTGCCATCTGCAAGAACGAGGTTAGCCCTTTCCTCTGAATCATATCGATCAGAAAATTGATAATCTATGCTCACATCAAGTTGGTCATTTTGCCATTGCAAGGTTGTATAAAACGAATCACGATCCGTGTCGGTTTTCATGGCTCGCCAGATGTACTGATTTGACACGAGGTAGAAGGGCACACCGAGAGCCGCCACTTCAGCTGCACCGGTTAACGTATACCTTACTGCTGCAGGAAATTCCTGACCAGCTGCGTCTGTATAGGCTGGCGCATACATCTCGCAATTTCCGCTATCATAATATCCAGGCCCATCGCTACCTTCTGCATATTGGGTTATGCAAGGCCGGTAGCTGCTGCTAGTAACGAATACCTCCTCAGGTGATGTATCGTCTCTGAGCTGACCACCAATAGCAATTCCAAATCTGCCGGTATCAGTTTCCCAGTTGTCAACAAATGATGCGGTGTAGCGGGTATTTACACTCTCGCCATCATCAACTCGTGATTCATATTCGCTGTAACCGAAAAGGCTCTGTACCTGTAGTCGGCGTTTACCATAATCTATCGGCTTTAGACCCTTGAGTTCTATCGTTCCGGCAATTCCTCCCTCAGTGAAACTTGCCTGTTGCGCTTTGTATACAATAGTGCCGCCAACTAGTTCAGAGGGAAACATATAAAGATTGACCTGTCTGCCGTCACTACCCGAGCTTATCTCTCGGCCGTTAAATGTTGAGTATGCAAGAAAGTTACCCATCCCTCTGATGGACATCTCTGAAGCTCCACCCTTATACCTGTCTGAGGCCACTCCAGTGATTCTTGTCATTGACTCGGCTATGGATAAGTCTGGAAGTGCACCAATCTCCGCACCGAAAAGTGCGTCAGAGATCACCGTGTTATTTCTTTTAACCTCTAACGATCTGAGAGCACCACGCTGTATCTCTCCAGTAACAATAATTTCTTCAACCTCGGACGCACTGGAGGCTGAGGTTTCCTGTGCCACGATTTGACAAGCAAAAAAAGTTAAGCTTATGTAATACAAAATATTGCTAAATAATTTAGCCATACGGCGAACCCCCTCGATCATTTCTAGTTATACCATGCATATTTAAATTGGTCAGATAAACCCAATTTTGAGAATGATACAGCCACTCGTGAGGACAATCAACACATCGCCAAGTTAAAAAAAGCCGCTATTTTTACGCAAAATATACTATTGTCCCATCTGGTGCTTGAAAATCTTCCTGCCTATTAATTACTTGATAATTTACGCAAGATCTTGAGATTCTATAAAATCCATATCGTCGAAGTCCTGGTTTTCCCCACCCATCGCCCAAATAAAACTGTAGGCACTGGTACCCGCGCCGCAGTGCATCGACCAACTTGGGGAAAGAGCTACATCTTGATTTTTTAGTATCAAAGTTTTTACAGAATCCTCTTCACCCATAAAGTGGAAAATCCTAGAGTCTTCTGCGAGGTCGAAGTAAAGGTAGAATTCAGATCGTCTGAGATGCGTATGTGGTGGGAAGGTGTTCCAAACACTTCCAACATCGAGCATCGTAAAACCCATTAAGAGCTGGCAAGTAGTTACTCTATCTGGATGGATTGACTGAAAGATAACGCGCTTGTTGCTTCTACTTTGCTCACCCATCTCTTTTCTGGGCACGTTTTTCTGCTTGATATGAGTCGTGGGATAGCTTTTGTGAGCAGGATAGCTTACAAAATAAAATTTCGCAGGCTGACTCGGATCGGTGCTACTGAAGGCAATATCTTTTGATCCTCGGCCAATATAGAGACTGTCTAGCTTCTCAAGCCTAAACAGCTTCTCATCTACCTTAATCTGCCCGCTCCCACCGATATTAATAACGCCAATCTCACGCCGCTCTGCAAAAAAGTCTGACCTTATGGCATCTGATGTCTCTAGCAAAAGATCGGAGCTATCAGGTACCGCAGATCCAATTATGCCTCGATCAATGTCCGAGTAGACAGAGGAAATACAGCCTCGCAAAAATAAATCACGGATGGTAAAGGAGTCTGAGAGTTCCATATTTGTCATCGTCTTGTAACGGACAATATCGGCAGTGTGGCGTATTTTCATTATGTAATCCTGTAAGGTGTTATGGTGATGTGGTGTTAAGCTCTACCAAAGTGTCAGTAAGCCAGATGAGAAAATCGCTGTTGTTTCGGATTCCAGCTGGCTCTTGTTCCCAGGTGGCGGCAAGAAAGTATTCAGGGTTGCGGTCATTCTTAAAGATGATGTAATCGTCATCTGGATCTTCCCCCAAAGATACAATATCTTCGGATCTAAAAAATATCGCGAGCCCGAGATTATCTGGCACAAGACTTTGACCCCCATATCTTGCGATGTAACTCCAATCAGCCCGTTTTTTGAGTTGAAAAATCTTTTTTGTGTCAGGGTGCTTGACCAGGCCCGCCACCAAAGGTAAGCGACATTGGCTATCCACCTCGACTCGTGTTAATCTCGATCTACTCTTTATCGTGTACCTGGCTGTGATGTCTCCACCACACTTCTGTGATTGCCTGTGATTTACTTCTACTATGGACATTTGCGGCCCATTCTTCAAAATTTGTGCCGAAAATTGGGCTGCGGGGCCTATCTGTACCGCCTCACCGTTCTCATGAACACCAAAACCTCCACTACCAAGCGACGAGCCAACCTTCAAAATATCCATGCCCCAGGGTTGCATCTGATGGTAATCATCTCCACGCCCTACTTGTTTCAGAATCATGTCGGCGGTTTTTTTGCCGAATACGTCAATCGCATTCCGACCATCAAGGTAGAGTCGATAGCCGACCATTTGAGATTCCCATCCAGGGCCCTCATAAGTTATGAGGTTGTCTCCGGGCTTGTATTTAGGCGGCGTAGCCACGTACTCAACTGACTGACCTCCAAGCGCCAGAAGTCCGATGTCGGCCTGCACCTGCATTTGTATGGTTTTGGTCTCGTTTTGGCGGGTGTCTATTGCAGAATTCTGCGATTTGCCACATCCCCAAAAAAAGATCGCAATGAGTACAAACAGGGTTGAGTGTAAAGACTTTGGTATACGCTTGGCTGTAATTTTCATCGTAAAACACTAACGAAAACATGTCTGATATGCAACATGCGTTTGACCAAAATAATCATGGCTGGTATAACGGATTGAATAATTGAGGGGTCAAAATGAACAATGAATTTCTTCTTCGGGTGGGGTTTCCGTTAAAAACAGTCGGTATTATTCTGTTTTCGTGCTGGATCAGCGCATGCTCTTACTCTAAGGTTGATGGCGATTCAGAGACTTATGAGATCCCGATAACTCAGCAGAGCATCACAAACATTACGAACCGAGTAGCAGATTGGCAGTTAGGTCATCTGCACGATTTTGACGGGCATATAAGAACATTTATAGAGCGTTCTCGCAATCCAAGGGAGTGGCATCAGGGTACCTTTTTCAAGGGGCTTGCAGATTGGGCCATGGAATCAGGTGACGAGGAAAAGCTTCTTTGGCTGCGTGATGTTGGTTCAAGCCAAGAGTTTAAGCTAGGAGACAGAATTTATCACGCTGACGATCATGTGGTAGGTCAGTACTACCTTGCACTCTATGATTACTTTTCAGACCCCGTGATGTTTGAGCCAACCCAAAGACAGTTTGATTTCATATTATCGGCACCTTCGGACGTGCCGCTTGACTTTAATTTGCCAGGTGTGGATGAGGGGTACTATAAGCAATGCCTGAAAAGGTGGTGCTGGTCCGATGCTCTGTTCATGTCGCCACCCGTCTGGACTAAGTTGACCAGGGTAACAGGAAATCATGACTATGTTGATTTTGCAAATAAGGAGTTTTGGCTAACGGTTGAATATCTTTTTGACAAAGATAGTGGCCTTTTTTTTCGAGACAGCCGTTTTTTTTCAAAGAGAGAGTCAAATGGTGAAAAAATCTTTTGGAGCAGGGGGAATGGATGGGTATTCTCAGGTTTAACTGACATAATTGATAATCTCCCTAACGATCATCCGGACTTGGAAAAATACACTGAATTATACCTTGCAATGGCAGCTGCATTACTCCCCCTTCAAACAGAGGAGGGTTTTTGGCCGGTCTCATTGAGGGCGGGCGATCTTTACCCTGTCCCTGAGACTAGCGGGACCGCCTTTTTTATCGCGGGCTTAGGTTGGGGCATATCAAGTGGTTTGTTAGACAAAGATACATATGTATCCTCTGTATTATCGGGTTGGAGTGCACTTACACGCGCAGTAGCTCCCTCAGGCATGATAGGTTGGGTTCAACAGGTGGGTGAGGCTCCGGATCAGGTGTTTGAGGATGAAACCCAACTTTATGGAGCGGGCGCTTTTCTGCTTGCGGGTGCGGCGGTGTTGAAGCTTCACACTGAGGGAATCTTGCCAAAATGAAATTGTCGAGGGTCCTATTGATAACAGTGGTTTTGATTCCGATCCTGTTATCTAGCTTTGTCCTCTTAAAGCATGATAATTCCTCAGAGGTTGCTGTATTAAAGCTAGCCCATGGATTGAGCGCTGAGCATCCGGTCCACAGGGCTATGGAGCACATGGCTGAACGTCTTACTGTATTCTCAAGCGGAAAGATGCGGATTGACATCTATCTTAATGGGCAACTGGGCAGCGAAAGGGAAATGATTGAGATGTTGCAAGTTGGATCAATTGCCATGACAAAGGTCTCTGCCATCTCGCTTGAAGGTTTCTCCTCAGGCATGCGTCTATTTTCTATACCTTACCTATTTACGGACAGTGATCACTATTGGCGGGTGCTTGACAGTCATATTGGCAAGTCGATGCTTAATACCCTCGGTGACGTCAGGCTGAAAGGGGTAGGTTACTATGATGCCGGTAGTAGGAGTTTTTACATGAGCGATGCTGCGGTAAATGCCCCGCAAGATCTTTTGGGTAAGAAGGTGCGTGTTTTACCTAGCCGTACGTCCATAAAGATGGTAGAAGCTCTCGGAGGAGCTGCAACCCCCATAACTTGGGGCGAGCTATACACCGCGCTTCAACAGGGTGTGGTGGACGGAGCAGAAAACAATCCTCCATCATATTTTTTATCAAAGCATTATGAGGCTGCTAAATATTACACTTTAGACGAACACACCTCGGTCCCAGATGTGCTGGTGATGTCCAGCGCCGTATTCAACAGGCTTTCAGAGGAGCAAAAAGGATGGCTCAATCGAGCGGTTACTGAGTCGGTGGACCTCCAAAAAACGCTTTGGGCAGAAGCAGAAACATATGCTTTGCAACAAGTTAAGGCCGCTGGTGTACAAGTGATCTATCCTGATAAAAAGCCTTTTAGGGCAGCGGTGGCAGGTATGAGGGCTGCGTTTCGCGATAGTGAGCTTGGATCTATCATAAAGCAAGTGGAAGCCATGGAGGCGTCACCTTGAAGGGTTTAATAAGTGTGCTAGATAATTTTCTAAAGATAGCACTCCTGATTATCGGCACGTCGATGTTAATTGTTGTGCTTTGGCAAGTTGTCGGCAGGTATGCCTTACAAGCGCCAAGCTCCGTGACCGAGGAGCTGGCACGATTTTTACTGATATGGTTGGGTATGCTTGGAGCCGTTTATACATTCCGAAACCGAATGCATGTTTGTATTGACGTCTTTGTGACAACACTTGAACAAGGTGAGCGAATTACTGCCGAAGTGCTTGCGATGCTTGTGAGTCTGGTGTTTGCGGTTGTGATATTGATATTCGGTGGATTCCAGCTCGTTGAACTAACTAGAGACCTTGAGCAGACCTCTGCTGCACTTGGAATACAGATGTTCCAAGTGTATCTAGTGCTGCCTTTGAGCGGCATATTAATATCGATTTATGCTGTCAATCACATAGTAAATATATTGTGGACCAATGATAGGAAGGGCGAAGAGGCCGCACTATCACAGAAAGACCCAGATGAGGGCCAATGAGATGCTTTTAACTGTACTTGTGTTGCTAGGTGTTTTCTTTACTCTGATTATCCTGGGTGTACCAATCGCGGTGTGTATTGCACTCTCGTCTTTGATCACTTTAATGTTGAGTATGCCTTTCGAGTTTGCAACTACGACGCTGGCTCAGCGACTTGCGGGAGGGCTTGATAGTTTTACCTTGTTGTCGATCCCGTTTTTTATTATGTCAGGGTACCTTATGGGACGAGGGGGCATTGCGGAGCGATTGATAGAGGCGGCGAAGGCATTGATAGGCACTATCCCTGGGGGCCTTGCGCTTGTAAACACGCTTTCGTGCATGCTGTTTGGATCCATTTCAGGTTCTGCAGTTGCGGCGACGTCAGCAATTGGCTCGTTTATGATTCCAAAAATGGAGAGGGAGGGCTACGACAGAGACTTTAGCACTGCCGTTACAGTGACTGGCTCTATTTTAGGGCTGTTGATTCCACCCAGTAACGTGTTAATTGTTTATGCGGTAGCAGCAGGAGGTGTGTCGATTGCGGCATTATTCATGGCAGGTTACGTGCCCGGAATCATTGCCGGAGTTGCGTTAATGATGGTGGCAGCTGCCTATTCCAAAAAACACAATTTTCCGGTGTCCAAGCGTATTCCATTGGCAGTAGCAATTTATAAGGTTTTGGATGCTGGGCCCAGCATCTTTCTGGTGGTGATTGTTGTCGTGGGGATAGTCGCTGGCCTTTTTACCGCAACCGAGGCGAGTGCTGTTGCGGTAGTATATGGACTCGCATTGACACTTTACTATGGCGAGATAACTGTCCGCGATCTTCCCAATATTATGCTCAAGTCCATAGAAACAACAGCTATTGTTCTCCTTCTGATCGGAGTTTCTTCCGGGATGGCGTGGGTATTGGCGTACGAAAATATTCCGCAGAGTATAAGCGACTTTATGTTAGGGATAAGTGATAATCCCATTGTCATCCTGCTAATGATCAATATTATCTTACTTTTGATTGGGATATTCCTTGACATCACACCTGCGATATTAATATTTACGCCGATCTTCTTACCCGTAGCCACCGACCTCGGCATGTCGCCAATCCATTTTGGGATCATGTTGGTATTAAATTTATCGATTGGCCTTTGTACCCCCCCGGTGGGCAGTGTACTCTTTGTCGGATGTGCCGTTGCCGGCACTACCATCCAGCGTCTTATTCGGCCCTTAAAGATTCTTTATCTGGCACTGATTGGTGTGCTGTTGTTAGTGACGTTTCTTCCTTACTTAAGCGAGGGTGTCCCCAACGCCCTTGGCTTGATTATCTAATGAGCTTAAATATGACTTCTTTTGATTTGAAAGGAAAAACAGCAGTGGTAACTGGCGCGAGCCGCGGGATTGGTCGAGCTATTGCTCTCGGCCTTGCAAGAGCAGGAGCTGATGTCATAGTCGTAGCTTCAACTCAAGAAAATGCTATGGGTACCTTTGAGGAAATAAAGGCCTTTGGTCGTCGCTCATCAGCAATCGGCTGTGATCAGTCTCGGGCCACCGATGTTAAGGAGGCTTGCGAGGCTATTTTTCGCCTATATCAGAAGATTGATATTTTGGTGAACAATGCAGGAACAATACGTCGGGCTCCCTCCGTAGACTACACAGATGAGGATTGGCAGTCGGTGATCGATACTAATTTGACAGGAGTATTTCAGTTTTGTAGAGAAATTGGTAAAGACATGTTCAAGCGAGGTTCTGGAAAGATCATTAACATTGCGTCTTTGCTCAGCTTTCAGGGAGGACTAACGGTGCCAGCTTATGCCGCGAGCAAGGGTGGGGTCGCTCAGTTAACAAAAGCGCTTGCTAATGAGTGGGCGTCGGGAGGAGTGCAGGTTAATGCAATCGCTCCAGGCTACATTGACACCGACAACACAGCAGCATTGCGGTCGGATCCTATTCGGAGCAAGGAAATTATGGCAAGGATTCCTGCAAAGCGATGGGGCAAGCCGGAAGATATTGTGGGAGCAGCACTTTTTCTTTCATCCTCATCTGCTGATTACGTCAACGGTCATGTGCTAACAGTTGATGGTGGCTGGATGGGTCGGTAGCAGATTTATCCATGGAGATTGATTTATTTTTTCTTAACAACCGGATTGTACTTAAGTAAAGTCATGAGGTGTGTTTTAAAGTTGCGAAGATGACTGAAAACATATCGCCTGTAAATATACTGGCGGATTTTAAAAGACTGAAGAGGGGGGTGTGTGTAGTGGATATTAGGTCATTGTCTATTGGAATGCTCTTGCTCGTTGTGCTTTGGCTCCTTGGTGGTTGTTTCTCTGAGACTAAAGATATTAGTGATGCAAAAAATAATTCTGAGCATGGCTCTTACAGACAGTTAATCTCAAATGATTGGTTATATCTTGAGAATGCCGATGCCAATCAATCACTGCTTTGGAAAGAGGAATCTTGGGAGGCGGTCGACCTTCCACACACCTGGAATGATCAGGATACCACGGATAACGTGACAGGGTATCGTAGGGATGCCTCTTGGTATCGTAAGTACTTAACCATTAATCCCTCTAAAAGTCGTCGATATTTTCTCCATTTTGAAGCCGCGCAGATGAAGGCACAGATCTATGTTAATGGAGAGCTTGTCGGTAGCCACGTGGGCGGTTATGTGAGCTTCGATGTGGAAATCTCGGGATACGTTTTTGATGGAGAGAACATCATTGATGTGCGTGTTGATAATGGTATTGATATTGATCTAATACCATCTCAAAAAGCGGACTTTTTCCAGTTCGGTGGATTGACACGAGACGTTTGGCTGGAGGTTAAGCCATCCTCTTTTATCAAGAGTGTTAAAATAAAGACTCCAGAGGTTAGCCGCTCCATCGGGCGGGTGTCATTGGTCCCAGACCTCAGTTTAAAGGATGGTTTTCAGCCAGCGCGGCTGGAGAGTAAGATCTTCGGACCTGACGGATCGCTTCTCGCATCTGGTCCTGAATCAGATTTTGTCGTCAAAAATCCGGCACTTTGGTCGCCGGATACCCCTTCCCTGTATAGGTTACGGGTTGAAATGATTGATGATACGGACGCCATAATTGACATTTTTGAAGACCATTTTGGCTTTCGTTGGTACCAGTTTAAGCCCCATGGTCCGTTTTTCTTGAACGGGAAGAGGCTTCTTTTGCGGGGTACACATTTGCATGAGGATCATGCCGGCTTCGGTTCAGCGATGCCTGACGAACAAAGAAAAAAAGATATAAGACAAATCAAGGAGTTAGGAGCTAATTTTATCAGGTTAGGTCATTATCCTCATGACCCTGTGGTTTATGATGAGGCTGATCGCCTTGGTTTGATCTTATGGGACGAGGTGCCGTGGAATCGCGGCGGGGTTGGTGGGGCTGCTTGGCAGAAAAACACTCATCACATTACCAAGAGGATGATCGAGCAAAATTATAATAGGCCGAGTATATTCTTTTGGGGGCTCGGTAATGAAATGGTTTGGGACTCGGATGCGCCGGGTATGACTGGTACGTCCAGGGTGCTGAAGGAGTTAAAAATCCTTCATGCCATGGCTAAAGAGATTGATCCTGATAGGCTAACTGTGATTAGAAAGTTTACTGAAGGAGCTGAAGTTGTTGATGTTTATTCCCCGTCCATTTGGATGGGATGGTATGGGGGCGGATACCACCAATATGAGGGAGCGATCTTGAAATATCGCGAGGAAGTACCTGCTTTATTGCACATGGAGTACGGGGGCTCATCCCATGTTGGAAGGCACGTTGAGTCGCCTTTCGGAGGGGGTGGTGTTGGCGGAGCGCGCGCACAGGTGTCTGTTGAGGAGGCGGTTAATCAGGTCGGCGTGACTTCTGTAGCAAAATCTTACGTATGGGATGAGACATATATCGTTGACCTTTTCGACTGGACACTCAGATATTCAGAGACGGACCCATTATTTACAGGTTCGGCCCAGTGGGCTTTTAAAGATTTTGGGACACCAATCCGCCCAGAAAATCCGATCCCTTTTGTGAATCAAAAAGGGTTAGTTGATCGGTCAGGACAACCCAAAGACGCTTACCATGTATTTGCAAGTTATTGGAGAAAGGAACCTGTTTGTTGGATTGAATCAGATACTTGGACTGATAGGTATGGACGTCGCGGAGAGGCCAAAACAATCTCTGTGTTTTGTAATTCGAGTAGCGCACAACTCTATCTAAATGGAATTGCACTTGGGACAAAGGTCCGTGACATCACGAAATATCCAGCCTCAGGGTTAACTTGGGATGTAATCTTTGAGGAGGGCATTAATACACTAAGAGTTGAGGGATATGACGATGATTCTGCTGTCGTAGCAGGACATGAAATCTCAGTGAACTATCTGTTTAACAAGCCTGGAAAGCTTAAGCGAATTGATCTTAAGACGGAAAGGAGATCAGATAGTAGCGTGTTCATCAGGGCACAGGCGTTCGATAGCAAGGACAGGCTTTGTATCACATGCACACAGACCATCTACTTCACTCACAATGGAGGAGGGAGGTTTGTTAAGGGTCTCGGCACACCAGGTGGAGGGTTGACGCGGCAACTTGCGAATGGGAGAGCCTCAATACTCTTTGAGCCTGGAGAGTCAGATGGAGTCGTTGGTGTACAAACACAAGACTTTAAAGGGCATTACATAAAGATACCAAAAAAATGAAATCTTATTTCAAGTCTCTCTCTTTGTTTTTTGTAATTTTATTAGCGGCGAGCGTGTTAGGAGAGGCACCAGTTCCTGAGGGAGATTCCTCGGAAAAATTGGAGCGACTACGATTACCACACGCAACATCCTTGCCGCGGATTTTAACCGATAGCGCACCATATCTTCCTGATTTCTCTTATGCTGGATATAAAAATGGCAACACATCGTTGCCTTCCGTAGACGGTAAAATTTTTAATGTGACAGATTATGGTGCCATCGCAGACGATGAGAGGGATGATACTAAGGGTGTTTTAAAGGCGTTGAAGGCGGCAAAGGCGTTTGATGGTCCTGTGGTCGTCAAATTCCCCACCGGTCGTTTCATATTGTCTGAGATTCTTTACATCGATCGAAGCGATTTTGCTATTCAGGGTGATGGAACTGAGACAATCCTCTTTTATCCACGACCAATGAGGCTCCTCAAAACACCGCCCCATATGACTGAACTATCTGAGTACCTTATCTTGAATGATAAGCGTCAGCGTGAACCAGCCAACAACATTGACTTGCCCTTTTCGCTGTATGCTTGGACAGGCGGTTACCTCTGGGCAAGGGTTCCTGGGGCCAGAGGAAAGGCCTACTTAAAGGAGTATGATAGACCATCTGAGGTGCTCGCTAATGTGATTGGAGGTGTCCGTGGAGAGCTGTCCGTGCAGGTTGATGATGTCCGGCATTTAAAAGTCGGCGATGTTGTTAAGCTTGAGTGGTATAATGTACAGGGTGAAAATGGCTCTCTTTTAACAGAGCTATACGGAGACCGGACTCGTTTTTCGGCTATAGGCAGTCACCATTGGACGAATCCAAAACGAGCTTTGGTTACCCAGGTCACTAAGATACTGTCTCTCGATGGAAACCATTTGCAGCTAGCAGACCCGCTGTTAATCGATGCTAATAGCGATTGGGAACCTAAGTTCGTTAAATGGGAACATTTAAAAAATATTTCATTGAGTGATTTTACAATAGAATTTCCGAATGGGGTGTATATCGCGCACCATTTAGAGGAGGGCTACAATGGAATTTACCTCGAAGGCGTATACGATGGTTTTATTCGAAATATTCATATAATCAACGCTGATAGCGGCATTTTAACCGACGATATCGCAAATGTTACTCTTCAGGATATCACAACTTCAGGCGCGCACAGGGCCCACTATACTGTCCATATGGGAAGTGTCTATAACGTCCTCGCGAAACGAGTCAGAGTCGAAAATACCGCAGAGCATCCCCTCAGCTTTAATACTTATGCCGTCAAGGGCGTTTATAAAGACTGTGAGGTTCTGTCACACCCTGTCCTCGATCAGCACTCCGGGGCAAATCACCAAAATCTATTTGATAACATTAGGGTTCACCTTCCGTTGCTTGGGGAAGACCGATCTTATTCGTTGTTTGGTGGAGGCGGAGCATCGTATTGGAAACCCTCTCATGGACGTTTTAGTACTCTCTACAACATCGAAGTAATAACTCAAGAGGCGCCCTCCACTGATTCTGTCGTTATCCTGAAAGGTCCATTCGATGGAGTTCAGGGCCGCCTTATAGGGATCCATGGCAACTCATTCTTTAACCTTGAGTATGGTCCAGACCCCCATATTGAGCAGATTAATCAGAAACCGCTCCGAGCCTCTTTATACGACTTTCAGCTTGCGAGGCGGCAAAAATAAATGTTGCCCTTTTTCGTTTCTGTCGTTTTTTTTCTTGTCTCGGGTGCCTTATCAACATTTTCTTATGCTGAGGCCTTCAGGCATCAAACAGATCAGCGGAACTCTGAGTGCGGTATCGCAAACATCATAAGACTTGATCGGGAGCATGTTCTTTTTGATGTAGAAAAACTTTATAAAGCGGAGATCAGGACAATTACCGCCGATGTTTCCCAACGCAGTGAGGGGAGCATTAATGATTTCTATTCAGAGGGGGATTATTGGTGGCC
>DDII01000061.1:5349-5546 GCA_002338445.1 Cellvibrionales bacterium UBA1854 | reverse complement strand
TTCAGAGGGGGATTATTGGTGGCCGGTTGAGGGTGACTATGATGCGCCATACGTCCGTCGAGATGGCGAGAGTAATCCCAAAAATTTTATAGCCCACCGGCTTTCGATGATGCGGCTTGCAGATATTATGGCTGGATTGGTGGAGGGATATCTGCTTACGGATAACGATATTATCAAAAAAAAATATGCCAGCCGAG
>DDII01000061.1:0-5054 GCA_002338445.1 Cellvibrionales bacterium UBA1854 | reverse complement strand
CAAAAAAAAATATGCCAGCCGAGCCGAGGCACACCTGCTAGCGTGGTTTGTTGACCCCGAAACTTCGATGAATCCAAATCTGCTTTATTCACAGGCGATCAAAGGGAGATATTCAGGCAGAAGTATAGGGCTAATTGATACCCTTCACCTTGTTGAGGTAGCGCTTGCTGCAAATATTTTGATTAAGCGAGATGCGATTTCTGATATGAGCAAAGCCTCCATTAAACTATGGTTTTCGGAGTATTCAATGTGGATGAACAGTCATCCGTTTGGTGTGAGGGAGCGCGATCATCCTAATAATCATGGGGTCGCTTGGTCTCTCCAGAATGCCTCTTTTGCAAAGCTAACAGGGAATTCAGAATTGTTAGAGCTTGTTCGTGAGCAGTTTCGGGCAAAATATCTGTACAGCATGATGGCCTCTGATGGGTCTTTTCCCAAAGAGATATCCCGCACCAAGCCTTATGGATACTCGTTGTTTATCATTGATTTAATGGCCGGAATAGCCCAAATTGCATCCACGGATGATCAAAATTTATGGTTATTCGAGACTGAGAATGGCAGATCCATGCGTTTGGGGCTTGATTTTATTGTTCAATTTGTGAAGGATAAGGCGAGTTGGCCTTATGCTAAGGACCTACAGTACTGGAATGAGTGGCCAATGAGGCATGCCTCTTTGCTTTTCGGCGGTTATCAGCTTGATCATTGCGATTTTTTTGATGTTATAAAGGACTTGCCACGCGATTCGCAGGTTTATGAAGTGAAAAGAAATTTTCCTATTCGAAATCCAATTCTTTGGTTGAAGTTGATAGATTGAAAAGTTGTTGGACTACTGATTTCCGTTCAACTGCGTGGTGCTGATTTATGCCGGCGTTGATTTCGGCACAAAGTTGTGCCGCTTAGACACACTGGATGAAAATTATACGGTGGTGTTACATTTGTCAAAAATCTCCCCAATTGAAACTGTACATAGGTTTTTTGAGTTCTTTAACGCCAAGGATCTCAAATCCCTTGATATGATATGGGATTCCCCTTGTGTCTTTATCATCGGCAATAGAACAAAACTCTTCACTAAGTATCGTGATGCTGTTGATTTTGAGGAGGTAATAAATGGAGGCTGGCATAGTTCGGTGGTGAATCATTCGGAGATTATTTTCGAGGATTTTGCGACTGCAATGGTCCAACTTAATTTTTCCCGATTGGATAGCAATTGTGAGGAGATTGGCAGATATGATGTATTCCACCTCTTGGTGAACAAAGCGACAGGATGGCGCATCAAAATTTTGTTTATGAATGATAAAGGCGGTATGAGTGGGATCAGTTAGAACGGTTATCATATTGTAATTACCGATGCCTCCTCATTAAGTTTCGAGAGTCATTGTGGAACGTGAAGCAGGTTCTCAACCTCAGCAATTCGTTTAAACATTTTAATTAAAATTTGGGCTGCGTGGTTTAGATGCGAAACTTCATTTTGTTGGTAGCCATAGACGCGATATTATATCTATGGCTACTTTGTCATTATTTTTAGGCAATCCCTCATAGGCCAATTAATAGATGATCAAAACTAGAGGCTGGGGTTAATGAGATATTTTTGTCCTGTAGACTGTTGTGAGTAAGTGGCGAGAGCTTCTGCGGTGAGAGCTTCTGCCATTGAAACCTCATTACTGAAGTTGCTCTTAAAGGTTGTCGTAACCTCATTTGCAACACGCTGACGGAGCTCTGCAGTGCGTTCTCGACCGATTTTTTGCAGAAATGGAGTTAGTAGCCAGCCTCCTAATCCCCATTGCATCCCATAGTTTCTTTTGAGAATCGTATGTGACCTCTCAAGACCACCATATATGTAAACTTGCTTATATTGCGTTGATCCATATCGGTTAAATTCTAAGCTCACAGCATTTGCTGCACGCTCCATTGCAGCCAGGATCTCGTTTGGTAACCGTCCACCTCCAGTGGCGTCGAATCCTATGTAGCCCTCGGTCTGAGCGATAGCATTTTGTAGATCCATTGAGAAGGTATCCTTACTGGAATCGCATACATGTGTTGCCCCGATTGCCCTCAATATTTCCTCTTGCTCAGGTTTTCGGACTATGTTTACCAATGGCACATTGTCGAGTAGGCAAATTTTTTGGAGCATCTGACCCAGATTGGAGGCAGCAGCCGTGTGGACTAAGCCAGAGAAGCCCTCGAGACGCATTGTCTCAACCATACCCATGGCAGTGAGAGGGTTTACGAAACAGGCTGCTGCTTGCCTCGAGTTCACACCCGGAAGCATTTCAAGACATTGATGCACCTTCAGTGTGCGATATTCGCTATACATTGGCGGACCAAGTCCTGCAACAGTTTTTCCCAGTAGAGCCTGGGCCTCATCCGAGTCACCGCAAGCAATTACCAAACCGGCACCCTCGTTTCCAGCCGACATGGACTTATCAACACGAGGTGCCAAACCAACCATTAATTTAGGATTAATGGGGGCCGTCACTACTGGGTTAGCGTCGGTGCCGGAGTACTCGGCTTTTGAGATGTCGGCATAGGCCAGTAGCAACCCCAGATCAGATGGGTTTATTGGCGATGCCTCAACCTTGAGCAGTATTTCGTTTTTCTTTAGAGGAGCAACTTTTGATTCTCGGATCGAAAGTTCAAGCTCTCCGCTTGACTTGACGAGCGATCTGACTTGGCGAGAGACATTAGGTATTTCTGACATGTTTAACAAACTCTTCTTTATCTACTCTAGATTATATCGGTATTTTTGGTTTCAAAACTTTTCTTATCAAGATTTTCTTGGAATCTCACCCAATAATCAGTTGGTGGTTCGAAAATTCGGTTCTTTAGTGAGTTTATTTAGCTTGCGTCCAATGCAACTATTTCTTGCTCTCAATATTTAGGCAGAGGCACAGACTGCCCTTATTGTGGGCGATAAAAGTATTACTTCTTATTGTTTTGCACTATACAAGGGCATACTGTTGACAGGACTTTATATTCGTGTGAACATGAAGTTAATAGTCAAATTGACTGTAAGTTACGAAGAACCAGATTTCTGGTGATAATTGTTTCTGTGAGACCTTGATTGCCCAACTAGTTGTGTGTGACTTTTGAGTGATCTCGAAAGAGAACTGAATGACTAATTTTAATTCGAATAATAGAAAACGCTCTGGCCTTGGAGCAATTATTTGTACAATAGCTACTTTCTTGCTCTCAGCGTGCACACCTCACAGTTTGGGTGGAAAACCAAACGTCCTGTTCATAATGATTGATGACTTGCGTGGAGAGTTAGGTGTCTATGGATCGGAGCATGCTTTATCACCCAATATTGACAGTCTTGCAGCTCAGGGAACGCAATTTAACAACGCCTATGTAAGTGTCCCTGTATGCGGGGCATCAAGAGCAAGTCTGATTACCGGAATGCGAGCTCTACCAGACCGATTTATTAATTACTACACTAGCGTCGAGGTTGACGCGCCTGATGCTACTACGATTTTTGAGACTTTTAAGAACCATGGTTACCATACAGTTGGCTACGGAAAAATCTTTCATAACACTCAGGATACTGCCTCTAAGAGCTGGACTAGTGGATCTGCCTGGATTCCAGGGATGGATCAAGTTTCAGAGCGTAATATACCGCATGATTATCAGCTTCCCGAAAACATAGCTCTAAAAACGTCCACGGGGCTCGGTCCTGCAACCGAAGTTTTTGATGGGCCGGATGACTCATATTTCGATGGACAGCTCGCAGTAAAAGCGATGAACACACTGACGGAGCTAAGTACAGGTGATGCTCCATTTTTTTTGGCTGTTGGCTTTGTCAAGCCACATCTGCCATTCAACGCCCCTAAAAAGTATTGGGACCTTTATTCCAGGGATCAGTTTTCCCTCGCAGCGTGGGATACGTTGCCTGAGGGTGCGCCCATCCAGGCTTATCATGAGTTCGGAGAGCTTAGGGACTACAGTGACACGCCCAGTAGGATCGCCTACGACGAGAAATTTACCTTTGATACGAGCGTAAAGGCGTTTAGACAAAAAAATCCTAAGCCAGTTAGCGACGAGCTCGCACGGCGCCTGATACATGGGTATCACGCCTCTGTCAGTTATGTTGATGCCCAGGTGGGACTTGTCTTGGATCACTTAGAGACGCTGGGATTGGCGGAAAACACAATTGTGGTGCTTATGGGAGACCACGGGTATAGTCTCGGCGAACATGGTCTTTGGTGCAAGCATTCTACTTTTGATGTTGCGACGAAAACCCCTCTCATAATTAAATCTCCCGGGATGCTCAAGGAGAATGTGGTTGATGGTTTAGTGGAGTTTATTGATATCTTCCCTACTCTGACTCAGCTCGCTGAAATTGAGACCCCAGAACAGGTAGCAGGAATTAGTTTAGTCGGTGCACTCAAAGATCCAGATGCGCCCACAAGGGCGGCTGTCTTCCCGCGATATCACTCTGCGGAGGCAATTCATACAGGGCGTTACACGCTGACCCAGTGGTTTGATGCTGGGGATAATGTAGCTGAGCAGATGCTCTATGATAATGAGCAGGATCCTGATGAGACAAAAAATTTGGCATATCTTCCAAATTATACGGATGTTCTGCATGAGCTAAGTGCCAAGCTGGCTGCTCATAGGATGTCCAGAGAATAAGTTTTTTATGCCCTTGGTTAGAGCTATGTCTCCAGGGGTGATAGGTTTATTGACTGAGGTTTCTGGTCGATGAGGGTGTGTTAACGACTGACTAAGTTTTTGACACGTTTTTTATGTAAAGGGGAGCAAAAGATGAAGAAAAAAGCAAAAAATTATGAGGGTATAAGCCCGCATGACTTCAAAAAGTCGATGCTGTCGGTTGGTGTAGCAACCGCACTTATGTCGGGCGGAGTTTGTGCGCAGTCAGAGGCTATCGAAGAGATTGTCGTAACCGGCATGTTGTCGACAATGAAGGCAGCAACGGCTCGTAAGCGAGATAGTTCTGGTATGATGGATGCAATCTTGGCGGAGGATATCGGCAAGTTTCCGGATACGAACCTTGCTGAGTCTTTACAACGGATACCAGGTGTAGCAATCAGCCGCTC
>DDII01000050.1:12018-12398 GCA_002338445.1 Cellvibrionales bacterium UBA1854 | reverse complement strand
GCGCGTGGTCGAAACAATTAAACTAATAAGATTCGTGAACATGATTACTAAAGTTTTTATTCAGGTATTTTTGGAAGTATTTCAAGAGTCGCATTGAGCAGAGATAAGATATGATTGCACAGCTAACTGGCATCATCGTGGAGAAGCAGTCTGATAGTCTTTTGATTGATGTGAGTGGAGTTGGTTATGAGGTCATGATTTCATTGACAAGCTTTTTTGATACGCCAGAGATCGGGGCTCAAATAAAACTTCTTACCCACTTTATTGTTCGCGAGGACGCACAATTATTATATGGCTTCACGACACATGACGAGAGAAATTTATTTCGTCACTTAATTAAAGTAAATGGCATCGGACCAAAGCTAGGATTAGCTATTTTA
>DDII01000050.1:4439-11940 GCA_002338445.1 Cellvibrionales bacterium UBA1854 | reverse complement strand
GTAGAAAAGCAGTCTGATAGTCTTTTGGTTGATGTTAATGGCGTTGGCTATGAGGTGATGGTCTCATTGACGAGCCTTTTTGATACTCCAGAGATTGGATCTAAAATAAAACTTCTCACCCATTTTGTTGTTCGCGAAGATGCACAGTTACTCTTTGGCTTTACGACTCATGACGAGCGAAAATTGTTTCGTCACTTAATCAAAGTAAATGGCGTAGGTCCAAAGCTAGGATTAGCTATTTTATCTGGAATGACGGCGGCTGAGTTTGCCCAATGTGTTCAAAAGAATGATTTGAAAAGTCTTGTTTCTCTTCCGGGGGTCGGAAAAAAAACAGCAGAGCGTCTTATAATCGAGATTAAGGATAAGTTATTATCATTAACAAATGATGAAGTCGTTGAGAAATCATCTTCTGAAAGTGTAAGCAGTTCCGCTATATTCAGAGAGGCTGAGACTGCTTTGATTGCCCTAGGATATAGACCGCAAGAGGCGAGCAAGATGGTCAGTGGCATTGCGCACAGCGGTTTTACAACTACCGAGGACTTAATAAAGGGTGCTCTCAAACGGTCAATATCGGGTAAATCAATATGAGACACGACTCGATAAATTAGCTGGATGTATTATTAAAATAGATTTTTAGGCGGAGTCTGGCTTGAGATGATATCATTTAGACTATGAAAAGCTTGGATAAGTTATGATTGAAACAGACAGACTCATATCAGCTTTTGTAGAGGGAAATGAGGAAAAGTATGACAGGGCCCTCCGGCCTCTCTCTCTTGAGGATTATGTTGGGCAAGCGGCGGTAAAAGAGCAACTAGAAATATTTATTGAGGCGGCTCGGCGTCGCTCTGAGCCATTAGATCATTGCCTAGTTTTTGGTCCACCCGGGTTAGGGAAAACGACCCTTGCGCATATCATTGCGAATGAGATGGGTGTGAATTTAAAGACAACATCAGGGCCTGTACTTGAAAAGCCTGGAGACATAGCTGCGTTGATGACTAACCTTGATCCAGGCGATGTCTTGTTCATTGACGAAATTCATAGATTAAGCTCAGTCGTTGAAGAGATTCTCTATCCGGCTATGGAGGATTTCAACTTAGATTTTATTATCGGTGAGGGTCCTGCGGCGCGCTCAATGAAAATTGATCTTCCACCTTTCACGTTAGTGGGTGCCACCACCAGGGCAGGTTTATTAACCTCTCCGCTACGTGATCGTTTTGGGATTGTGCAGCGTTTAGAGTTTTATTCCGTAGAAGACCTAACCTCGATAGTGATGCGTGCTGCAACTATTCTCGGTGTGAAAGTAAACACTAGCGGTGCGCGAGAGGTGGCGCGACGGGCCAGAGGGACCCCAAGGATTGCTAATCGCCTTTTAAGGAGAGTACGTGATTATGCAGAGGTCAAGGGAGATGGATTTGTTGATGAGATGATCTCAGATTCTGCTTTAAATATGCTGAGTGTGGATAGAAGAGGGTTTGACCATCTTGATCGCAGACTACTGTTGACGCTGATTGAAAAGTTTGACGGCGGTCCTGTTGGTGTTGATAGTATTTCAGCGGCTCTGAGTGAGGAGCGCGGCACTATCGAGGATGTTATAGAGCCTTACCTTATACAGCAAGGCTACTTGACCAGGACCTCTCGGGGTAGAATTGCTACAAGACAGTCATATGAACATTTTGGATTGCCTAACCCTGCATCGGGCCAGCACAGCGGGCAACAAAAACTTAATATAAATGATGGATAATTTTGCGCATTCTGTGAGGGTTTATATCGAGGATACTGATGTGGGTGGCATAGTATATTATGCTAATTATTTAAAGTTTTTGGAGAGGGCTCGTACTGAGTACTTCAGGACACTTGGCTACAATAAGCTCGCTCTCTTGAGAGGATCGCAACTTGTCGTAAAAGATGTTTCGTTGCGTTATATAAAGCCTGCATACTTAGACGACCAACTTTTTGTGTCGGGGTCGATAAAAAAAGTATCTTCCTTCTCTCTTGAAATGACTCAGAATATTTCACGAGATGAATCAGTGATTGCAAAAGCCCGACTCAAGCTTGCTTGCATCGATCCTTTAACAAAAACCTTATCAAAATTTCCCCAAGCAATTTTTGAGGAATTAAAATCACGGATACACAAGTAGCGGAGTACCGCAAGTGATAGAACAAAATTTATCGATACTTTCGTTGGTAATAAACGCGAGTCTTTTAGTCCAGTGTGTTATGGGTATTCTCTTTCTTTCATCATTAATTTCTTGGATTATGATTGTGCAGAGGTGGCTGTATTTGAGTACCGCCTCTCGAAATTTTAGAGTTTTTGAGGAGACATTTTGGTCTGGTATTGACCTTACAACCTTGTATAGTGAACTTTCGGAGAATTTTCGTGACGGAAAAACGAGTGGGATTGAAAATATATTCCGAGCCGGCTTTAGTGAGTTTAGTCGTTTGGTTCGTGTTGAAGGTTCCGATGCAGATACTATTATGGAAAGTACGGACCGAGCGATGCGCATAGCACTCTCAAAGGAGGAAGAAAATTTAAGTACCCATCTACCTTTTTTGGCAAGCGTGGCCTCGGTCAGCCCATATATTGGTCTCTTTGGGACAGTATGGGGGATTATGAATTCGTTTCGCGGGCTGGCTATGGTACAGCAAGCCACGCTAGCAACGGTTGCTCCCGGTATTTCGGAGGCGTTGATCGCTACGGCGATGGGACTATTTGCCGCAATACCCGCGGTCATTGCATACAACCGATATGCTGCTGTTGCTGAGCGGATCAACAGTAACTATGAAACTTTTGCTGATGAATTTTCTAGTATCTTGTATCGGCAAGTTCATGCTCGTTAGAATCGTCATCCCAAAGCTATGTCTGTAAAAATTAAGAAAGCGAAAAAGAAGCTAGTCGCCGAGATTAATGTTGTCCCATACGTAGACGTCATGTTAGTGCTGCTTGTGGTATTCATGATTGCTGCCCCACTACTTATTCAAGGCGTCAAAGTAGATTTGCCTGCTGCCAACTCTTCGCCGCTAAAGTTGTCCAGTGATGAGACCCTAATTGTGTCTATTAAGGCAGATGGAAGTTATTGGATCGATGAGAAAGGCTCCAACGTCTCTGATACGCTCGAAAATATAAAGATTCGTGTCAGTAAAGTTTTACGACAGTCACCGAACATACCCGTCTTGGTATGGGCGGATGGAAACGTGGATTATTCATTTGTAGTTGATTTGATGACAGAGCTGCAAGAAGCAGGTGCAGCCAGTGTGGGTCTTGTAACGGAACCCCGAAGCGGTGGATATAAGTAGAAAATGTACTATTTAGCTGGCGTTACGGTGAGTGGGCTAATTCACTTACTTTTGGTTAGCTTTTTGCTCCTTAACTGGCAAGAGCCGTCGAAAATAATATATTTTCAACCGAAATATATTAAAGCTGAATTGGTAACGCTCTCACCAAAATTGCCTGCCAAGTCGGTGCAGAGACAACAATATGATCAATTAATATCCGAAGAAAAGCAACAAGATCGCGAACGGCAAAACCGCAATATTGAAGAGCGGCAAAATGCAGAAAATAAGGATAAAAAAGTTGCACCAGAGAGTGAGCTGCAAAAGAAAAAACCTGCTGAATTAAGAAAAAAAGAACGAGATTCTGAGGAGGCTCAAAGGAAAAAACTAGCTGAGTGGGAATCTTTGTTGGATCGCGAGGCACAAGAACTTGAAGCGCGGGAAGATGAGGAAGTTGCAAAAAGCTATTATCAGATTATTCGACAACGTCTCTCAGATAACTGGAGTAGGCCACCGAGTGCTCGGTTGGGCATGACGACCAAAGTCCGAATCATACTCGTGCCCACTGGGCGGGTCGTTGGGGTTGTAATCGAGAGTTCAAGTGGTGATTTAGCTTTCGACCGTTCAGTAGAGCAAGCTATCAGAAAAGTGAACCAATTTGTTGAACTTCAGGGTATGGACGATCGATTATTTGAGTTAAGATTCCGACAGGTTACTGTTTTATTTAGCCCTGAGGATTTGAGGTTATAAATATGGATATACGCGCTTTGGTATGTCGTAGCATAATTGTTTTATTGATCTCTTTTAGCGGAATAGCTTGGAGTGAACTCGTTATAAGGGTGACCAAGGGAAACGATTCGCCAACCAAAATAGCAATTTCTCCGATTGTAAATGTCGGAAACTTGCCGCGTTTTGATATTAGTCGGCTTGTAGAGAATGATCTGCAACGGAGTGGTCTTTTTGTGGCGACGCCACGAGAAGATATGCTCAGTTTTCCGTCGATGTTAAAAGATGTTTATTTTCGTGATTGGCGATTATTGGGAACCGATTATCTAGTCATCGGAAAAATGTCAAGCAAAGGACCTAATAAGATCGAAATTGAGTTCAGTCTTTTGAGTGTTGCTTCACAGAAAGTAATATTTAGACACAAAGTATCTGGTAGCGCTGCACAATTGAGAGATCTTGGCCACCTAATCAGTGACAAGGTCTATAATGCCATCACCGGTATTCGAGGAATTTTTTCTACTCGCGTCGCTTATATTACTGCGATTCGTGAAGTGGATGGGATGATTTACCGTCTGCATGTATCAGATGTAGACGGTGCAAGAGAAAAATTAATGCTCAGGTCACATGAACCCATCATGTCGCCATCCTGGTCTCCTGACGCCCAGAAGCTAGCTTACGTCTCATTTGAGACTGGCAGACCAGCAATATACACTCAGAATCTCGCGACCGCAGCTAGGGAACAAATTACTAATTTTGCTGGTTTAAATGGAGCTCCAGCTTGGTCTCCAGACGGGACTACATTAGCTTTAGTGCTTTCCAAAGATGGAAATCCAGAGATTTATTTAATGGATTTGCAGAGCAAGCAACTGAACAGGCTCACTCAACATTTCTCAATAGATACTGAACCGACATGGATGCCTGATGGAAA
Organism: Cellvibrionales bacterium UBA1854; assembly: GCA_002338445.1. GTDB lineage: Bacteria > Pseudomonadota > Gammaproteobacteria > Pseudomonadales > Porticoccaceae > TMED48. The sequence continues at coordinate 7,016 of DDII01000050.1, read as the reverse complement.
AAATTTATTGTTTACTTCGGACAGAGGAGGCGAACCGCAAATATATAAATTAAATATTGCAACGAAGGCCATTGAGCGCCTAACATTTGAGGGTAATTACAATGCTCGAGGCAGCTTAGCTCCAGATGGTAGGACGTTAGCAATGGTTCATCGTAAAACAGGAGCATTCCATATAGCTGCATTTGATTTACAGACGCGGCGGATTAGGGAGTTGACTACCACTTCGCTTGACGAATCGCCAAGCGTAGCACCAAATGGAGCGATGCTGATGTATGCGATGAAGCAAGAGGAGCGGGGGATGCTGGCGGCAGTTTCACTTGATGCAGGTGTTAGATATATTTTACCGGCTCGATCTGGAGATGTTCGTGAGCCTGCTTGGTCTCCTTTTATACGCTAGCGAGGATAATCTGTTATTATGGTTCAAAATGTTGTTAGGGATATCAATTTAAATTTTAAAGTATGGAGCACATGATGAATAAAACATTTACCGCTAACTCTCTAACTGTCCTACTGATTGCATTGCTGTTCACTGCTTGTAGCTCTACTCCTGTGGAAGAAGAGACTTCTGATACTACCACTATTCAAGAAAGTGAGGTTACGACTGCAGTTGTCGAGGCGCCAGTGCAAGAGGAAGTAATGGAATTAGAGGTTTTAGCAGATACAGTATTTTACTTCGATTTTGATAAGGCAGTATTAAGGGATGAATCTAGAGTGGCGCTTATGCAGCACGCGAGATCACTCAAAGATTCGCCAAGAAGTATAAGATTAGAGGGGCATGCTGACGAGCGAGGCACCAGAGAATATAACATGGCTTTAGGAGAGAGAAGGGCTAATTCAGTCAAGGAGTTCTTGATACTAGAAGGGGTGTCGTCCGTACTCATAGAGGTTGTGAGCTATGGCGAGGAGAGGGCCGCAGCGTATGGAAGTAATGATGAGTCGTGGGCAATGAATCGTCGAGTAGAACTCAAGTAAAGACTTTGATTATTTATTGAATGCATAGAAAGGCTAATTTTAATAGGCATACTCGACTGCTTGGAGGAAGTTCGCTGCAGATCTTAGGCAGGGTTATTGCGGGATGTGTTTTTGCCTTTTTCTTATTGCCGAGCGTTCCTATGTGCCAAGTAGCAGCGCCAGTTTCTGACATCACCGCTCAAGATGCTGATGTTGATTCCAAAGCTCAGGCTACAATGGATTTTGTTGCCGAGCCTTCAGGAAACGACATGTTTGTGGCTCTACAATCACTTAGAGAGGAGGTGCGCCTATTGCGCGGTACTGTCGAAACGCTGGAGTTTCGCTTGCAGCAAGTTAAGCAACAACAGTTAGATGATTATCTTGATTTGGATCGACGACTAGCGGCTCCAGGATCAAATATTGCCTCAAATAAGGATCCTGCGGCAGTTGATGGGGTTATGTCGTCCCCAGAAAAAATACGTAATTATGGTCCTGGTTCCAGTCTGTCGCCTCCCGAGATAGGTCAAAATCTTGAGGTAAAACAAGATTATGATTTGGCATCAGCCTTGCTTCTTAGAGAACGTGATATAATTGGGGCGACGTTAGCTTTTAGAAATCATATCGTTAAGTACCCCACTAGTCCTTTTGTGGCGAATGCAAGCTATTGGCTGGGCGAGATTTTTTTGCTGCAGGGTGAAGATGAGCAGGCTAAGCTCGAATTTACAAGAATTGTTGACGACTATGTAGGACATCCGAAAGAGATTGATGCCAAGTTTAAACTTGGAAAGATTTATTTTCAGCTGGGTGAGCGAGCCCGCTCCAGAGATTTGATGGAGTCTGTCGCAAACAGTGAGGCCCCCGTTGCTGTTAAAGCTAAAAAATATCTCGAGGCAAATTTTTAGATCACTAACTGGCGGGCTTGGAAAACAAGTAGGATCGGCCGAATTTTTGAGCGGTTGAAATCATACTTTGCGTATTGAAAATAGTGGACACTGCATGCTGAATCGTAGATTGGATGTAAATTGAATACCATCGAAAAATGCCTTGACAAGATGTCGCCTTTTTAACTCTTGCACTGATATTCTTGGATTGTTGGCTCAGTCGGGAGACCAGCCGGCTTTAAACCGTTTTATAACATGACAAAAAACTCATTAATCAGTTGCTTACAATTAATTTTTACTAGATAAAATGCTCTTGTAACTGAAGCGTTTTGAGATTATATCAGTGATTTAGAGCTCTGTGTCGGACGGTTTTTATACTTCTTCTGACACTGAGGTTGTGATACCATTTAAGCCTAAAACATGGGACAAATCGTAAAATATGGGACGACTTTTTTACTTGGTCAAAATATTAGTTCTAATAAACGTATTAAAAGAAAATAGTTAAACGTGTGGGCCGTTAGCTCAGCTGGTAGAGCAATTCCCTTTTAATAAACTGCACACCTCATATTTTTAGCTTTTAGTGCGGTTAATCACCATTTAAAACACAGTGTGCACAGAGTGTGTAAAGAATTTTGCGTGTCTTTCCCTGTATAAAAGTACACAGCTAAATTGAGTGTGCGTTTTTGTTAAACAAAAGTGCACATATAAACTTATTTTATGTTTGAAAAATAAAGGTTTATTTACT
>DDII01000050.1:0-4347 GCA_002338445.1 Cellvibrionales bacterium UBA1854 | reverse complement strand
GTAGAGCAGTTGGCTTTTAACCAATTGGTCGCAGGTTCGAACCCTGCACGGCCCACCATTTGTTATCTTTCGGCGAATCGCATGACTATTTTTTTTCGCAAAATGAATTGGCTCTTACAGGTTAGTTTAATTTACATCGGCGCGATCTTGTTGACTTTTTAGCTCTTCCAATAAAAGATTAGTTAAACTTATTTATGTCTGGGGTCCTATTTTGCCATCAAATAGACTCATAGTTTGTTTGCTTTTTTCTGTTGTGGTCTCCTCTATAATGATGGGTAGCGGGACGCGTGAGGCGCAAGGGGAAAGAACGACACCTGTATCACATCAAGTGCCTCTACCTGCGGCGCTAAAACAGACGACCGATTCACTTCTTCATGGTGATAGTTCCATAAAATCAGTGCCTGATCAGCAAAAATCGAGGCGAGTTATGCCAGAGGGCGCGGGCAAATTATCGTCAGACGAGTTGACTGAGCGAGTAAAAGGTGATTTAGAACAAATCGCTGCATTAGCAAGGCCACAGGATAAATTAAAATTTAAAGATCATGGGCTCTCAAAGGAACAGTTGAATCAGTTGCTCAGTCTGGAGACCCTACTGGGCAAGGGACGACCATCAAAAATTTTATCCAGCAAATCAAATCGCGTTACCGCAATATTCCCGGACTTTGAAATCGCCGGTCTCACTAATAAGACCAAAAAAGATCTAGGTGACCATTTTTCCGAGATTGTCGAGGATCATCGGGATCTGTTTGGAGTGGCGAAGGAGGGTGTTGTTTCAGCTTCTGATGCTGATTGTATTGAGGATGTTTGTCGTATTGTTATTAAAAAATCCTTTGGTGGTTTGCCCGCATGGGATCATGACCTCATATTTACAACAAACAAAGAAAAACTGTATTCAATTCAGGGAGAATTTTATACCCCAGATATCGGAAGGTATACAAACGAGAGGCTGTCCGAAGAGACCCTGCAGAGTGTGGTAGCAGAGCATTTTAAGAGAGAGGTGGAACAACTCGAATTCCAATCCTCTGAATTAGGGATCACCCTGGATAACGGAAGAGATTTTCTTGCTTACAAGATCGAGGTCGGATTAGGCAAATACAAGCGATTTGAAGTTTATGTGGATGTTCAAAGTAAACGTGTTCCAAAGGTGATACCGCTTGTGCAACATGCTCAGGTGTCTGCTAGGGGGGTTGACCTCGCGGGTAATAGTGTCTCATTTCAGGCCGAAAGTCGCTCTGGTGTTTATGATATGAAGGACTCTCGGTTTCCGTTAAATGGAAGTACTCATGTTTATTCTGCTGAGGATAAGACCGGATATGAGGAAAATTACACTAATGACGTTTATTACATATCCTCCAGTTCACCAAACTCTGGCTGGGATCCTGCCGGGGTTAGCGCAGTTAAAAATGCTAAGACCCTCGTTGATTACTTTAAAAGTAATCATTCTTTTGACGCCCCCAGTCGCGGTGAGCAAGATATCACTATCGGCGTAAATCTTGCGGCCAACAATAATGGATTGAAGGATAATGCGCTAGCGCTCGGCAACAACCTTTTTATTTTTGGCGCGGGTAACGGAGTAACCAACAATAATTGGGCTCTGGGTCTAGATGTTATGGCTCATGAGATAACACATGGAGTTATTAACAGTACCTCTCGGCTAGTATATCGGTATGAGTCCGGAGCTTTAAATGAATCATTCGCAGATTTTTTTGGTGCGATGACAGATTCTGATGATTGGCTAATTGGTGAGGATATATATATCCAAGAGGGTAAGTTTTTAAGGAGCATGTCGAACCCTCAAGATCAGAATGCGGATCCACCTCAGCCGGCACATATGTCACAATTTAATAGTGCAAGAGGTGTTCACAGTAATAGCGGAATCTTCAATCGAGGGTTATATCTTCTCGCTGAGGGGCTGACCGCAGAGGGATTGGGTTCAAGCGTAGGTCGCAGAAAGGCTGCCGATATTGCATTTAAGACAATGCGGTCTTTATCTCCAAACTCCTCTTTTGACCAAGCTGCAACGGCAATGATAGCCACAGCACAGTCGGAGTATGGTGCTTCATCAAATGAAGTCATTGCGACGACTTTGGCGATGAAAAGTGTGGGCTTGCCAGAGGATACTTACACCACCATAAGTACCTCAGGGATAATAAGTCCTACCTCGACAGCAACTGTATATTTGTACCCGAGATATACACCTCGGAACTTTGGTCCTGAAGGGGCGGGTAGTAACGAATATTCGGTGTATGTGCAATATTTCGTAAACAGTGCTACATCTTATGACTCGTCGACCGATTTTGGCCCATTGCCTGGTCAGTATGCTAGTTTGAAGCGGCCATCGCTTATCTTTACTGATGACGGAAACTTTCGTTACGTATACGAGGGGAAAAGCGATGGAAAACTGTATTCCTATTCATCTGCAACCGCATTAACTGAAGAGGTGAAAATTGGCGACTACACAATTTCAAACTTAGCATTATCCAATGATTTCTCAACATTGGTTTTTACAGTAGTCGAGTCTCCTACCATATTTGTGCTAGATCTTACATCGATGGACTTAACTACACACATTGTCCGCGGGCCCTCAACTTCGAGGGCTGGATCTGCCGGACAGACGGCCGCTTATGTTGATAGTATTCGATATGATCCGACACAACGGTATGTCGTTTTTGATTATCTCTCCTGTGGTGTCACCAGCTCAGTTTGTGATTCATCGAATACTTCATCATTTTGGACAATTGGATTCATGGATGTGCAATCTGGTAACTTTTCTTATCCATTTCCCAGTCAGTCATCTACCCTTGATGTTGGGTACCCTGCTTTTAGCAATACGACAGACCGCTACATAGTTTTCGACATTATAAACTATGCGGCGGATACTGCATCCGGATTTGATTCAGGTGTTTATCTTTATGATGTTTATGATGGTGGTGCTCCAAGATACATTGGGGACACAGATGATACCTCCAGTGCGTTGGGATATTTTGGAACACCATCATTTACTAGCGATGACTCTGGCGTTGTTTTTACTTGGCGAACAGATACTGGTTCCACTCTCTGGAGAGCAGGCATCCAGAATTACTCACGAGATGGAACCTACAGCATAATCAACGACTATGATGTATTTCAGCCGATGGCAATTCCAGGCGAGACCACAAATCGTGTTCCGACTCTAGCTTTATCGAGTAATTCTTTAGATTTCGGTGATGTTGTCTCCGGCACGGTCGCGTCTGCCGAGTTATGTGCGGAAAACTCTGGCCACTTCCCCATTGAATTGGGTTTGTTCGCCGCAGCAAACGACGCAATTACCTGGAGTGCACAGAATCAGGTGATCCTCGATGGTCAGCAGGTTTGTGGATCGCTTTCAGTTGACAGTAGCTATTACAGTAAAGGGAGTTTCTCAACCGTTGAATCACTAATTCACAATGGATCAAACAGCCCAAAGGCGGTAACGATAAACGCAATATTTGATTCGGACACTGACTCAGATGGCACTTTGGATTACGCAGATGATGACGATGATGGTGACACTATTTCCGATTTGGACGAGGTCGAAAACGGTACCGAGTCCCTTTTAGCGGACACGGATGGTGACGGCGTAAATGACAATATCGATTTATTTCCGATAGATCCCTCCGAGACTATCGATACGGATAGTGACGGGATTGGAAACAACGCTGATCCAGACGATGATGGCGATACGTTGTCAGATGGGGATGAGGTATTGATTGGTACTAACCCCCTGGTGGCCGATTCAGACGGTGACGGCGTAAATGACAATCTTGATATTTTACCATTAAATGCCGATGAAACCTCCGATACTGATGGCGACTTAATCGGCAACAACACAGATGCAGATGACGATAACGATGGTATTTTAGATACCGAAGATGATTTTCCGCTCGATGCTCGTTACTCGCAAGATACAGACTCGGATGGTATGCCTAACGCCTATGAGGATGTTAATGGCTTAAACAAATACCTCGCTAGTGATTCAGCATCAGATACAGATGGGGATGGACTCACGGCACTTCAAGAGTTCGGGTATGGCACGTCTCCCTCAAAAAAAGATAGCGACTCTGATACCCTGCCCGATGGCTGGGAGGTGGAAAATGGACGAGATCCATCGGTCGCTGATTATCAGGTATCGCTTGGTGGCGTTAGCTGTGCCCTTGACGACACTGGAGTGGTTTGCTGGGGTAATAATAGTTATGGCCAGACCGATTTACCAGCTCTGAGTAATCCCACTCAGGTATCGCTTGGCGTAAACCACACCTGCGCCCTTGATGACACTGGTTCGGTCTGTTGGGGTTATAACGGTTATGGTCAGACCGATGTGCCAGCACT
>DDII01000016.1 GCA_002338445.1 Cellvibrionales bacterium UBA1854 | reverse complement strand
GCATGTTTTGAAACAAAAGCGCTAGTTGACGGCATCTGAAAAGCTGCGGCCGGAGAAAAAGTCTAAATATTTCTGTCGATCAATATTTTTAAGTTTCAGTCTAAACCTACGTTAGACAACAGTTAGCAGACAACGCTTCTCGGTGCACAACGAAATTGCCACGATAATCGACGCCAGCCGAAACCTCGTCAAACTATTAAAACCGATTCAGATGTGGACTCATTTGTGAAAAAACTCACAAAACTATTTAGAACGCCTTAGCAATTAGTTGACCAAAACAGACATTTAACTTTCACATAAATGTAATATCGAAGCTGGAGTTTATTGCTAAAATCAAGACATGAAAATCGCAGCGACTTCACGATCACCATTTATCGAGATTCAGGACGGGCATTGTCTTATAAAGGGCGAATGTTACCCTGAAGATATATCCGAACTTTCTGGCCCGATAATGAAAGAAATAGGCGATGCATTATCCAGAGTTGAAAGTTTCGTTCTTGAGCTGGAGCTATACTACTTCAACAGTTCTTCAGCAAAACTTCTTTTCGATATATTTGACGCTGTTGATGAAGCGGCAGCCGATGGTTTGGACGTTCAAATAAAATGGAATTACAGGAGCGATGATGACTCAATGCAAGAGGCTGGGGAAGATTTCATGGAAGATGTTGAGAATGCTACATTTATAATGCAGGAAATTTAATGAAAACTGACGAACTTCATAATTTACTACTAAAGCGGAAAACATTTTTTTGTTATTCAGGGCCACTAACTGAAAAGATCCTGACTGCAATTTCAGTAGCCGTAAGGCTAGAAATTGGTGAGAATGCGGGGGACGAACGAACTGAGAAAAAGGTATTTGGAAACTTCGTTGAACAAGCCCAAAATATAATTAGGTACTCTTCAGAAAAAACAACGCAAGACGATCAAACTTCTGGTGTCGGCACCGTTGCTTTAAGCATGTCAGACAACAGCGTTTTGGTGGAAGCCGTAAATGCGGTAGATGAAAACCAAAAAGACACGCTTACGAGAAACCTTGAGGCACTGAGAAAAATGGATAGTGCTGAACTTAAATCTGCTTACAGAAGTCGTCTTAAAGATGGCCCTCCAGAAGGGAGCAAGGGGGCAGGTTTAGGCTTTATAGACATAGCTAGAAAAAGTACTAGATGGGATTTTGAATTTGTGGAAGAACAAGGAAAAATATTATTTATTTTCAAAGTGTGGAATTAAAAATAAGATTTATTTTGTATGAATTTCAATGCTTTCTAAGGCAGAACTTAGTTCCAGTTTAAGTTTTTCAAGCTGGTCTTTAGTTAGGTTTTCCATAGAAGCATCTAACCTGTTATCTCCGATAGTTATTGAAATTATTTTTTTATTTTCCAGTTCATCAATTACAGAGAATGTTCTTATTGGCTCAGAGAAACCTTTTGCCACAATTGGTTTATTTTCAACACACGGAATAGTGTCCTTAACATAATTATAAGTGTCGTACGACATAAGGATTTTATCCGGTTCAGAGGCTGACTCTAAGCGAGATGCAAGATTTACTCCACTGCCTATTACGGTGTAATCCATCCTGTTTTCTGAACCAAAATTTCCAACAGTACAGAAGCCGGTATGTATACCCATTCGTGATTGCAGTGGCTCTTCCAACCCAAACGTCTTCCAGTGGTTCCTGAGCTCAAACATTTTAGACTTCATTTCGATTGCCATTTTGACACAGCTCAACGCGTCTTCTTTAATGCCCTTGGATTTTGGATCCCCGAAAAAAATTACAATTGCATCACCAATATATTTATCAATAGTTGCGCCATGTTTTAGAGCAACATGCGACATTTCTGTTAGGTAACAATTAAGTAGACCTGTCAGCTCCTCAGATTCAATGTTCTCGGAAAGTTTTGTAAATTCCACAATATCAGAAAAAAATATTGTGAGTTTCTTTCTCGAACTCGTCAAAGCAACTTCCCTCGTGCCACTGAATATTGAATCATAAACCTGAGGGGATAGATATTTAGCGAGCTGATTTGATAACGCTTCTAATTGTTCACTTTTTTCTCGAGCTTCTTTCGCTGATATATTGAGGTTAGTTTCCATTCTATCAGAATGCCTTACTAATCTTGAAGTCGTCTTTAGGAGTTTCTTATATTCTGCTAGGATCAAGTTAAAATCATCATACTTAATTGCAGCGCCAATCTCCGCGCTCACTTTTTCAGCCGTAGATACGACACTCATCTCATGCTCAAAAAGTTGGTTGGTTTTCATTTTTGACTTTTCCAAAACAAATGGTTTGCTACTTTTCATATATTTCCGACGTGGCTTTGTAACTCTCGGCTTTCAACTCGTCATTGGTCATAGGTACAAGGCCTTTATTGATTAGATATCCCTTAGTTCCCAACGCCGCGTCAGAGGTGAATTCAAATAAAAACTCCTCCATTCCAGGTATAATCTCAACGTGCCTATTTTTTACATATAGAAAAAGGGGTCGCGAAAGCGGATAAGTTCTTTTCTGAATTGTTTCTGATGACGGCAATATCCCATCTATACTAAGTGCCGAAATACTATTCGCATTGGAGCTAAGGTAGGAATAACCAACAACTCCAATTACATCTCCATCTTCTTCTAAATATTTTGTTAAAGCAAAGTCGTCCTCTGTTCCCTCCATTATTGAACTGTCTTCTTTAAGCTGGTCACACTTCGCCGCAGCGCTACTTTGGAATAAACACCCTTTTTGCATTGCCAATTCTATTAATGAAGCTCTTGTCCCCGATGTTGGCGGGGGTAGTATAACTTTTATTGCTCTTTCAGGAAGATCTTCGTCAATCTCAGACCAAACTTGAGGCAGTCCTACATTTCGTTGCTTGTTCGGACCGCCATATGGAGATAACGCTCTCCAAATATTGTTCAAGGTAAGGATTTTCCCTGCCATGTCGCCCGATGTGACAAATGCTATTCCATCATACCCAATTTTTAATTCAGTGAATTTATTGACACCGTTTTTTTTACAATCGTGGATCTCTTCCTCTGTGACCCTTCTTGAAGAAGCAACGATATCAGGAAACTCAATCCCTATGCCCTTACAGAACAAATTGATTCCATCCCCTGAGCCAGTTGATTCAATGATTGGTTCCGGAAAAATATCCTCTTTATCAAAGTAATCTGCGACAGTGTTAGAGAATGGGAAAATCGTAGACGAGCCAACAATTTTCACATTTTCTCGCGCAAATGCATTCACGGATAAATTAAGTAATACCACTACCGTTAGTATAAATTTATACATATCACCCAATCTCACAACTCAAGTTTTGTCTAACTTTGCTTGAAAACCTCATTATTGAAAACAAACGAGAATAAAGTTATGTCATCACGAAACGGAGCAGGCCCCTTATATTCATTCAACGCGTCCATAACGAGTTTGTTTGTTCGTTTTGGGTCCAAGCTCATGTTTTTTTCTAATTCAGCAACCAGTCTCTTTTTACCAAACGCTAAAGGCTTTTTTTCAGAATTCATGGTATCGCTTATTCCATCAGTATTCATGGTGTAGATGAAAGGCCCAACCTCAACCGTTTCAGAAGGGAATTCATAATTTATTGGGGTTCTTATGCCTCCAACATTCTTCCTATCACCTTTAATTTCTTGAACAGGCTGACCTGGCGAAGCCAAGTATAAACTTGACGCAGCCCCAGAAAAAGTCGCCACCCTCAATTCTTTATCGTACACGAATATAAGCCCATCAAGACCTTCATTAGAGGTGGCGGATTCTTTATCTTTCTGATTTAAAAGCTCCTTCAATAAGGTATTTATCGCCGATAGATACTCTCCAGCATCTTTATACCTGGTGTCTGCAATAACCCTATCCACGACAGAATGGGCCACAGCTGAAAGAAATCCTCCTGGAACGCCATGACCTGTGCAATCTATGACCACGATTATGAGTTTTTCATCTGATTCTTGGATCATATATAAATCACCGCCAACTATGTCCCGCGGCTGCCATATAACATCCATATCGATTATTTTAGGGTCAAACTTAGGGAGCAATGTTCTTTGTATACGTCCAGCGTAACGGATAGATTTTTGAATCTCTTCCTCAGCGGCAACTTGTTTTAGAAACACTCTGCGAAATAGAAATATAACTAAGCCATCAGCAATTACCGCAATCAAAACAACCACTGCAGCAAAGAGAATGAAAGATTCTGTTCTGACAGAAGAAAGCTTGGCGTCCAGTTCAGAGATATCAGCTACCACTTTAATGGTTGCTAATTGGTTAGAAGGTCTATCATTAATTTCCAACCCATAGGTGTTTTTGGGGGGACTTTTGAGTGGAGCAAGAAATTCCGTAGTTTTGGCTTCCTTAGAGACAATTATATTTGGAAGTGTGTCGATTAATTTTTCATCTTTTGCCGTCAGAAATTGAATTTCCGCACCTAATTTTTTATCGAGCGTATCTAACATTTCAAGCAAGCTGGCATGAACTAGAAGATACCCTGAATAATCAAATCTTCCAATTGGAACAACCGATGTTACCGTTGGTATTCCGTTATCGATCCAATAGAATACTGGCATTAAAAATCTATGTGCTTTTTTCCGCTCCACTATTTTTTTTATCAACTCAGCGGGAAACTTATCATGCTTCTCGGATGGATTTTTCCATTCAGCAAAGGTGATATTCTTTTCTTCCTTGAGGATATAAGCTAAGCCTCTCACGCTGACATTTTCATCTGCGGACAAGATAGCAGTATCCATTAATTTTCTAGTTTCTAATCTCACATTCCCTAAAGCCGGGCCCAAACTATTTTTTTTGTTTGTTGCCTCTTCTGGGTCAAAGCTCTCAGCCGGCGCGGTTTTTAAATCCAAATAAATTAAACTTGCTTTTCTCAAATTGGCTGATTGTGCCGCATCATATGAGGCTGTTTTCAATTTAGGTTCGAATAAATTAATCCTGTCCAAAATCTCAGCATCGATAGGTTTCTGAAGTTGCTGGTTAAAAAAACCTAGGCTTAGCTGGTCGTAAGTTTTTGTCATCCTGTAATTGATTATCCCTGAGGCAGCCAAAATCCCCACGGTAGCCACTATCAAGGCAATCACAACTCGATAAATGGGATTGATTTTCATTTGCAAAAACTCACTTCAGTGGGTTTGGGTTCGGTAACTCTTGTGGCCCTAGAGCTTCAACATTTTTGCCATTCATAATCTTCAAAAGAACCTAAATCGTTGGAGAAAGGCAGTCTTTGATTGACCCAGCCATATTCAACAGAAGTTTCGAATAAAGTCCTGGCCCTCTATTAATCGAGGCACCAATTGGATCAATAATGCCAGTGCGAACATTCAGTAATTCAGATAACGAAGTAACCATAGTTGGTTCAAATTGCGGTTCGGCAAAAACACAAATAGAAGCTGTGTTGTGAATTTTTCTCTGAATTTCCCGTAAGCGATTGGCACCGGGCGGCTGGTTTGGTGAGATGGTTATTGCACCGGCAGCCGGGATATCAAATCTTGCCTCGAAATGTTGGTAAGCATCATGGAAAACGATGTAGTTTTCATGCTTAACGTTTGTTAACTGAGCGCCCACTTGTTCGATAAGGCTGTCAAGTTCACTAAGTAATAATTTCGAATTTGATAGGTAGGTGACAGCATTTTGGCTATCTGAGATCACAAGCCACTCTGTGATGTGATGCACGAGAACCTTTGCATTGATTGGATCCAACCAAATATGTGGATCAAAACCATCGTTAATTAGGTGTTCATCATATTTTTCGTGAACATGGCCTGTGTGCCTGATGTTTTCTTGTTTGTTTGTGTTAGCGCGTTTTCCATTCCGATCTTTGTGCTCATGGTCATCGAACGTTCCACCTGTGCGAAGCATAATTTTTTTCAATCCGCGGGTTTCCATCAATGTGACGACATCTGCTTTTTTTGGTAGAGCCGCAAGAGGTTTTGTGAGGAAGGATTCGATCGAAGGACCAATCCAAAATATCAAGTCGGCCCTTTGGAATCGTTTCGCATCCGAGGGTTTCAGAGCGTAACTGTGTGGAGTTCCAAAACCATCGATCAAAAGGTGAGGCTTCGCAATTCCATCCATAACGGCGGCAACAAGTGAGTGCACAGGCTTTATGGATACTACGATATCAATATTAGCTTCAGAATTCCTCACGCTAACTAATAGGCAAATAAAGGCTAAAAAACATGAGAGGAAACATCTTGAAAACATGTCACCGCCTTTTTTCATCTTAACAACAAGGCCAACCATTAAAATACTTTGCGTTAATCACATCACGTAACGCGAGCGTTAAAACTTATTTGATGGATTATAAGATTACTCGTTGATTTCATTTCGATGTATTACGTTTTAATGAAAATTAGTTGTGGCCATCGATTTTAATGCTGAGATGAATTAATATTCAGACAGTGGAGTATGGCTAATGACAACGGGTATTTGATTTTTTGTTTTCGGATATTTTTCGCTAATCGCTTCGGCAGCGTTAGGCGAAACGGTTCTGGAATTAGCACGGTGGCATGATGCAGTGTCACTTAACCTGTGTTCCATGAAATCTAATAAGTGCGTTACACATAGTCATATTACTTTGAACACTATTAAGACTTTCGTTGGCGATATCGTCACCATTGAGAACCTTGATGATTATTCATTTATCGGATCCTTCACTGTCGACAGGATTGGTCTTAGTCCTGATCGAAGTTCATGCCAGATCATCGGTCGCGAAACAAATACAACATATATGGTGATGGTTAGTGGGTGTGTTGAATAATTGCAGTCAGGTAATGATGCCTTCGAAAAGTAGAGATCCACATTCAGGTGTGGAGGACTTGAATAACTTGCGTGAAGTTGACACAGGAGCACGGAAATGAGACACGCCCAGCAGATTTCGATTGTTAAAATATTGTTTTTAAGTACATTTTTATTGTTGTCGCCACTGTCCGCCTTTGGTGAAAATGTCACTCTGAAATTCGAGGACATTTACGACAAGGATGGAAACTTGTCGGAAGTGATTTCAGAAACTGACAAACAATGGGTTACAATCGAAGGGTTTATGGCACCAGTTTTGAAAGCGGGTGCGAAATTTTTTGTGCTAACTAAAAAACCGCTAGAGGTATGTCCGTTTTGTGAACCTGATGCAGAATGGCCACCTGACATCTTGCCTGTTTTCACGAAAAGGGTTGTTACCGAAGTACCTAACTGGCGAAGGATCGAAGTCACCGGCTTAATGAGCGACGAGCCTCATATTGACCAAGGCACGTCATTTTACAGCAAGTTCAGGTTGCTAAAAAGTAGTTTTACACCAATAAAATAGTGCTCCTTTACTCTAAGCAAACGCTGTAATCATGTGATCTGATCTCTCTAGGAATTGCGTTGAAAGCGACGCTTATTCTAGTTGTACCCTTGTTAGTGGGGACTTCGTGGTACAGGTAGCTAGGAAACAGTAAAACGTCTCCTGATTCGGCATTAGGAATGGTCCACAATTCAGCATTGAATTGGTTCACGACAGACGTTTCAGAGGCATGTGTGAAGGTAAAGGTGTTGTGCCCTATCTGTCTGTGAAAAACAGTTCTGCTACTCTCGTGTGCCTTTGAAATATAAATTATCCCCGAGATAAAGCTGTTTGCATGATTGTGGACATGCTGGCGGCCACCTTTTTCACTAACGTTGCTCCAAATCTCTTTTATTTTCCATTCAAGAACATCGCCAAGCAGCAATTCACCAAAATCAATTATAATTTGGCGCAATTTTGGTTTTGTAATGGCGAGTAGTTTTTTGGCACCTTTGTCTGCCGGAGATGAATGGAATAGGTTACTAGAATTTTTATTGGGTGTGTTTGCTTTGCTTAAGGCTAAATCTTTTATTTGATTTAATTCGCCGTCGTCAAAAACCGACTTTATATGCGCTATCGGGGTTGGAAAAAGTTCAAAAACATCCATTTTTTTCTCCGAAAAAAAGCCCAGCTAACTTTAGCTGGGCTTTCTATTTTCTGTCAGATTTTGCTACGACTTCAAAGTGATGAAGATAGGGTTAGTGTAGAAGAACACGTCAGCCCAAGCTTCTACGTCGGCATCCAGATACCCATTGATATGTGGTGGGCATGCCGGATCTGTACAAGCTATGTTGTCACTCAGATTATCAGGTAGCGGATTACCATTCATATCACGCTCATTTGGAGTACCGGCAGGGATATTTGAGCCGCGTGAGCGGACATAAGAGTCCGTTTCTGCTACAAAGCTATAAACGAGCTTCTTTTGCTCACCCTCGCCAAGTTCATCACCAGCCCATTGCTTTGCAACTTTGGTTGTCTCAGGCGCCATTGGATCAAAGTAACCCTCATCTTGAGGCGCGAACTTTTGACCAACCACCCCAGTTATCATGTCGACGTGGACTAGTTTTGGATTGCTAAGCGGGACCGCCTGTCCAATTTGCAACAAGGATGGGTTGTTGAAATGATACGGGCTGTTATTAGGTTGGTCAGGATCTGTGACCGTGAGGAACACATCAACCCTGTCACCTTTGGAGACCATTAGTTCACCACCCATTGGTGCACAAACCCCGTTTGAACAAGCCTTGAATTCCAAATCGGTAACTATGTCTCCTTGGGTTACATATGTGTTACCGCTTCGCAGGGCGTCCACAATGTCCTGGGCAGGGTTGTCTAAGTTATTGTCAACCACGTAAGTCCAGTTGTGTTGATATTCACCGGGCCAAAAATCGACAGTCGACTCATAGTCTAAAGGCCCAAAGGTGCCGCGGCTATGCCAATCCGATGATCCAAAGAACCAGAACCTCCGACCTTCACTAAGCAGTGCGTCCCACAAGGTTCTTACTCCTGGGCGGGCTAATACAACGCGGCTTATGTCAGTACATTTCTCGCCCTCGAAACATTGTGTTTCTGGGTTTATGGGATTTCCGTCGAAATCGAGGCCCGGCTTCGTAACTTCTGCTGCAGAATATGCGCCAGTGCCTCCATATGTCCAGAAACCTGCAGTCGGCCTCCGGCCTGCATAAGATCCTCTGGTCCTAACAGCTTGGTGACCAGGCTGAGATTCAAAGCCAAACGCAATGTCTGGGGCGACCTCGTTGTAATCTCTGATTTGTTCGACATTAAACCCTTTTGCCGAGTCGGGCGCGTAGGCACCTTGACGTTCAATATGAGCCTCTACAAAAAAGCTCTCCATTGGCGCCTTTTCCTTCATCCAAGCCACGCCAGCAAGACCGCGAACGTGCTCACCATCATCGATTGGATTTTTTCCATCAATTAGACTGGAATTATAATCTACGACACCTTGATTATCTGTACGACCCTCCATCATGCCAATAATCATTTCATTATGCTCAGATGAAATTTCACAAGTCCAACCTTGCCCGCCGCCTTGGCTCATATCGGCATCACCGCGACCAAAACAGTATTCATAATGGGCCAACAGGTCAGCGTTCGGTTCAGCATCATATTGCCCAGTAATAATCGACGTCGAAACATGTTCATGACCAGGAACGCTTTGTTCTAAGCCGAGAAATGCCACTTTATCTTCATTACCAGGCTGTTCACGCACATCTACGATCTGCGGCAACATATAGTCTTGCGCCATCTGCCAACGCCACATGTCACGAACTTTTTGGACAACTTCTGTCCCGTCGTGGTTTTTTATCGTGAACTCTGTGAACTTTTCATCGCCCTTGAAATCTGATGGATCGCGTGTATTTGACCATAGCCCTGCGGTACCTCCGCCACCTTTCCTTGAGTGATATAGGAAATCATCTATGTAACAGTCACGTATGCCGGACCCTGAGTGCCCCACTGAGATGAACCAATCCTGACGGTCGAGCGATTGTCTAGTCAGTGTTCGCACAGATGTGGTCCCATCTGAACAAACTGTGTGATTGTGGAAATCACCACTACGGTATTCCCCTTGCGGTTTTGCACTTGTTCCCGACGAATGCCCATCTGATAACGCTGCTGATGATGCACCTACCGCTAATGCTGTAGATGCAGCGACGACAGACGCCACAGCCTTGCTTTTTTTTGAATACATTTGATCCACCTCTGTGTTTTTAACGAGGGGTTAGGTTCATTCTGAAACGTTACACGCAGTTTAAAGATTTTTTACTGATTTAAAAAATTTTGAAACTATTTTGAACAATTTGTTGCAACGATATTAAAGGGGCTAGAAAGCTAACTTTTTGCTTTGGATTTCATTAAAATGAAAAGATTGGAGAGTTCATTCAAAGTCATTTTTTCGAAGGAAGAGAATTGGGATCCTTATGCAAAATCTTTTTAGATCTGCCATAGCACAGCCAATTTTTCAGTTTTTCATCATCGCCGCCGTTCTCTACACCGCCATTTACATGTCAGGCAAACTTTCGGGTGATGAATACAATGTAAACATATCAGATAAGGTTACGAATGATCTTTATTCGCGATACAAATCTGAATATGGACTTGCACCTGACGAGGTCACTTTCCGTGCATATCTCGATGATTGGATGCAAGAAGAGATCCTATTCAGAGAGGCCAAAGCTATGGGGTTAGACATTGGCGATGATATGATTCGGGAGCGGCTTGTCCGGAAGTTTAAAGACGTTTTACTTGGCGAAATATCCACCGGTGGTTGGGATGAAGAAGATTTACAAAACTGGTTTAACGAAAACAGCTCACTTTTCGATGTCCCGCCACTTTTTGATATCGAAGAAATCGCTCTCAATAAGTCAACCTATCAAGCTCAATTCGAAAGCATAGTTTCAAACGAATACAAAGCCGTAGATCTTAAAACTCGCAAATTCTATGGAAGATCGCCTGCCAACATCAACCAACTTTTTGGCAAAGATGCAATTAACACCTTGGAAAATCACGACGAAGGTGGGTGGGTCCTTATCAAAAATGCCGAAAGTTTACATGCTGTTCGGATAACCAAAATCGTCGCGTCACAGAAGTCTAACTTTGAAGACGTGAGAGTGAGAGCGTCGCAAATTTATCAGGATCAACTGATGAGGGAGCAACTCAACGTTAGGCTTTCTGATATCGCAGCGAAATATGAAATTAGTTTCCCTGAGCAACTAATCCCCACACAAAGGGATTGATTGCAAAGTGATACGCCACACATCAAAAATACTCATATGTTTTGCGCTGATGGTTTTTTGCACAGCGTCATATGGACATGAAACACCAATCGCCACGATCGACATAATCGAGCGCAACGATAACATTTTTTTCGTGCGCAACAACTTCGTTTCACCGACCGAAGACTGGGAACCTAAATTTCTCTTGCCAGAACAATGTGTTGCCGATCGCAACTTCATAAAATGTGAACCACCTGGTCTTGTTGGAAATCTCTCAATAGAACAAATTGGAGAGAACTTCTCAGGTGCCGTGATAAGACTGCAGCGTAAAGATCAAAGCCTCAGCGTCTTTACTCTTTCAAACGATAAAAAAAATGTCTTTATTTCAGAAGATAGTTTTGAAGCGAGACTTCATACCATTCGCGTTTATACTGTTCTAGGGATAGAACATATCCTTATTGGATTGGATCACTTAGCATTTGTCCTTGGATTGAGTTTACTTTTTACAAGGTTGTCCACTGCAGTTAAAACCATAAGTGCCTTCACAATAGCGCATTCAATCACGCTCGGCATTTCAGCGGTTGGTCATGTGACATTGCCAATCGCAATTGTAGAAGCGTTGATTGCTCTCAGCATCTCCACGGTTGCAGCTGAAAAGCTTCTTCAGTCACGGGGATACCTTCCATGGTCTAATGACAAGCCGATGATTATTGGATTTATGTTTGGCCTCTTGCATGGATTTGGATTTGCTTCTGTTTTGACAGATTTAGGTTTGCCTAAAGATAGCGCGCTAACGTCTCTATTTTCTTTCAATATCGGTGTGGAGATTGGTCAGATTATTTTTGTTTGTTTGGTTTTTGCATGTTTATTTGGCATGAGAAGGTTTTTATCTCTCAATTTATATGCATCATCGCAAAATGCGGTGGCTTACTTAATCGGCATATTAGGTTTGTTTTGGGCGATTGAACGAACAGTTGCAATTGTGACTTGATTGGTAAGTATTATGGAAAACGTTAAAAAAAGTTTGTTAACTATTTTCCCAACAGTGATTTCTAACAATTTCCTCGAAGGTATGGATGAAGGGAATCAACAGATTTGTCGCTACATTTTTGAGCTCGAGAATAAGAAAAAAAATAGCGTAACAAGGAGCAACATTGGCGGCTTTCATTCAAGTGGAAATATTCTTTTCCAAAACATCCCTGCTCTCATCAGCTTAAGGAAAAAAGTCTTTGAAAAGCTGGCTGCCATTGACGCTCATTTCTACAATAAGAAATACTCCTATGCACGTACCACGATCGAAAGCTGGGCAAACGTTAATAGGTTTGGAGCCTATAACTCAATACATAGCCACCCCAACTCTCGTTGGTCAGGGGTCTATTATGTCACTTCCAACCCCGAAGCTTCTTTGGAACACCCTTTGAGTGGACGTTTTGAATTCATAGATCCACGACCCGCTCAAAGTGTTGCTTACTTCGGTGAAAACGCAGTCGATAAAAAATATCTCATCAATCCAGTTGCAGGACAGCTGTTGATTTTTCCAAGTTGGCTCCAGCATCAAGTACACCCCAACTTTGACAATCAACCAAGAATATCAATTGCATTTAACGTGGCTGGCCTTAAATAGCCCAAAGCTCATTGTCTCTCAGTTTTCCCGTAACCCAGCTACAATGGGTCGCTGGCTTTCCATAATCGCTGGGACGAGAATAGCCAAAGAAGTTATGCCTAAAAAACCTCCAATAAGGTGCAATTCTTCCCAAAGAATAACACCCTGCACTCTTAGGCCGACCAACTCTGAAACGTAGCCTGAAACGATCCCCGTCGAAATAAACCCGACTAGCGTGCCTAAAATTGTGCCGGATATGATTATGGTTGCGCCATACCACCACATGACTGCAAGAACAAACCTTCGCGGGGCTCCTAAAGCCTGCAGCAAAGCGAACCGATGACGAAGTAATTTGGCGAAGACTGATATACCAAGAATAATGCTGAGGCTGACAAGAAATTGAGTAATTGTTGATAAAACACTGAAAAGCGCCCGCACATCACCCAATACAGCATGGAGCCTAGATAAAATATTTCCTGGGAAAAACGCCATCAATCCATCGCTATTAAAATCTTCCCTTACGTTGTAGAGGTCGTAGAGTTTCTTTGTCTTAACAATGACTGCAGACGTACCAGGAAACGAAACGGGATCGAAAGGATGGCCCAGTTGCATGTCATTTGGCTTGTCTATATCATTACCTACATGACCATCTGGCAAGCCATGAACAACCCAAACAGATTCGATAGTAACAAGAATAGCTCCATCCCATGGAGTTCCGGTAACAGGCGCAACCTGCGTTATGTTGATATCATCCGCATGCTCGGCCATTAGGTCGTTGTCTCGCTGTTGCACCCCTGCTAACCCATGACTTGGCATAATGCTCCGGCCCGCCTCAAGGCCCACACCAACGCCAGCTATGCCGTCCCATAAGCCGTTGAAATATATTATATCCTTTGTGCCGTAAAGATGGTTTAAGAATTCATTCGTAGTTCCAATTATTGGATAACCATTCCAATTGTCTCCAAAAGCAAGGGGCGCAGCCATGGTCACATTAGGATGGTCTTTAATTTCATTTAGGGTATTGCCATCCAGTAGATTTGTTTTTAACGGTTGAAGGAAAACTACCTTAAGCATTTGCGTGATTTCACTACCAGAAGGCGCAACGATAAGATCAAATTTATTTACAGCGTTAGCTGTTACTTCTCGCACGGCACGCTCTTGAATGATTAGCGCAACGGAAATCGCGATTGATGTTGCAATCACTGCCACAAAAACAATGTTGACTGTGAAGTTTTTAATAAAAATTGACCGAACTACCGCATAAGGCGCAAATCGGAAACTTACTGCAAAGGCAACTACAACCACTGGCAAAACCAGTGACAAAAAGATCAACAAATCTTGCTGATTAGCACTTAATTCTCGCCAAATTTCATGCATCAGCTTCACGCCTTTGGTTTAAACTCAAATTGTTGGTAAACCTTGAAAGGACACTGCTGTCATGACTCACTACGACCAGCGTAGGAGAATAATCTTTATGGTAGGAGAGCAGACAGTCCATCAAAATCTTTGAATTTTTTTTATCCAAGCTAGCCGTTGGTTCATCAGCTAGAATAATTTTTGGATTATTGACCAAACCCCTCGCCATCGATAACCGCTGCTTTTCTCCACCAGAGAGCACGCTAGCTGTTTTTCTACCCTTTAAAGGTACTTTGAAAAGATCGAGAAGCTCTTTTGCTTTTTCGTTAACTGCCTCTTTCGATAAATTTGTGTTGAACGCGCTGTGTATGGTGACGTTGCTAAGGGGATCTAATTCGTCAAACAAAAAGGGGCTTTGAAATATGAACCCTATGTTTTCCCTACGAAATTTATTTAATTTGTTGCCAGCCATAGTTGTGACATTATGCTCTTCCCAATTAACAACGCCTTCATCCGGTTTTATCAGTCCAGATAAACAATACAGTAAAGTGGTTTTTCCAGAACCTGATGGGCCGGAAATACTAGTTGTCCCCCCAGTGTCTACCGCCAGTTCGTCAACGCTGACGATGACTTCATCGTCAGCGTTCCGAACAACAAGGTCTTTTGCATAGCATTTCATCTTGAGCTGAAACTATTTGAGGTCAAGAAAGGGACTTGCTTTGGTAACAGCATATTCTGACATTCCATTTGCCGTGATCATTTCGACATTTACTTGCGTGAGTAATGGGAAAAGTTTGAATAACCCTATTTCCAATGCTTCAAACGAACTGGGCGACCCACACTTCATTTCACCTTCTACGTCGAAATCCAAATGCTCGTCATCGATATGCAGCGATACTTTTTGGGAGATGACATTGCATCCTGCGTCGTAATTGAAAATGATAAGCTCCTCATTGTAAGTGAGGAGATCAGATGCCCCTCTAACCGCCACTATTTCTGCCGTCGTTTCAGGCTCTTTTTCAAACCCAACAATTTCATTGCCGGGAAGTTCCATTAAGTAATTTACAGTATCGCCCTCAATGCTCATTTTGAGAAGGGCTTGACCATGGATATGGTCCTCCTTCGCTGCGTGTGCGGCGACCGAGAGCACAAGCAAACTAAAAACTAATATCAGTTGTTTCACGGGACCCTCTTTCTTTTTCTGGATAACCATAACTGCGTTATGTTGTTACAAACACGATTACAAAATTATTAATTCAACGTTAAAGTTTTTGATCCGAAATTTAATAAAACATTCAGATACAAAGTATTGGCCATTGCTTGGTTAGCTTCAGTCTTAAATGTTAAGGACAAACATCAAGCGCTGGCAGAATGTTCTTGCAATGCAAAAATTGCAGCACAGAGTGGTAAATTAGAAACTTCTCATTTGTAGAAAAAAGACTG
>DDII01000095.1:29928-30065 GCA_002338445.1 Cellvibrionales bacterium UBA1854 | reverse complement strand
AATTTTGCGCTAGAAGTCCATAAATTAAACCGGATCAGTACCTAGCCTTTGACAATGCGCGCATTTTATATGTCAAAATATCTTCGCAAAAAAAGGGACCAAGGCTGGTCCCTTAAAACAATCCTTACATAGAAAGG
>DDII01000095.1:0-29537 GCA_002338445.1 Cellvibrionales bacterium UBA1854 | reverse complement strand
CCCAAAAACTGTTGCAACCTGATGAAAACTTTCGATCTAACCGTCGCGCTATTGACAATAACCTGAATGCTCAGGGTAAAACAACCTGTGTCATGCAGCAAATGCATTCTATTTATTTATTACATGCAAAAATAATATATACCTAGAGGCAAACTACAAAACGTGCCCTTCCATATTTCCCATAACAGTTCCTTTAAATACAGCCGCTCATTGTGAGAATACATAAAATCTTCTCGCAGAAAAAAATAGGCTGTTTTAAATAGCATTTTTCTTATATGCTCAAAAAAACCATCATTACAACCCTAAAAATCAGTCGATCGGCCCTTTTAAAGACCAGTGTTAATTAGTTAGATACACAATTGACGAGGGCGACTTTGTGAGGAACTTACAAACGTGCCTTCTGGCACAAACTTTCTACCACCCACTTTAAACATGATAAGCTTCTAGACTTGCTCCAACCAGCCCCACCATCCATCGCAATCTTTGAAACATCCATAATCTCACTGATTATATGTTAGACAGTAAACAAGATATCGTTGTTCACATCCTCAATAATAGACAACTGTTTATCAGGTGATTGTACCTCCTAAGCTCACACATATTTGGATATTAATAATACAAAGGTAGTAAATACTAAGAATCAGAAATATTCAGGCATGCTTATAATATCCTACGATTTCATTTAATTAGTCCCTTTTTAGACCCTTGATAAAAATTCGGAAGGTGCTGGAGAGCAGTTATCCTCAATTAACTATTTCCAACAGCAAATCCACTAATTCTTCAGGTTTGGAACGCTGTGCATTATGGTCACTAATTAGGTGTCTTATATCCCAACCCATTGCCTCTGCCCTGCGCCATGAGTGATCATTAATCATCCTCTTCTGTCTCTCTAATGGATTATTTGAGAATACTACAAAAGTTACTTTTATCCCCACAATTTTGGGATTGCTGAAACTAACTTTGTCCGTTAATGTCTTGAAGGATTGCGGGACATCATGTGGGGGGAGGGAATCGAAACTTATCCAAGCTGGGTGAATCATACCTTCACTGACCCTAAATTTAAGTAATTCAGGGCGTAGGTCAGCAACAGATTTGCCATGCTCGGGCACAATTGCATCAAGGAAAATTCCATGGGATATTTTCTCGGGTATCCGGTCCATCACCCCCCCTATCACCATCCCACCATAGCTGTGCCCTACCAAAATCACAGCATGCTTATTCTCAAAAGCAATTGAATTTTCAACGTCACTGATATGCGTTTCTAGGCCGACTGAGGGGCTCGCTAAGTGAACTCTCTCGCCCAGACCTGTCAGAGTGACTCGATACACATATTGTCCTTTTTCAGACAGCAATTGATCTATAATCTGCCAGTCCCAGCCACCGCCAGTCATACCATGCACCACAAAAAACGAGTGCTTTATTTCACCGATATCTGAACTATCGGCTGGTTGATCTGCAAAAAGAAAAGGATTCACTGCAACCAAAGCCGAATACAGGGTCGTAAAAATTATGCGATTCATAGTTTTCTGCTCAATTTCCAAGAGCCTAAATTAAAATTTTGGGAATCGACCTTAACTCTTGAAAACAAATTACCACAACATTAACATCTAATTCGATTATTTATTTTTGCATGAAGAGCCGCTATTGATGCTTAATTGCCTTTTGATGTTGATTTCTTCAACCGATTTCGCGGAAATCACGGTGCATGTGCCACTCGGTAAATAAAAGCCACAATCGACGTCAAAAACTCTCAACTTCCTAAAAGGATTCTTATTAGCAATACCTGTGATTCGCCCGGCTCCAAATTTCTGGTTTTTCCGTAACCCCTCAACTCACGATATTTCAAATTATCACTGGTGGGATTTATGACACAGCTTTGTGCGACATCTCTCCCGGAAACATTGCCTACGTTCGCCACAGAAACATGCAAATTTACCATATCTTCGACAAGAGCAATGGATAGATTCTCAAGAGAAAAATCCGTGAAATGCAATCTATATCCGAAGGGGAATGAGGATATTGTGCCAGACGGAAGAAGGTCTCTATGATCGATATGATTTCTTGCTTCATATTCTAAGACGGTGGGCTTTGTCATATTAGTGCCGCCAAAAGTAGGTTCAGCTATGCCAGAGGTAACCGTACCAGGAAATCTTTGCGCAGCTTTTAAATCATTATACCCTCGTGGCCAAGTTGCGGTTAAATGGCCACTGGGACTTTCTGCCCCCACAAAATTGCAAAAATCGCATTACCAATCTCCTGCCCCCAACCATGTCACAAGAACAAAATCTCCTTGGTCAATCCATGAATCCGTTTCACTTGGGCTTGGTACATTTAATCAGACATTCATTGGTTTGACGGCTGGAAGACGGGTGCTATTTGGTAGAGCCCATTTTCAACTGACACTGTTATGACTAGAGCAGGTGCTGAATTGCGGGCTCATTGGGTTCGGCGCGCGTGTGGGTATCCCCTAAAAAAAGATAGTTCCTCGAGCTCATAGAATGAGCATCAAGAGTATTGGCAAAGCTTCGGGGATAGAAACCAAGATGCAACCTCATAGATAACGTCGAGGTTAAAATTTGCGAAAAAATCTCACGAAAAAAAGGAGAGTACGTAGTTAAACAGTGGAAAAATTATCCAGTACCCAAGGCAGATACTTAATTACAAGGCGATTGCATGCTCGGAATTGGTAGCAAGCACAAATCTTGAGTGCAAGAACATCGTCAGCACTGGAAACAGTAATTTCAACTTAACTCTGTTTCCATGAAGTTTATAGCGAAATCGGTCTAATGACTCCTGATCATAGCTTTTGAAGTTCCAATTACCATTAAACTTTACGAAACCTACCTGGGTTCACTATATTCATCGCCAACAAATGCATCTACGGTTTCTCTAGCAATTTTTTGCAAAAATATTCGATCCGTAGTTGAGATAGCTCCATAATAATCATAATGAAGCCCTTCTGGCGTTATATTGAAGACTGAAGCGAATACAACACAAGCGGCCAGATATGTGCCGAGCAAATCTGGGTGCGACCCATCAAATTTTTTGTGTAGAGTTAATTGCGGCCTCATTTGATATGCTCTTTCGAACGCTAAACCCACAGGAATAACTGGCACCTGATAGTTATTACCAGATTTAATGTATGTTTCTTTTATCATATTGAGCATATTGGCATCATGTAGCTCATGAGGTTCCACATACGCAGGAGTCATATAAAGCGCAGCCTCACCACCAAAGGCCCTAATTTTTTTAATTTTCAACCCAGTTTGATAATAAAATTTCTTACGAGACTCCTCAGACAGAGAAGCTCCGCTGTGACCTTGAAGAATAACCAAGTCGAATTGATCTTTTACCCCCAAATTTTTTGTATCCAAAAGCCAATCTAGATTGTGGTGCTCAAGCCTAGCTCCACTGATCGTAGCTGATTTGTAGGAAAACAAATGTGCTTTTTCAGAGAACATCTCATCTGTCATTCGCTTTACATGATTAGACACACCGTCGTTGTAAAACAAGTAACTGTTGCCAATAAATAGAATGCGATTAGGTATTTTTTTCTCTTCAAAGTGATAAGAGGCGTCTGCAAAACACAAGCCCTCTGAAATAAAATAGAGAAAGAGTATCAAAAGAATCAATTTCATCGCAAACTCAGCCGGCAAATGCGCCAGGGTAAAAGAAACAGAACATAAAAAGCCTCGTAATAATACTACAAAAGTAAATCTTGGTTATTTTTTCTCAGGGCGAGCCTGCGATAGCTAAATTTTTGAGCTTTTTTTTGTAATATAGATTTCATCGACCAGCTTTAAATTCGGAAAAGCTCTGTTCAAACTAAAAGCAGATATCGATAACATTACTGATGCAAACAACAGTGCGATGTTTATGTTGGAATACTCTGCGATGGCTCCGATAGGGATAGCTGCTAATGGATTTATGATATTAATCACCATAACCAAGCTCATTACGCGGCCTCGGATATGTTGTGGTGTCACTATTTGTGTCATACTCATATTGAGTGAGCCAAAAAAAGTGCCAAAAAAAGCAATAAAAGCGCCAAAAAAAATCGCTATAGATAAGTTTCCCGCGAAAGCAAATACAGCAATTGCTATCGACCAGCAATAAACAAGCATAAACATCGCCCGACCTTTATTCCTGAAATTGCCGAGTTTGGCAAGAAGTAATGAGCCCAGAAGCGCGCCGACTCCTATCCCCGCCATGAGAATTCCCAACTCTTCTGGGCCACCACCAATGACATCTTGGTTGAATACAGGAAGGAGAAAGTTTATTGATTTCCCAAAGGAGGATGGAATAAGACCCAAGAGAAGCAAACCCAAAATAAAGTCCTCTTTCCTAACAAAGTCTATTCCCTCACGAAGATCCTCCATTGATGATGTTACAGGTGCAGTCTCGGGTTGACCCTTGTGTTCCAATAGCGAGGCCAAAAAAGTTGCCAGAAACAAAATACCTGAAATTATGAAGAAGACAATTCCCACACTTTCATTAGAGTTCTCACCACCTGACGAAAACATTCCTATCATTACTCCTGCAATAGCGGGACCGAGAATACTAGACAGATTATATGTCGAGACTTTCAAGGCATTTGCATTCACAAGATTCTCGCTTCTAACAATTTCCGGGACAATTGAAAAACTTGCAGGCATGCTCAACGAACCAATGGCACCATTAAAAACTCCAAAAAGTATAAAATGCCAAAAGGTTATTTCTCCGGTATGAGTAAGATAAGCGAGAAAAAAAGTAGCTGTAGCATTTAGCAATTGGGTATAAATAATAATGTTTTTCTTGCTGATCCGATCAGTAAGCACCCCGCCAATCAACGAGAAAATGGCAGATGGCACAATAAATGATAGCATTACCCAAGTGAGTGCCATGGGTGATTGCGTAATATCATAAACTAGCCATCCCTGCGCAATGTTTCGCATCTGCATGGCGAAGGAGGCACAGACACTAGACATCCAAAGAAGACGGAAATCCTTGTTGGATAAAGATTCAAATAATTTATTATCGCGCAAGTTAGCAGCTCACTTGTGGTCGCTTGGTATCAAGGATATGCAAGTTCTAAGTGAATTATT
This sequence comes from Cellvibrionales bacterium UBA1854, assembly GCA_002338445.1. Taxonomy (GTDB): domain Bacteria; phylum Pseudomonadota; class Gammaproteobacteria; order Pseudomonadales; family Porticoccaceae; genus TMED48. The sequence continues at coordinate 24,453 of DDII01000095.1, read as the reverse complement.
CGCTAGACCCTCCCAAATTCTCAAAAACGAATTACGGGGATGCTATGGGAAGTCACTCTATACTTGTAGTATATCAACGTTACTCGCGATTATCGGATTTTGACTGAACGCATCGAGTTAATACCACCCTTTTTTTGCCGAGACACTTTTAGTTCAGAGCACAAATGACCTTGAGTGATCTGATAAAACGTCTTCGCTTCGGTGAAATCAGGGGCTTAGCAAATCACATATAATAACACCTCCTTAAAAAATGCAATCGTCCCCAAATAGAATTAAATTTTCTAGATAGACTCCAAAGGTAATTTTCCGTGTGTTGATCCTAGTCTACTATTTATTTCTGAACGATAACTACAGTCTTAACGTGTTTTGACCTTAGATATTTGAAAATCGGCAAATCTAACAATTTCTTCCTGAGGACGGAGATTAAAACTATCCGATAACGAACGATAGATTCCCCACTTTGGTCTCACAAAATGCGCTGCAGAGGTTCCCCTCCACATATCAATATTTTCTCTCTTAATATCGAAAACTATTTCCTCTGACAGAAGATCACTAACAATCAACCTGAGATTTCCTTCATTTGACAACTTTACACGCACGTATGCCCTCATCCAGCGAGCGTCCAGCTTAGACCTCGACACTCTTGCGAGTTCAACATCATACTCATGTGGGCTGTGTCTTATCTCATATCCGTCTCCATCACTCTCGTTGTTTCCAGTAAGAGTGAGTATTGGTTGGGAATCATTTCCCCCGACTGCTTTTAGCTGAAAAAAATGAGTAAATCGAGTAGAAAGGGATAACTCGGCGGGAATGAAAAACTTCCAGGTCAAGATGACTATTTCATGCTCAAAACCTTTTACTGCATCCTCAGACTGAGCATATGTTTTAATCTCGTTTCGCTGTCGGTCCATTATTTCCTCTCTGTCTCGGTCTCGATCAATATCTCGATGTAGTTTAAACACAAAATGATGTCCAACAGACTGATCAGTGTCCTCAACAATATGCCGCATCAAAGGATGATTTATTGGATACAGATCCGGTGTCTCTAAGGACCTGGGTCCTCCAAAATTCCTTATCAATTCATATGTGTCGATACCGGAAATTCCATCCGCAACCAACTCACGTGAGGAAACCACTTGATAATTGAGTTTATCTTTAGCCTGCAAATCCTCAGCGCCCTCAGCCAAGGGAATAACTATTGAATTTGTCTCCAAAGCAGTCACCGAGTTTTGCTGTGATCGAGCATCATCATTGTGCTCAGAGCCTCCCCCACAGCTCACAAGCAAGAAAAACAAAAAATTATTTAAAATACCTTTTAACTTCTGCAATCTCTGCCCCGTTAGTAAGTTCTCCTGCAAAAGAAAGCTCTCTATAACTTCCCCCAAAGACTAACCATCTCCGTGAAGCATCAACTTTAGCAAAAAATGTCTTATTAATGACTGGTCTATCTCGCCATGCTCAGAAAGCCTTAGTTATTTCGATTAAAAAAAACTCCTAAACTAAACCGGTTTGCGCCTAAATGAGGTTTCGTGCAACTAGATTTCGCATAAGCGCAGTCGCTCCAATTGTCCACTTTGGGCATTCAGTGGAAAGCTGAACCGTATTTTTTAAACTCCCTAGCTCAGAACAAGAAATTGTAACAACATCACCCAGCTTGTGAGTGAACCCTCTACCCACTGCATCTCGATCCTGCGTGGGAGCAAAGAGCGTACCGAGAAAAAGCATTAATCCATCTGGATACTGATGATGACGTCCTACGGTCTGTTTAACAAGATCCTTTGGATCACGGCTAATTTGGTTCATGGAGCTATACCCGATCAACTCAAAACCATCTTTGCCGACAATCCGTAACTCCAGTTCAGCATTTCGGACATCTTCAAGTTTGAACTTGTCATCAAATAAACGAATCATAGGCCCAATGGCACAACTGGCATTGTTATCTTTTGCTTTCGATAAAAGTAATGCAGAGCGGCCTTCGATATCACGCAAATTAACATCATTACCCAGAGTTGCGCCCATAATATTGCCTCCAGATGAAACTGCAAGCACTACCTCTGGCTCTGGATTATTCCAAATCGAAGACGGATGCAAACCTACATCTTCACCATAACCGACGGCAGATAAAACTTGTGCCTTCGAAAATATTTCGGCGTCTGGGCCTATACCGACCTCAAGGTATTGAGACCAAAGCCCTTGTTCAATAAGTATACGTTTTACTTCTCCTGCTTCTTTGGACCCCGGCACAATCTCGCTCAGATTTTCCCCCAAGCAATCAGTAATCTGAATCCTAACATCGTGCGCTCTTTCAAAATCACCCGCAGCCTGTTCTTCGATCACTCGCTCTATCATTGATCCGATAAATGTTACTCCACAGGCCTTTATGGCTTGAAAATCGCATGGAGCAAGCCATTTTATGGTCGGTGGAATATCAGAAATAGCGGCCAGCGGGGTACCCTTACAGGTCTTTACAAATTCTGTAGCATTACTTTTTTCTAATACATCGCGGGTTGTTGCAGAATTCCGGCTTGTGATATCCAGAAGATACCCGTCGCGTATTGTTACCACCACAGGGCCCAATCCAACTAATTCAGCGCGGCCTAACCAAACTCCCCCTGGATTAGAATTAGAAAATGGCATCAAATTATCTCTTGATTACGGGCTTTATTAACATTGTTTTCGAAAATTAGATATCTTTGATCAATAGTGTGCATTTTTTTACTAACCCTCGTGCAGACATTGCCCAATGATAAACCGCCGAACCCGATCCTATCATGGTTGACGGGCCGATTAATAAACTGATTCAACAGACTAAAATCGTATGCAAGCATATTAATAATGGTACATTTATCAGCCAAAAGAGGGTAGCATAAAGTTTATATCTAATGCCGAAGAGGTTCGACTTAAAAATCATAAAATCGCCCAGCTACGCTACACTAATTCTTTCGGATACGATTTTTTTTGCTGGCCGTCTAACACTTATATCTTACCCATTAAAAAACTTCAGGCCTTCTATCGTTTACTTGTCGGACAAAATTAGTCAAGCTATCCGAAAGAAGAGTGAGAACTCAATAACATGTTAATAGATTTTGTGGATACCGAAATTATTAAATATTTGTTCAGTACTGTTGAAATACGTTGAGCGGAAACCCAAAAAAATGAAAAGAACAGATGGCACTACATTAAGACTGCATCCTAGCGACAACGTAGTTATTGCGCTCCGTGATATCTTGCATGGAGAACCGATTTCAAGCCATGGAACAACATTTCGTGCACTGTCGGCAGTGGCCAAAGGTCATAAGGTCGCATCAGTTTCTATCTCAAACGGTCAAGATATACTGCGTTATGGTCAAGTAATCGGCCAGGCCAGCTCTGTCATTCTCCCAGGCGAGCATGTACACACACACAATCTTGGGATGGGACACAAAGAAAAAAAATATCTCTTTGCAACAAGTAATGCACCGCTTTCAAAAATCGAGCATGACCGCACGTTCTCAGGCTATGTAAGATCAGATGGCAGAGTAGGTACTCGAAATTATATTGGACTTCTCACTTCTGTGAACTGCTCAGGATCAGTCGTGCGCTTTATTGCCGACGCTGCAGAAAAAAGTGGCCTCCTTGAGGATTTTCAAAATATCGATGGGATTGTCCCTTTAGTTCATGGAACAGGATGCGGCATGTCCAGGAGTGATGAAGGATATTCTAACCTGTTTAGGACACTATCTGGCTACGCCCGCCATCCGAATTTCGGTGGGATTTTAGTGGTAGGTCTTGGCTGTGAGGTAATGCAAGTTAGTGATCTTTTTGGAGATCGCGCAACAGACTTAGATGGCGAATTACGATGCATGACTATTCAAGGAAGTGGCGGAACTCGCAAAACCGTAGAGCAAGGCCTCAAGGAACTCAGAGGTATTGCTCACGCCGCGAACGACGCGAGAAGAGAGCCAGTATCGATTTCTAAACTTACCATTGGAATGCAGTGCGGCGGGTCTGATGGATTTTCTGGTATCACTGCAAATCCGGCTCTCGGTTATTCTTCAGATCTTCTAGTGCGCCATGGAGGGACAACAATTTTATCTGAAACTACGGAAATTTATGGTGCCGAACACCTACTGACGAGGAGGGCAGAAACAGTTGAAGTTGGAGAAAAGTTGATCGAGAGAATCCGCTGGTGGGAGGATTATGCAGCGCGAAATGGTGGAGAGATCAACAATAACCCCAGCCGTGGCAACATAAGAGGTGGGTTAACGAATATTCTTGAAAAATCTTTGGGGGCAGTCGCCAAAAGTGGAACTGCCCCACTGAGGGATGTATACAAATTCGGTGAAATCGTTACAAAAAATGGTTTCGTTTTTATGGATAGTCCTGGTTTTGATCCATGCTCCGTCACCGGGCAAGTAGCATCAGGAGCAAATCTGATTATTTTCACAACAGGTCGCGGATCAGTTTCAGGCTATAAACCTACACCGTGTATCAAGCTTGCAACTAATTCTGAGATGTATGAACGCATGTCGGATGACATGGACCTAAACTGCGGAGATATAGTATCAGAAGGCAAAAATATCCAGGAAAAAGGAGAAGAAATTTTCGAACTGATGATCAAAATCGCATCCGGAAAGCGCAGTAAGAGCGAGGAGCTTGGCTTTGGCGAGGTAGAGTTCGTTCCGTGGCAAATAGGAGCAGTGATGTGATTAAAGCGTGTCAATGTAAATAACTTTGAGAACTCGCTTGCGGTAATTACCTCCCTAACCAGCATAAAGCGGTGTAGCACATATGTCGGTGGACCACCATAGAGCAATGATACCGGTTTTCTTCCATGTTGATACCAACACCTAAAACAGTGATGAATTAGACGTAGTCCTGCATAATCGATAAGTAACACCACAAGTAACTTAAATATTAAAGTATTCAAGACCGGGGGGGAAAGTTTTTGTCTCTATGACAGGACTTGCAGATGCCCACGATATTTGATTAGAAATGGCCGCGCCGCTTCGACAGTAGCTTATCGAAACGCTGATACTCAAAGCCATCGATTGCAATGCTACTAAAGGCAAGGACTCGGTGAAAGACGCGGATTTCAGGATTAAACTAAAAAAGCCGGCAGCAATACACTGCCACCGTTTGTGTGCTAGATTCGGCATTGGGCGATGTAGGAAGATTTTGTCTCAGTTAAAATGATGAAGCATTGGCTAGTAGATTGCTTTTAAAAAGAATAACGAGGACATGCTAAACCATTTCCAGTCGAAGCATCCAAACACGGTGCGGTGATTCCCCCGTCTGATCTGACTTTCTGCCGTTGATGCGGAGGTGCCAGCAAACCGCCAAACATGGGTTTCTTTCCGGAAATTCAACAAGCCATTCTTAACCGCATTCGACGGAGAGAGGATCATGGTCAAATGGATAATCAGTTTTAAAACGAAACTCCGATGAAAAGACTCCAAAAATATTTAAAGTTCAAAAGTACAATGCCCTGGACAAGGTGATACAACGCAAGCATTTGCAGAGATGATTTTGGAATTAATCGCTGATAACTCCTAGAAAAAGATTTTTTCAGCTACTCTTGAGTGGTATATTCGGAAACCATTAGCCTGAGAGAAAGTTCATGACCCCGGGTTTCCATAGTTACTATAGATTACCTTATAATTACAAAGCTGTGAATTCCAATAGGTTACTCAGATATTTATCTAGCTAAACATCTAAAGCTTCCGTTAACCTAAGGACTGGGTACTTCAAAAAATACTCTCGTCCCCGGTCCCAGCGGTAAATCAAGCACAACCCAAAAGATTGTCATGCCTAATCCCGCGATAATTAATGCTAATGAATATGGAAGCATCATGGCCGCCAAGCTACCTATGCCAAAATCACTTTTCCAACGCTGACAAAAAATGAGAATTAAGGGAAAATAAACCATCAGTGGAGTAATAATATTTGTTGCACTGTCACCAACCCGATATGCCGCAGTAGCCATCTCCGGTGAGATGCCCAGCAACATTAACATGGGAACCAAAACGGGAGAAATTAGAGCCCACTTTGCGCTCGCTGAGCCGACAAAAAGATTCAATAGCGCCGACAATAAAATAATAAGAGTCAGTAAAATCCATGATGGCATACTTATGCTTTCGAGAAAATCAGCGCCATGGACCGCAAAGATAAGACCCAGATTTGACCAGCCAAACATAGCAACAAAGTGCGCTGCAACAAAAGAGAGCACAAGATAATACGCTAAGTCCTCCATCGACTCTGTCATCATTTTAACCACATCTCTGTGGCATCTTATTGTACCGGCTCCTTTGCCGTAGGCCCATCCTGATGATAAGAACAGAAGAAAAGATCCAGCCACAAGGCTCTTATAAAATGGTGTCAATTGGGCTTCAGCTTCTGCTCCCTCATCAATTAGCGGTGTACCTGGACCCAAAGTCATTAATGACCAAAGGCCAATGATGACGAGCGCTGAAATTCCTCCATAAACAAGCCCACGTTTCTCTTCAAGCGTCAATGGGCGGTCACTAATTTGTTCAATACTGATAATTTTTGCTAGTGCAGGATCAAAGTCACTGAGCCGAGGTTCAATGATACGGTCGGTAACAAACCAGATGACCGGTAGATAAACCACCACCATAGCTGCGATAAAAAACCAGTTCCCAGCGATATTTATCGTAACCTCGCCAAACACATTTTCGGCACTTACCTGCGTTATACCTAAGAGCAACGCATCAAACTGACCTGGAAGAAGGTTTGCAGAAAATCCTCCGGATACTCCAGCGAAAGCAGCTGCAATGCCAACGACTGGATGGCGGCCTGTAACATAGAATATATATCCTGAGAGAGGGATTAAAACAACATAAGCAGCATCTGAGGCAAGATTACCCATCATACCTATAAAAACTATCAAAGGCGTCAATGCAGCTTTCGGTGCATCTCGCAGACCCGCACGCATTGCAGAACTGAAGAGGCCAGCTCGCTCCGCAACGCCAGCACCAAGCATTACGACCAAAACATATCCAAGAGGATAAAAGTGCATAAAGGTAGTTGGCATTTCGACCCAAATTCGTGCGACATTTTCGGCTGAAAGTAAACTTGTTGACATCAAGACTCGATATGCCCCACTAACCGGATCTATTTCGGACGGATGGAGCGCGGAAAGAGCAGCGAAATCAGCGATAACGGACACAAAAATGAGTAATGCTATCAGCCACAAAAATAAAAATACTGGATCAGGTAATTGATTCCCGCGACGTTCTACCCAAGAAAGAAACCCATCCAAAGAAACTACTCTCCCTTAATAAAGTGACATAACACCAAAGTGTGTTACTTTTACCCTGTTAACCATCTACTGTAATTGACCTAGCTACTCACATTTTTTTGTCACAACTAATACATCCTCCAACTATCTACTCACTTTTCTAATGCTTATCCATTAGTTTTCTCACTCCTAAAAATAAAAAGTACTTCGGCAAAATTCACATAAGCTATCTACTTTTTAACTCTGCTGAAGCCAAGCTCGCCATCCCCCAAAAGAGGTTATCTCAATAGCACCTTCCAGACCCATGGGCTCGCAGATAAAACCCGAGACAGTCAGCCCATTTGAAAGAACAACTTTACCGATTCCCAAAGGACTGGGAATATTCTCAACAAACGAACCAAAATTTTCAGCCGGTAGTGACCACACTTCTGCCGCGATGGCAGCACCTTTTTTCTCGTCGCGAACCAATCCAGGACGTAATGGTGGACCGCCCGCTATAACATACATTCGATATATTGGTGCAGTATCGATGACCTGCTTTAATGTCGCCCCTCGCTCGATCAGCTGCCAGTTCAATGGCAGTCCAGACAGGTGCGCTCCACAAACTAAGATGTCTACACTTTTAGGGTTAGATACCAGCTTATTTTCGCGATTATTGCGGATATAATCTGTGTTGCCTGCTGGGAGCGAGAATATAGACTGAACTCTATTAGCAATAGAGAGGAGCCATCGATCACTCATGCATGGACCGACTAATGAAATTGAAAAAGGCAGAAAATTGTCACGAGCTCCTTGAATTAAGCGCGTGGGCACCACCACAGAGGCGAAATCAAGTAAATTCACGAAGTTGGAGTAATATCCGAGCTTCGTATTCGCTTTAATTGGCTCATCAAGCATCTCTTTAATAGTGAAATAACATCCGACTGTAGGAGTCATCAAGCAATCCAGATCACTCATCAATCTCTCGCAAATAATCTTTAATTCTCGTAGTCGATATTGTGCCTTGAACAAGTCAGTAGCCAATAATTCACCGCCAGGCTCAATAATTTCCCTAACAACGGGGTACATGCTTTGAGGGTTATGATTAATGATTTGTTCGGTAGTTATGTAGCGCTCACTTATCCAAGGTCCTTGATATAGTAAATCCCCTACCTCCTCAAAAGGCCGAAAGTCAATTTCTTTGAGTGTAAAACCTCGATCAATCATAACTTCCAAAGTTTGAGTGTAGGCCTTAAAATATTCCCGATTATCAAAAAACCTAAGCTGCTCTTTTTTAATAACACCTATAGTAAGTTTGGTATCGGCCAAACCGTAATTTCGCGTCGCGTTAAAATATGGAAGTTCTCGACTGTTGCTGTACTCGCTATCAAATCGTATAGCGACATCCAATACCTCATTGGCATCGTCACAACTATTGGTAAAGACACTAATGCAATCGAGACTTCTGCAAGCATCGATCACACCCGAGCAGGATATGAGACCCAAACTGGGTTTTAGCCCAATCAGATTATTAAGACATGCAGGGATTCGTCCTGAACCTGCGGTATCAGTGCCAAGACTAAACGTGGAGAGACCCATCGCAACAGCGACCGCAGAACCAGAACTGGAACCACCACTAATAAGATCGAATTCGAAACTGTTATGACAAACCCCATAGGGCGAACGAGTTCCATTCAAGCCCGTCGCGAACTGATCAAGATTAGTCTTGCCGATTGGTATAGCTCCAGCATCAATCAGCAGCTGAACAGCGAACGCAGACTTTTTAGGTAAGTACGCAAAATCAGGACACCCGCCCGTGGTTGGAACCCCAACTAAGTCGATATTATCTTTTATTGAAAAAGGAATACCCCAGAGAGGATGAGTGTCAAGATCTTTTTGTTTAAGGCAATCTATGAAAGGTTGAATCCAGCAAAGCGACGGCGGTTTGATAAAAATATTGTAGTGTTCCAAGGCATCTGCTGCAGAAATTATACTTTCTACAAGTTTTTGTGGTATCAGATCACCACGTCGATATGACTCACGGAGCCTTTCCATGCCGAGGTCAAGAATGTAATGATTACGTGCGCTCATACGCTTGCCTCGGAGTACGAAAGTACCATCAAGGTCTGTCCTGAGCTCACTCGACTAGTTTCTTTCAAAGGAATTTTTGCTACCACCCCGGCAAAGGTTGCACGAACCTCAATTTCCATTTTCATAGATTCAAGAACCATAACAACCGCGCCTTTTTCCACAAATTCACCTTTTTTTACAATTATTCGCCAAACTAATCCTGAAACTGGGCTCTGTAATACAAAGTCCCCCTCAGAATCTTCTATATCTTGATTTAGCTGGTCAGCCTCTTGGACAGAGAATTGAAACTGCCCATCATGATGCCAGCGATTGAGTTCCTCATCAAAAGCATTTTTTCTTTTCGTTATAAAACGTTCGGTACTCTCTCGATTATCATCCAGAAAATTTTGATAATCGGAAATGTTGAATGTTCCATTTACAATTATCGGAGAGAACTGGCCTACCGGGAAATCACGCCTAATCTTACATAACTCATCATGACTAACCTCATAAAATCGAATCTGATCAAAAAAGCGTAACAAATAAGGACGCGAAAATTCGTTTGTTTGATGAAAACGATTCCACATCTGCAACGTCCGCCCCACAAGTTGATAGCCCCCTGGACCCTCCATGCCATAAATACAAAGGTACGACCCACCAATACCAACAGAATTCTCGGCCGTCCAAGTTCGTGCAGGATTGTACTTAGTGGTAACAAGGCGGTGACGCGGATCAATTGGCACTGCAACCGGAGCACCGAGGTACACGTCACCTAATCCCAAAACCAGATAAGAGGCATCAAAGATAATCCGTTTCACATCATCCAGATTATTGAGACCGTTAATCCTTCGAATAAACTCAATATTATCGGGAAACCAGGGGGCGTCCTTTCGTACTGACTGATCATACTTACGAACCGCGGAGCGGCAGGCATGATCATCCCAGGACATTGGAAGGAAAAGTGTGCGGGAGGGAACACTCATGTTATCAAGCTGCGCTGATAAACTCCTCTCAGCAACGAGCAATTGATCTATCAATTTTGTAGCGGATACTATTTGTGGATTGTAATGAAGTTGCAAGGATCGGATCCCTGGCGTCATCTCATGGACACCCTCCACAGGTTTGCTTTTCAACCACTCCATAAGAGCATGAACACGTAGACGAAGACGAAAATTAATCTCTGGCTGACCATACTCGATGAGCAAAAATTTGTCTCCAGCTTTGCGGTAACATATGTCATCCCCGTACTCACAGGACCTCAAAGTCAGCATTATTGGGGTTGATCGCTCCTCCGGTTGGACTTGAACTTGAATCTCTCTTAACTCTTTTATAGAGGTGTGACCGGCCGCCTCAAGCTCAGTCGCCTTACTGAGACTGACGGGAATAAAGTGAATTTTATCTCCAGCACGCAGTTGACCAAGTTTCCATAGATCAGCGGTGATTACTGTCGCAGGACACACGAATCCGCCGAGGGATGGGCCGTCTGGACCGAGAATTACGGGCATGTCTCCGGTAAAATCAACCGTCCCAAATGCATATGCGTTGTCATGAAGATTAGATGGGTGCAAGCCTGCCTCACCACCATCCTGCCGCGCCCACTCAGGTTTGGGACCAATGAGTCTTACCCCGGTGCGATTTGAGTTATAGTGGACCTCCCAATCACAGGAAAAAAAAATCTCCATATCTCTTTCGGTGAAAAAATCTGGTGACCCGTGCGGTCCATAAGTTACCCTTATGCCAAGAGGTGCGCGGCTGCAAGCGTCATTCGACTTGAAAATATTCGGGATAAGCGACTTTGGTAGCCGCACCTGTTCCAGATCAGGCAGCAATTTGTCTTCATTTAACCGGACCACATCGCCGGAACGGAGACAACGCCCGTTGTGCCCACCAAAATTACCTAAAGTAAATGTTGCTCTGGATCCTAAGTATTCTGGACACCGAATACCTCCAGCAATCGCAAGATAGGTCCTTGCCCCGCTGCTTTCATAAACGTTCCCCAAAACTAGTTCAGAGCCCGAAGGAATCTTGTAGACATGCCAACAAGCAAGCTTTTTTATAATTTCTCTGTTATCGAGAGAAATTTTCAAATCAGCATCTATCTGTGCGCCGGCAAGAACTATAGTTGTAGCTTTACTGAATAATAAAGTCGGCCCATAAAGAGCAATCTCTAACCCTGCCGCATCATAATCATTATCCAACAGTCGATTAGCAAGTCTAAACGAATTACTGTCAAATGGTCCGGAAGGAGGTACTCCAACGGACCAATGCCCAGTGCGACCAGGCAAATTTTGCACCGTTGTCTGCGCGCCACCGGAAACGACATCAATACGTGCGGGCTCATAAGCAAAATCATCAAGATAACTCGTTGTCACCTCACCCGCTTTTAACAGATTGTCCTCCAAAAGAAGTTCGAGATAATCAAGATTATTTTCACAGCCATAAACTTTTGAGTTTTTGACGACTTTTAACAACAAAGATAACGATTCCATACGAAACTTGGTATGCACGATTAATTTCGCCAGCAAAGGATCAAAATCAGGCGGGACATGGATACCAGCCTCAATCCAAGTCTCTACGCGAACGTTCTCTTTATCTCCACCCCTATAAAAATCAACCTCGGTTAATTGATCTGATGCGGGCCGGAAATTTAGATAAGGATCCTCCGCATATACTCGCACCTCAATGGAATGCCCTCTAACTTTTAATCTCTCTCTCTCCTTGTTCAGATCTAAGGAGGGTTTATCAGCACTTTCGAAGGCTAAAACCAGCATCCATTTTACTATGTCGATCCCAAAAACCTCTTCAGTCACTCCATGCTCCACTTGCAAGCGAGTATTCACCTCCAGAAAATAAAAATTTCCGGTATCAATATCTAGTATGTATTCCACAGTTCCCGCACTTTGATAGCCGACTCCAGCTAGTAAGCGCTCCGACCATTCATGTAAGGACTGTCTGGAATCAAAATCCAAATTTGGTGCAGGACACTCTTCAACCACCTTTTGATTCCGACGCTGACATGAACAATCACGTTCACCAATTGTAAGCACCTGCCCCCTTCCATCACCGAAGGCCTGTACCTCAATATGGCGAGCATGTTGAATGAATTTCTCGACGAACACTTCGTCGTTTCCAAAATTGTTTAAGACTTGACTTTTGACTTTTTCAAACGACTCTTCAAGTTCGATTTCATCAAAACATACAGTTATACCGATACCACCTCCACCGGCAGTTGATTTCAACATTACCGGATAACCGATGCGTTTTGCTTCTATTTTTGTTTGTTCCAAATTAGGAAGAAGCTGAGAGCCGGGCAACAGCGGTATATTGCACTCCATGGCGAGAGCACGCGCTTTATGCTTCAACCCAAACATGGCTATATGTTCAGATGTTGGGCCAATAAATATCAGACCATGATCTTCGCAGCGATCGACAAATTCAGCATTTTCACTCAAAAATCCATATCCCGGATGCACTGCGACAGCACCCGTTTCGCGGGCAATTTTCAAAATACGATTAATATTCATATAAGTGTGAATCGGTTGATTCTGTTCAGGAATCTCGGGATTCAAACAAACAGATTCATCAGCAATACGAACATGTAAACTGCCAGAATCGCAAACAGCATAGACGGCAACCGATGGAACGTCCATAGCTTGGAGTGTCCTGATGATGCGAGTAGCAATGGCACCTCGGTTTGCAATTAATACTTTTCCAAGCTGTGTCATATCAATCGCTCTACCAATATCAGATAATTGTGATCTAAGAGAATTCCCAGAAACCTATGCATCTGACTCCGTGTGGATAAATTTAATTCCAGATGAGAATTTCAATTGGCGTTGGATTAAATCCGCTACAAGGATTATTCATTTGGGGACAATTTGAAATGAGCATCACTACATCCATCAATGCTTCTAACTCAACGTATTTTCCCGCAGCAGATATCCCATCCTCAAAAGTTAATCCACCCTTCTCAGTCACTGGCACATTCATGAAAAAATTAATATTGTGAGAAATATTTCCCTTATTAAGTCCGTACTCTGGATTCTCTGATACAGCTAGCATCCAGCTATCCCGACACGAATGCATGAATCGTTTGTCTTGGTGATAGCGCACCGTGTTACTCTCGGAGGAACAAGCCCCACCCAATGTATCATGACGGCCGCACGTGTCAGCCACAATCTGCAGCATCGGACGATTAGCGTTAGACGTCAAACAAGAACCAGTCGTAAGATAAAGACTTCTTTGCTCGCGAATTGTGTCCGAAGCACTGTAACGTTCACTCGGATCGTCTGAGCTATAGAATAAAGTGTCTACAGCCTGATTTCCCTCCAAATCAACGATACGGGCCGTTTGACCCGCTTTTATCAACGTTATGAAATAATCTCCTGAATCTACCACCTCCCTCAGGATCGCCTGCTGTGGAGAAAAACTGCTCTCAATTATTTTGAAGTTTGAGGAAGCCATAAACGTTAACCTTCCTTATTGACTTAGTTCTGCTAAATCAGCGATGTTGGGTGGCAAATACTGATCCTTAGAACCGAGGTAATAAAGCGCGTTATTAGCAAAACCTCGACGATTTTCCGCACACAAATTCATACATCTATCATCAGTGGTCAACGGAAGTGCTAATCCAATTTCAATTTGGACAGAATTATCAGGATAATCGTTTGCAAAGTTCAGCGGATGTGGGCATGCGTGCATAATGACCAAAGAATCCATCTCAATCCTCAACGTAACCTGGGAGCCACGCTTACATGCTTTATCATCTAAAGTTAAAATGCCTAGATTATCTGCATAAACTTTACTGAACCAGTTTAAATTAGACACGATATCGTTTCTTCCCAAACCATATTTAGCAAGCTCTACCAAAAATGCATCGGTCCCATTCTGGGACCAGGAATTGCGATCGCTCTGATAGTCACGCTTTCCATAACGCTGCTCCAAGTGTTGAGCATGCGAACTTCCACAAATCGAGTCATGCCAACCCGTAGTATCATGAATGACAGATGCAAAAATGCGACCCATGTCAGAATAAAGACAGTGACCCTCACCGATCTTAAAAGTATGCTGACACTTTAAGGTATCTGGCGCGTTATATCGTTCTAGTAAATTCTCTGAGTTATAAAATAACATTCCAATATTGGCACCTCCCTCTATGTCAGTCATCCGAATTACGGTGCCCCGCTTTAGTCTGAAAGAACAATGACCACCCGCAGGAATTCGCGTGGAGTAATTGATAGACCTTATCATTACAAGTCCCCATAGAGATGAAGCGTAAATACTTCGGGCAGCGCTTGCAGCTGTATACCCAGCTTCTTTTCTAAATTCTAAGAAGGCGCCTCCCGCCAACTAATGGGCAAAGACACACCAATTATAAAAAGTTAATGCCTTTATCCTTTGTAACTTAGTTAAACAGCTCGGGTACACAAGGGGTAAAAAGTAAGCCAAAACCGCTTCGCTAAAATACAAATCAATAACAGTATCGCTTTGAATCTTAGGCTTAGCTAACTCCGACAACTCAACTTAATTTACACCATAACAAAGACATGCATATAAGTGACGTTGGCTAATCCAGATCAACGAATTTAATCTAACAAAGAGTAAGCCTCTTTTCAAACGAGATTAAAAAATTTGCTTTCGAGATGATGTTTGTACTGGTTGAGGTTAAAAGACAAATAGTCAATTTGCACCAAATAAATGCTTTTCCCTCACTTCATTGGACTAAAAAGGTGCGAAATTATTTAAAAGTCGGTCAGAACTTGTTTCATTTTGAAAATAGAACTCCTCGGTGCGTAGCTATTTTAGATAGTAAGGTTTCTCTAATGGCCTACTTTCAATACCAAGCGTATTGGCATGCTAAATGCTTGCAACCAATTGTCACAGACAATAAAACCCACGTAATTTACTCAAGTAGAGTTCTTTTGGAGTTAAATATGAATAGAAGATTGGCTATCACTCTCATCGCCCTATTAACCCTGGTGTCCTGCGCTAAAGAGGAACCCCTTAAGGTAGGCTACAGTGACTGGCCGGGTTGGGTAACTTGGGAAATTGCAATCGAAAAAAACATGTTTGCAAAGGTCGGGGTAAATGTTGAGTTTGAGTGGTTTGATTACGTGGCCAGCATGGATGCTTTTGCCGCAGGGCAGCTTGATGCTGTGGCCATGACAAATGGTGATGCGCTCGTTACGGGGGCAACCGGTGCACAGAATGTAATGATTCTCATCAACGATTATTCTAATGGAAACGACATGATCGTAGCGGCCCCAGGCATTTCAACAATTGACGAACTGAAAGGTAAGAAAGTAGGTGTTGAAATAGGGTTTGTAGGGCATCTGTTATTGCTCAACGCGTTGGAAAAAAGTGGACTTTCAGAAAGCGACGTTGAACTGGTAAACGTACCAACAAACGAAACCCCTCAAGTTTTAGCCTCTGGCGAAGTTGATGCTATCGTCGCATGGCAACCTAATTCGGGACAAAGTCTCAATCTTGTACCAGGCTCAACTGCGATTTACACGTCTGCAGACGAGCCAGGGCTTATCTATGATGTCCTAGCGGTATCACCAACAAGCTTTGCGCAGAATCGAAAGAGCTGGGCAAAGGTAATTGAAGTTTGGGATATGGCCGTTGCCTTTCTTAATAATCCAGAAACTCGCGAGGAGGCAATCTCCATTATGGCGGCCCGAGTGGGGTTGTCTTCAGAAGAGTACAAGGGTTTTATTGAAGGCACAAAAATAATGAGCGTAAGTGAAGCATCAGTGTTTGCGGAAAGAGGCGACGGCTTCACATCAATCTATGGATCTACCAAGATCGCTGATGATTTTAATGTCGCAAACGAAGTATATAATGAAGCGCAACCGATTGACTCCTATATCGATCTATCGTTAATGCAATAAAATTGAAAAGCTCGCCATAAATATTTTACTTCTGGAAGTTGTACATTTCCTTATATTTGCAACTAAGATGGAGCATCAGCCTATTATTAAGCAAGGATAAATATTTTAGTAAGGTTACAAATGCCTTTTCTAGCAGTTCGTAAGCCACTCAGCAAGGAAAAAAGATCATTGGTGGCAATCTTGAGTTTTGCTATCCCACTAATGATCTGGAGTGCGGTCAGTTACCTGCCCTTTGTATGGCACCCACTTATCAAGGTAACGGATGCTGGTTCTGTGGACTATTTTAAAGCAAATATGTTAGTCCCCCGAGAAACGTTCGAATTCGAAGCTGAAAAGTCGGTCAGTGCGGGCCTTGACCCGCCCTCGGGACTACCTGCAAATCCTCTGTACCTACCAGCACCGCATGAAGTTGGAAAAGCGCTGTATACCGCATTTGCCACCGAACCCAGAAGACAAAGTGAGAAGTGGCTTCATGAAAGCTTATGGAGCAGTATTCAGGTAATATTCTGGGGATTCATTTTGTCCTCAATGCTAGGCATTCCGATCGGCATTCTTGCAGGCACCTTTGATTTTTTCTCAAAATTATTTGAGCCTTTTATTGAGTTTTTCAGGTATCTTCCGGCACCGGCATTCGGCGCCCTCGCTGTAGCAATTTTGGGTATATATCAGGCACCAAAGATCGCTATCATTTTTATTGGTACATTCTTTCAACAGGTCCTCGTTGTAGCTAATACTACGCGTAAACTTGACCCTGCTTTGCTTGAGGCCGGGCAAACGCTTGGTGCGAACAATCGGTCTTTATTGCTGAAGGTAGTTATCCCTGGAATTCTACCAGATCTATACCGAGACACACGAATCCTTTTGGGGTGGGCCTGGACTTACCTTATTGTTGCCGAACTTATCGGAACTAGCTCGGGTATTACGTGGTTTATAACACAACAAGCCCGTTATAAGAATTTCGATAACGTGTACGCAGCAATAATAATTATCGGCGTTCTTGGACTTTTCATAGATTTTCTACTGGCCTATTTCGGACGCCGCTTTTTTCCTTGGAAAACTACTTAACGGAGTTTTATTTTTGATTAGATTGAAGTTACCAGACTATAAATACCAAACCGAAAAGGTAAAAGAGCGTTTCTCACGGCTTAAGCGTCGGAGTATAACGATGGAGGTTAGGAATCTCACTAAAAAATTTCAGGGTATTGATGGACCCGTAACAGCGCTCAAAAACATTAATTTAAAAGTGCATAAACGCGAATTCGTGTGTGTAATTGGTCCGTCAGGATGTGGGAAATCTACTTTAATACGCACTCTCGCAGGTTTAGAGGAGGCCACTTCGGGGGAAATCTTACTTGATGACAAAGTTGTAACCAAGCCCGGTCCAGAGAGGGGTATGGTCTATCAAGAATACACACTCTTCCCCTGGTTAACCGTGAAAAAGAATATCATGTTTGGACTACTTGAGAGTGGAGCGACTAGAAGTAATGCAGAGTCAGAAGCCCGTCAGTGGACTAGTCTAGTTGGACTTGAGAAGTTTGAAAATCATTACCCGAGTCAACTATCAGGTGGTATGAAACAACGTGTGGCTATTGCAAGAGCTCTTGCCAATCAGCCAAAAATTCTTCTAATGGATGAGCCTTTTGGTGCCCTAGATGCTCAAACCCGAGCAAAAATGCAGGTGTATTTAATGGAGATCTGGAAAAATATCGATATCACGATACTTTTTATTACTCATGACCTTAATGAGGCTGTTTACCTTGCGGATCGGGTTGTGGTGTTAAAAGCAAATCCTGGCGAAATTCAGGAGATTATAGAGGTTCCAGTACCTCAACCCAGAAACCCGAGTCAATTCATAACACCGGAATTTCTAGCGACCAAACATCATATAGAAACTCTGATCCATCCAAAAGGAGAGCTTAAAGAGGTTGATAATTTGAATCTGGTACGGATGGTCAATGTGAAGTCCGATATTGGTGATGTTTTTTAACCCTTTAACTTACGGTGTGTTGTTGACTCATCCAAAAGAGTTATTTATTCCAGAATTCTCGTGTCTAAAAACAAAGATGATTGAGAACTGCAAAGTGATTAGTTGATTATTTGTACTCTGCTCGGCCAAAAAGATGTGCACAAAACTAAGTTTGTAATCGTATAAACACACTAACGATTATCACTGTGACGACTAATAGGCTTTTGAACAATTAGATGACTCTGCTTCTGATATTACTTATTATTGCATTCGCACCAATGCTCTGGCTACGTTATATCTTCCATAAGCATGATAAGGTAATGGAAAATATGCCCTTCAATGGTCGAGAATTTGGGGAACTAATTCTAAACGAAGCAGGCATTCGGGATATTGAGATTATAGATACTCCCGTCTTCGATCATTATAACGTTAGGGAAAAAAAAGTGAGTGTTCTACAACGTCGTCTTACAAGGCGAAGTCTCACGTCGCTGACAATCGTTTGCCATGAAATCGGACATGCTATGCAGCATCATGAACGCTACAAGCCGTTGGAATATCGTACAAAGGTAATCGAGCTAGTTGGGTTTTGCGGAAAAATCCTTGGAGGTATCTCTCTAGTTGCAATGCCATTTTTTTTATCGACGAGCGGCGTGTCATTCCTAAAACTCGGAGCGACCGTCTTGGCCACTATGATTGCAGTCGGTTTAGTTATTCATGTCATGACCATCGGGGTTGAACTTGATGCCAGCTTCAACCGAGCAATGCCAATCATTAGGGAAAAAATCCCTGCTGACTATCACAGCGCCTGTCGCTCCATTTTGCTTGCTGCAGCTTTGACTTACGTCGCAGGAGTTGCCGCAAATCTGCTTTCGATGCGCTTCTTCTGGATCTTTTTTTCGAGACTAACCTAAGTTAGGCATGCACCAATGAGAAAAATATTTGCAAGATCTATGACTAGATTCTTTCGGTTTGTCGCTGACACTTTTTTCGCTAAGCGTTACGGACACAGGGCAGTGGTTTTAGAAACTGTCGCGGGAGTTCCCGGTATGGTTGCAGGGATGCTCCTGCATTTTACTAGCTTGAGGAAAATGAAAACGGGGTACGGCGCCACAATACGAGAGCTTCTCTCTGAAGCAGAGAATGAGAGGATGCATCTGATGTTTTTTATCGAAATCGCTCAGCCAAATTTCTTTGAGCGAATGTTAGTAGTGATCGCACAAATAAGTTTTGGACTCTTCTATCTTCTTTTGTATCTCATAGATTATAAAACGGCCCATAAAATGATAGCTTACTTCGAAGAGGAGGCGGTCCTAAGCTATACCGAGTACCTTGCCTTGGTGGAAAGTGGTGTTACAGAAAACGTTGCTGCGCCGAAGTTGGCGATTGATTATTATGGAATGAAGCCAGAGGCTCGACTGATAGACTTAATTCAACATGTGCGCGCTGATGAGCAACATCACAGCGAGGTTAATCATCGATTTGCGGAAGGGCGAGATTTTTAGATGGCAACAGCAATTACCGTTTCAAAACCGTACGCACTAGAAAAATCTGAGATGTGGAAAATAATTTCGGAGCCAGGAAATCTTGAAAATTTTCACCCATTCTGTAAAAGTAATATACCTATTCTTTGGTGCGGTGAGGGCTCGGTTGATAAGCTCACCTATCTAAATGGGCGAGTTTTCAAACGAGAGTTTCACGCGTGGTTTGAAGGTGCTGGGTACGATCTATTTTTCATTGGAGAAAAACCAATGGCAGAGGTGAGCTGGCGTATACTAAGAGAAAACGAATTCTGCTCAGTCAGAATCACGATAGTTCCGAGTTTTTCGCCGTTTAGCACCTTTCCTTTACAACCCCTCGTAAAGCTATATATGCGTAAGAAGCTGGAATCTTATCTTAAGTGTGTATTAGAAGGACTGGAATATTTTGCCATAAATCGACAAAAGGTGGTCCCAAATCAGTTTGGAAAAAATTCTTGGTTTTCCTAACTATATTTTCTGCAAAACTAACCAATGTAAATTTCTGCTAACTCGACACGCGCTATAAAATTGGAATTTGTGACTTATCAGACTAATACAGATAAAAGCACAGAATAACGAATCTTAGAAAATTTCATTGCGTCATCTGTTTCTTAAAAACGACAATCTTCTTTCAAAATCTATCAAAGTTTAGGTTTTAAAAAATCAGAGCTTTCCAGTACTCTTTCGGGATCATTTTGAGTAATATGTTCAAGCAACAGCATTTGCAAATTCAAAACGGTATCAGCGTACTCTGGATTATCTACCAGATTGACGGTTTCTAAAGGATCTTCTAGATGATCATACAACATGTGTCCCATCATTTTTCTAGATTTATCACCTCTACCGAAGTAGGCAGAATATGAGTAACGCTTCGTCGTTACATTATCTCCCTGCTGATATCTTGGAAATACTGCTTCCTTAGTAGGTAACTTAGGGTAATAAAGATTTTTCTTTAACGATATCCCAGCAAGATGTTCCGGCATACGCAGATTTGCCAGATCAACCACAGTAGGGTAGATATCTACGTACTCAACGACACCCTCCACACTCCCCGAAGCTTTTTGTTCAGGAAGTCGAATTATTAAAGGAACTCGGGTCGCGACGTTAAAAAGCGAGTGTTTGTTCCATAGCGTATGATCAGCGAGGCTAAAACCATGATCACTCGATAGAATTACAACTGTATTAGAAGCTAACTCAAGACTGTCCAGAACGCCGATTAGATATCCTATCTGGGCGTCGGAAAAGCTTGTCGATGCATAGTATCCATGTGTGAGTATTTTTATCAACTCCTCCGAAAGATTGTTCTCCCAAGGGTCTCCTGCGGCTGGAATCCCGGTATATCCATTACGTAGTTCTCCTGACTTCATCCAAGCCTCTGACGGAACTCCCTTGGGTTTAAATTGTGCAGCAGAAACTTTGACGGACTCACTATCGTATAAATCCCAATACTTTTTAGGCACAGCAAAAGGAAGATGCGGCTTAACAAAACCAACTGCCATGTAAAATGGCTTCTTTTGCATCATTTTCTCTAGAGACCTCAACATCTCGCCTGCAGCCTCCGCAACGTCACCATCCGGATAGGTATTATCGGCCTCATCCTCCATTTCAAAAGCGGGGGCCTTACCCACACCGGACGGAGCACATATACCAGTAGTCTTACAGGATTTATGGGACCTAGCCTCGATATTTTTAGCATTCCTGTAGTCCGAGAAGCTTGATCTCCATGGATCATCACTCCAAACATTCAGAGAATCGGTCTTTGTATGAATGACCTTTCCGAAGGATAGTGTCCGGTAACCATGTTCTTTCAAATATGCCGGTAATGAGACCGTTTCAGGCGCGTCTTTGTCCAACCGGGAAGTATATTCTCTGAAGCGATTCTGACGGCCATAAAGACCTGTGAGCATACTCGCTCTCGAGGCACCACATGTCGGTATATTTATATAGGCCTTTTTAAATACAATACCCGTCGAAGCAAATGCCTCAATATTAGGAGTCTCCATAGTTTTTTCACCGTAGACAGATAGCCCTTGGGCGCGCAAATCGTCAATGATTATGTGTAGGAAATTAAGCTGCTTACCGTAGCTATTTAGGGAAACAGAAATTAATGTCGTCAAGAGAAGAGCAGCTTTTTTACATTGCCTCATGTTAAATTCTCTTGCATTTAGTGCTCCCGCTCATTTGTTGCGCTCATGAGAATCTTCAATTAACGAACTTGAACATAGTTACCAAGGCTTATCAAAAGTGACTTAGTATTGTATACCCAACTCAATCATTCACGAGCTGAGCGATAATAACATGCAATAGCTCCATCGAGTTTATAAGTGTGCTGATCCATCAGTCTCCAGCCACAGTAATCCGCTGGTTGGTGATGTAACGACCATCATCGGAGCAAAGGTGCACAGCTGTCGCCGCTATGTCCGCCGGAGTGCAGACAAAACCAAATGGCGATTTAGAATCTACCTCACGAATATTGCTACCAAAGCCGGTCGCGTTGACAACATTTCTACCCATGTCAGTATCTACAAGACCCGGCGCGATAATATTGACTCTCATCCCATTACGCTTTTCCTCACGAGCCAATGTATGGGCCATTGCCTCTAAAGCAGATTTGCTTACAGCGTAGACACCAAAACGCGGTGACAACGCTTGTACCGCAATCGTTGACATCATGATCACATCACTCCGAGGCACTTGACGCATGTGTGGTACTAAGATTCTGCAAAGCCATACTGGCCCCCAGAAATTTACAGCCATGAGTCTGTTCCACTGCTCATTCGTTGCCTCTACAACATTCGGCCTGTGAATAGCAGTCGCCCCAACGCCGGCATTATTCACAAGAATATCTATTTTGTTGAAATCCTCGATTACCGCTAACGCTAATTGAGTACATTCCTCCTCGCACCCAACGTTTGCTTGATAGGCACGAGCCTCAACACCAAATTTTGAGGCAATATCAACAACCTCAGCTGCGGCGTCCGAATTCTTTGCATAATTTATTGCAAGGTTAGCTCCCTCAGAGGCAAACCTTTCAGCCACGGCGCGTCCAATTCCACGACTCGCTCCAGTAACAAGTGCTGTACGGCCCTCTAATTTCCTCAATACAATCGTTCCTCGGTTTTAATGCATTCAGTAATCGTCAACATGGTAGATTTATCGTAACCTGAGGATAACACTATATAACGCTTCAAGCTTCCATCAGATTTCGATTGATATTGGGTAGAACTGTCCACCTATAAGCTGACAATAAGTACGGAGTATAGTAGATATTTAATCAACAACAAAAAACACTAGTAATGATTCGTCAGGGTCACAAATTTTAAATACAAGTCCACATCAGTCTGGGTTCTATAATCAATAACAAGACCAAAGAGCATAACTTGATGCAACGATTTGATCAAAATACTTTGTGGAGTGATATTAGCGACTCTCGCTGGGATCACTTATCGATATCTTACAGAACAATAATAGGGACTTGATTCAAACCAGATTCATCAATTGAATGGAAACTGTTGGTAAAATAGTCAATTTAGCCGTTAACGTTTAAACTAAACTAAATTAAGACTCTTAAGACTTAGATATTGTTCGTGTCTAATCCAAATTAATTACGAGTTACTGGTCTCGCACACATCAGTTTTTTAACGCCATACTATGATATTAGTAGTCATACTATTTTGTAATAAACTTTATAAAAAGTATGCATTTGAGTTATGTTAAACTTGCCTCTACCATGAAACTCAACGTTAAAGGTTGTATGAGGAGGTGGAAGACAGTGGAAATATTATACGGCGCAAAAGTTGTCTTCTGTGTTTTACTCGCAGCCATCGCGACGCAAGATTTTATGTCCTCTTAGTGGCCAAGGGTCATCAACAGATTTTTATACCCCTCTTATCCCGCCTATGGGATAATTTTAAGGGACCTCACAAGGTCCCTTCTTTTTGTCAGTGGATTTTTAGGATATATCGAGGACACTCATCACCGTATGCTTTAGCAACAATCTTTACAGACCGTAATAAAAAAACACCACCCGCACAATATTCCACCAATCCCCTAATTGGAAAACCTTCGATAATAACCGCCCTCATGATAAGTATGGTGCCGATTGAGCCGAGACTTGCCAGTGCCGTTATAGCTAGAAATCCGTGACCATTAAAAACACTGCGGACGAGATTCGCCGCACTGTGTCCGAAGATTAGCAACAGATGGATCTTTTTTACATTTTAAATCAGATGTTGGTGACACTGATGTCTGGGCCGTGCCCTAATTCGCCATTCCACCCTGCTCAAATGCCAAAAAAGATGTGGATAGCGCTTGGTTATAAAGTACCCTGAAATCGGTGATTACTAAAAAAGATGTTTTTGTTACTTTCACCTATGCTGAGATGGACTCGCTGGCGACTTTGGTTAAATTTGCAGTACAGAAAAATAACTGGGGGCTATTTCGGGAGAACTAAGGTTTTCCAACTACATCCTGGTCGGGAGTGCACTCATTCGATCAAAGACGTCCACACCAAGTTGCTTATATATATCTAGAAGATCAATCAGAACCCAGTTTTCTCTGATTAGACCGTTCTCTAATCGCCAAAAATCGAGGCTCCTCATTTTGATTTCAACTCCCGAAGGATTGAGACCCATCCATCCATCATTTGACAATGTAAGACGCATGTTTGGCCACCCAGTTTCACACACATAATTTCCTTGTGAAATCCAGTTCGACTTCAACCCTGCATCCATGTCCAATCTCCTATCTGGCATTGCCCGCAAAAAAGGGATTTGATGAATGTTACGA
>DDII01000097.1:1254-19029 GCA_002338445.1 Cellvibrionales bacterium UBA1854 | reverse complement strand
CCGATCACAGTGGCCCTACTCGGGGAGCTAGATTGGGGGCCAGTTTGGGCGGGTTACTTCGCCACGCTTTTTCTCGGGGCCTCATATCTCAGCATCGGTTTATACGTGTCCGCGAAAAGTGACAACCAAATCGTAAGTCTGATCTCCACTTGCGCGCTCTGCGGATTGTTTTATATGGTCGGTACTCCGCTAATCACTGACCTGTTCGGTAACAACATAGGGGATATTTTGCGCCTTTTGGGCACTGGATCTCGCTTTGAGTCGATTACCCGGGGAGTAATCGATATTCGCGATTTTTACTACTACGGAAGCCTCATTATTACATTCTTGGCTCTTAATGTTTACGCGGTGGAGAAAGAGCGGTGGATTACAGATAACACTAATTCCCGTCACAAAAAGTGGCAGCTACTCATAACTCTTTTGACTTCCAACGCCTTATTGGCAAATTTTTGGCTGAGTCAAATTTCCACTCTAAGGCTTGATATGACAGAGGGGCGCCAATATTCCATTTCTCAGTCAACTGAAAAGTACCTTCGCCGACTTCAAGAGCCTCTGTTAGTGCGAGCATATTTCAGTTCAAAGACACATCCGTTGTTATCGCCTCTTGTTCCGCAGCTGAAAGATCTCATTAAAGAATATGAAATTTCCGGAAAAGGGAACGTACGTGCTGAGTTTGTAGACCCGCAGAATAATCCAGAAATGGAACAGGAAGCTAATCAGCAATATGGTATTCAACCTGTACCTTTTCAAGTGGCTGACCGTTATCAGTCCTCGATAGTTAGCTCTTATTTTAACGTCCTTGTGAAATATGGAGACGAGTACCAAGTACTAAATTTCCGCGACCTCATTGAGATCAAGGCGAGGAGTGAGTCACAGATTGACGTGAAGCTACGTAATCCAGAACATGATCTAACCAGAGCAATTAAAAAGGTTTTGTATGAGCTATCAGACGGATGGTAATCTTTTTGACACAATAGGCACTGATATTCAGTTGAAAGCGTATGTTTCAAGTGAGTCGGAGCTTCCTGTTCCACTTGTAGACTTCAATAACGTCGTGAAAGAGGTCACAAAAGATTTTACTTCCCAGTCCGATGGACGTTTTTCCACCTCATTTATCAATCCGAGAGACGACGACGGTGTTGTAGCAGCCGAAATTGCAGAACAGTATGGCTTCAGACCCATGAGCGCAGGATTGTTTAGCGACGCATCGTTCTTTTACTACCTCACACTGGAGAATGAAGGCCAGGTCGTACAACTACCAATCGAAGATTTAAGCAAAGAAGGATTTAAGCGAAATCTAGAAGCAGGGATAAAGAGGTTTGCGACCGGCTTTACAAAAAACGTAGCAATGGTATCCCCTGCACCCGACTACAGTTCACCCTATGGAGGATCGAGTGGCGCGCAATATACTACTTTACAAGAATTTTATCGGTGCTGAGTTAAATGTTTCTCAAGAGAATCTCTCCGATGGATCAGTTGAAGGAGCCGCCGATATATTATTACTAACGGCACCGGAGGATTTTGGAGAACGAGAGCTCTTCGCAGTAGATCAGTTTCTTATGAAAGGGGGCACGGTCATTGCTTCCACATCACACTTTAAGACTAGTTATGCCAATCGCAGTCTAACTATGGTACCCAATGATAGTGGTCTTGATGACTGGTTCGCCCACAACGGCATAAATATCGAAAGGCAGCTCGTAATGGATCCCCAAAACTCAGCGTTTCCGGCTCCTGTAACGAGGAATATTGGCGGGTTCCAAATTCAGGAAATGAGAATGCTAGATTACCCATACTTCCCTGATATTCGCGGAAGTGCTTTAAATAGTTCCAACCTGATTACTTCAGAGTTACCGCAGCTTACCATGGCATGGGCATCTCCAATTATCATTGACAATGAAATGAACAAAAATAGAGTAGTAACCAAACTTTTTCAAAGCTCGGAGAAATCTTGGGTGTCCGACTCACTAGATATTCTCCCAAGGATAACTGGACAAGGCGTGAGTCCATTCGTGCCGCAAGGTCTGCAGGAATCACACCTACTCGGTGTTATCATAGAGGGCCGCTTTGAATCTTACTTTGCAGGGCGAAGCCCGCCGAAAGCTGAGGCAGAAACTCCCGATGAAGATTCGACAGACTCTACAACTGATGCACCACTTGAACTTGATAATGTGGTTGACCACTCACCCGATATTGCGCGGATAATATTATTTAGCTCAAATGAGTTTCTTAATGATCAAACGTTACAAATGCTTGGAAGCGCAGAGCAGACTTCTTACGTTAATTCAGTTCAGATGTTAGCCAACGCTATTGACTGGTCATTAGAGGATCAAGGTTTGCTCAGTATTCGCTCTCGAGGCCATTTCAACCGAACACTTCCACCACTGGCAAATAGCACGCAAGTATTGTGGGAGTATTTGAATTATGCTTTGTCGGGTCTCGTCATTATCGGCATTGCTCTGAGAGTGAGGGCCAAACGAAAGAGCACCAATGATCTGTATCAGGGTTTGTTCGACAGAAAGGAAGAAGTGGCATGATTAATTCAAAAACATCCTGGCTATTCGTCCTTCTAGGCTTACAAATGACCTTGACACTGACTATCTTTGCTTATGAGAAAAGCACGACCGGATCTGTTGACGTAAAGCCCCTGATCCCTACTGAGGCAGAGGTCATAGATGAGTTAGTAATAAGCGACAATGCAGGAGAATTGAGACTGAACAAAACTGAGGGCGGATGGGTTATACCCGCACTGGGGGGTCTAGCCGCAAACGAAATAAAACTTACGACAGTGCTAAGTGACCTTCTTAACTTAAAAAGTGATTGGCCAGTTGCCTCCGCAACTGGAAGTCGATCACGTTTTGAGGTAGCTGAAGACAAATTCAATAGGCGGGTGGACTTATTATCTAGCAACGCAAACGTTGGCCGTATCTACGTGGGGACGTCACCGGGCTTTAAAAAATCACACGTGAGACTAGATGGTCAGAAAAATATCTACTCACTTGCCCTCAATGCATATGACTTTCCCACAGAACCAGCTGACTGGCTCGACAAATCATTGATTTCAGTGCAAAACATAAGTTCAATAGAGGGACTTGATTTCAAACTATTCTCCGAAAACAGGGAGTGGTCGTTAATTTCAACTGAAAACGAGGTAGAGGCTGAGTCGATTGTAGAGGTAAATAAAGAAAATGCTAACGCACTCGATATGGCTCTTAAAACACTGACAGTTTTGTCGGTTGCTGATAAAGATGTCAATTTGGCAGACTCTAAGTCTTTCCGTCTTGAGGTGTTCGCTCCGAATCAAATCACTTTCACATTTTTTGAAAAAGAGGATAAGTACTATGTAACGCGCTCAGGTATCGACAAAATTTTTACTCTTAGCAAGTTCAATTTTGACAAGCTTTCTAATCAAAATTTAACAACCCTCTCCGAACCCGACACGGACAAAACCCCCGTAACTCCCGCTGGCCAAAGTAATTCAGACTAATTTTGCGAGTTGAACCCCATGTTATAATTCGGTAGCTCAGTTATCGCCTTCAGAGGGATGAGACATGTTTACAAAAGTTGGCTTAATAAACACAAAATTTATTGGAAAAATAAATATTAGGTAGGTACTGTTATTATTGGATCTCAGGTGCAAGACATTCAGAGATGTGCAACCAGTTAAAGCGAAATTCGCTTTCAGACCGAATTATTAAATCATGTTCCCCAACCGGGATGATAACTGGATCCGATCGAAAGGTCAGCCAGGCATCGTTTGAGCCAGTGCTCACCTCAGGGAATCGATGAGCAATCTCCCCATTTAGCTGGATTAATACTCCCCCAAGCCTCGCAGATGCGATTCGAAGATCAAAAACACATTCAACAGGTACCTCTGATGAAATCTTAAATACTGCCTCATCTCCGGGCGTGGCAACCAGATGTGCCAGTCCATCATTATCATTCGTGGGTTGGTGATTGAACCCAGATAGCTCATGTGCACCCTCAGCCTCTATTTTTGAGGGAATTTGATATCGATAATCCATCGATGGAATCGCGACATAAATTCCCCCTAATGGTGACAGAACCCCATCCTCAGCTAGAATACTGTTATAAGGCGGTTCATTTAATCCATACCGGTTCCGCCCGACAAACCACGCATATCTGTAAACTGATTCCGTCTGCTCAAGCCACCGGGTTGTCTCGGCAAGGTAATCCATCTGCCACTCAAGGCCTGGATGGTTTCTGTCAGATTGAACAGCCCAATCACCCATGGAGGCCCATTCAGTTATCCATATCGGTTTATTGAATTCCTCGAATTTTCTAACATACTCTTTAAAGTTACTCGGGTTCCTCATATACCCATGGATCGCTAGGTGATCCACTCGGCAGTCATTGCATTCGTTAAAAAAGGCTCTCAAATATTCCAATGGGTTTCCATCATTTTCGGTCCCGGGAATATCGACATCCCCCGGCGCATAATTTACGCCGGGGGATACAAGCACTAAATTGTGGTCGTCTGCGATAGATTGCAATCTAGGCCACTGAGCAGCCGCCTGAGCAGGAGTCAAATTTGCTTGGTTTTTGTGCCCAGGCTCATTGAATCCCAATAGGTATCTCACATTAGAATTATCCTCAACAAACCTCCTAATAACAGTGTCGTCAAATCTGCCTCCCCACGCCATCGGAACAAAATCATATCCATAATCTGCATAGACGGCTTGAACTGTATCTTTTGCCTCCTTACCCCAGTTATACCACCACCTCACTTTTCCGGCCATAACTTGAAGATCCGCCTCAGTGAGGTAGCCATACGCCAGACCTCTTTTCTTGCTAATCTGCGCCACCTGGGATGGCTGCGGTGGAGCAAAATTTCCACCATCTGAATTAAGATCACGTATACTCCATTGTGAAAATGAACCCGAATTTGCGTGAACAAATTCCCTGAAATGTTCGCTCGTTACTTTAAAACTCTGCTCTGGGGCTTCCCAGCTACCATTCACGTCGCCCATTAAAATTCCGACCATATTTTGAACGGATTTTTGCTCTGGCTCTGCAAAAATTTCTGTGCTTCTCCACATCACGTCAGACTTGGTAGTATAGAACTCACGCGATGTTTCGTCCCAGAAATCAAAGTCCTCCGATACAAAAATCCATTGGGATTCTTTAGTATCACTGACCATTACCGACATCTTTAAAATCTCTAAGGCATCTGCTGAAGTGACTCTTCCATCCCGATTCACGTCTGCTGCAATATACTGGTATGGAGAAATTGGCAGGGAGTTAAGTGGGCCAGAACCATCGGGATCAACGTTTGGATTGACTCCAACCGAAATCTTTAAAGCCGCCAAGGCATCAGCAGAAGTGATAACACCGGCAAAATTATCCTCAATGATTTCCTTCGCAGCAACAAGCCTATCAGCGCCGTCAGATCGCACTTGGAGGTCATATCTCCCGTCTGTTCCGGTTATGCCCCCCTGAGCTTGATGATTCGACTCTCCTACAGAAAGTTCCTCTGAAATCACAGTTACAGCTTGTATTAAAGAATGATTCTTCCAGTGATAGACCATACCCGAGATCGTCACCTTGCAACTTAAACAATCAAGGTTATTCTTCGGATCAGTACCATCAAGAATTTCCTGAGAATCATTAACGCCGTCCCCGTCGGTATCCACAGAGGCACTAGAGCCGCTGTACAAAAAAAATCCAGCAAAGGCAAGAGAGCAGATGTATTTTGTAATCAAGTAGAAATCGCATTCTCCTTATTTGTGCATCTATTGCGGCACTACCCAGGAATGATGGTCATCAGTAAAACACATGGAACACCCGGAGATAACAAAATCATCTCCAATCCACGACTAGGAAAGCTTTTTCGCGTACTTTATACAATCCTCCGCAGGGCTCCAAAACCATCCCCTAGGATCCCACACTCGGCCACAAATCATGTATAAACATTGTGCATAGGCGCTCTTTGCACTTTCAACTTCACCTAGCTCATCCAAAGATCGAGCCTTGACCCAAAGCGCAAATGAAACATCGTTCATAAGATAATCTTCTTCAATTGACAACCGATTGTGCCTGTTAACTCTTCCCGTCGGTGGGCACTTTGCATTCATTTCTAATAACCTTTTTTGCTGCTGACCTGCCTCAGGACCCCACCGATTGAAACACACATCAACGACAGCTACTGCTCTCGAGTATTCCTTTTCTTCATATAATTTCGCAGATGTTACTGCCCAAAATGCTGAATCACCGAGTTCTTTATCCGCGGAAATACATGAGTCATATTCA
The DNA here is from genome assembly GCA_002338445.1 of Cellvibrionales bacterium UBA1854. Lineage (GTDB taxonomy): Bacteria > Pseudomonadota > Gammaproteobacteria > Pseudomonadales > Porticoccaceae > TMED48. Next base: position 12,762 of record DDII01000097.1, on the reverse strand, counting down.
AAAGGTTCCCCAATTACCGTATTTGTAAATGCGAGGGATAACGATATTAAAATCAAACACAAACGAAATGCCCACCCACCATTTCTCCAAAACAGTAGCCCCTGGAAGTTAAGGTATCCATTCATAGTTCAGTTTCCGTTTTATCCATAAAATCTCTAGCCTGATTTAACAAAAAATAAATAAAACTCGTCCGCGATTGGGAGGCATAAATACTTGTGTTAAGTGCACCAATCGCGCAGACTGTCTCCTCATTAAGATAGCGGAGAATCAATGCTCTGTCGCTCTCAACAATAAAACCACCTGCCAAGCAGGTATCGAGGGATTCTGTGAGGTATTTCTCTATCGCTTCGCTAGTCTTGGTGAAATGGTAATCAAATTCTGACATACAACTCCATATGGTTTTCTTAAAACATCGAGAAGCCGCCATCAATTGTAAAGCAATCTCCTGAATGATAGTTACTTGAATCACTCATCAAGTATGCGGCTATCGCCTCGAAATCGTCGGGCGTACCAAATCGTCTAGATGGTATTCGAGGAATAATTGCATTCACAAATTTTTCATTTTCCAAATTTTTTGCAGTCATTGCAGTTTCAATATGGCCTGGAAGAATCGAATTCGCAGTTACCCCGTAACGGGCGTACTCAACCGCTAGCCCCTGCATAATTGAAATTACTGCTCCCTTGCTACCGGCATAAGCTTGACTTTTTGCCATACCGAACCGTGCCCCTATGGATGACACCCCCACGAGTCGCCCCCCATAATCGCCTCTTTCTGCACGCTCTTTCATGTGCTTAGCCGCAGCTCGAAGAGTGAAAAATAACCCATCAAGGTTCACCTCATACACTCTCCGCCAAGATTCGATATTCTGCTCATGAAATATATTGCGCTTGCCAACACCGGCATTAGCAAAACATCCATCAACTCGTCCAAATACGCTTAATGTTTCCGAAAAAGCTTCACTTACCGCACCTTCATCAGCCACATCCACAACAATAGAATGAAAAGTGCCCGCGAAATCAGATAACTCATGGAGAGCGATCTGATTTTTTTTTATTTCGCCCCCAAATACACACGTTACCACCTTGTTTAGCTATGCCTTTCGCCAAGCCAAGTCCAATTCCGCCATTACCGCCAGTAATCAAGGCGGTTTTATGCTTTAGATCGAACAATAGAGTAGTCATTGTGCTTCTTTATCTTGTTTGTATTTACCGCGTTCTTCTTGATTTAAGACATTAACACATGACGCTTTTTTATTCAGCTAACAAGCAGCCATTTTGAGATAACAGAATTATAGAATAGTTTTAAGTGGGTCAAGAATGCCCGTTGGCAACCAAATTTGAGAAACGCCTGAAATTTATCAAAAAGGAAACAAATAATGTGGATGTTTATATTTATTTTAGAAAGCTCTCAGATGCCCAATCGCTACACAAATTTTAACAATGCGATTGGGCATTCCAGGTTAGTCTAGTCATCAGTTTTGGTTCGATGCTCAGACGGCTGTGAACTCACAACCTCCTGACGGATAATTGCCGCTCCTAAGATACCTGACACCGCTAAAATCGCGTACAAAACACTCATTAAACACCTCCTTTTGTAGAGCGGAATAATTACGAATAGGTATTTAGTTTTAGCTTAATAATTTAGATGCATAATTCAAATCTAATTTATGTTTTTTTTGCATAACATGTGCTTTCCAAGAATTTATTTAAGAAAAGATCGTCCTCATAAGAGCAAAATGAGCAAATTGCTAGACAGAAAAACAAAGATCGCTCATATTACTTCCGACCCAGTCTAAAATTTTCATTATTTTTATAGGAAGCTCAAAATGCACACAACCAACGTCAATTATCAAGTAGAAACTCAAAATTACATTGGTCATGCAGCTTTTCCGGATGAGGCAAACTTCCCTGCGGTGATCGTCGCACATGCATGGGGAGGTCGAGACGAGTTCGCAGATAATATTGCGAATAAACTTGCTAAACTTGGTTACCTTGGATTTGCCCTCGACATGTACGGTGACGGTGTGACTGGAACGAGCGTTGAGGAGAATTCTGCTCGCATGCAACCTCTGCTGGATAATCGAAGTCAACTTACCTCAAGAGTTATTGGTGCATACGATGCAGTCTCGAAACTATCTGGAGTTATGACATCGAAAATTGCAATATGCGGCTACTGCTTCGGTGGACTAGTGGCGCTAGATCTTGCAAGGAGTGGTGTTAATCTTTGCGGTAGTGCCAGCTTTCATGGTTTTTTACATGATTCTAATCTTCCGAAACATAAAATATCTGCTAAAGTCCTTGCCATGCATGGGATGCAAGACCCAATGGTTGGCAAGGATCAGCTAGAGTCGTTCTGTAGCGAGATGACAAAAAAAAATGTTGATTGGCAGTTACACATATACGGACAAGCAATGCACTCTTTCACAAATCCAAATGCCAGTGATCCAAACTTCGGTACAGTATACTCAGAGGAAGCAAACCGGCGCTCATGGGAATTACTAAAGGACTTTTTAGTGGAAGTATTCAAGATCGACGAACCGAATAGAGAATATTGAGCATATCAAATATCTGCTTTTTTCATACTTATGCAAAGTAAGCGAGAGCGACTTAACACGAAAAGACGGAGGTGGAATTTTTAAAGAATTACATTGAGCGCGAATGGCAGGTGCAGGTACCTCGTGAATATTGCACTACAAAGCCACTAAGAATTTTCGCAAACGAAATCCACGGATTAAATAGACCTGAAATTCCTTCAATATCAAGTCTGATTCCAATTTGATGCTTTACACCAACCAGCGCTGTCACTTCCTAAAATAGAGCTTTTACTTATCTGATTGGATAAAAACTAATCACATCGTACGGTTAACCGAATGTAGGAGCTAACAATTAAAGAAATCTTTTCTAAAAAATTCCTCCAATTTTTACGCTATCCTTATCAGAATAGCTGTCCTGAAGAAATATAAAGCTCCGTCAAAGATAATAACTGATCTCAAAAATTGATCTTAAAAAAAACTAACTTACGCTGATTAGCTCGATGTGCCCTAAAAAGATTGTATCGATTTTGGATCCACATTAGGCAAAACCCAGACACCTTTCTCAAAATCAATACCCCCCCCGAGTCTATCTTGAACAATACGGTCTACGATGAAAACTCCTTTTTTGGCCATTGCGTCGAAAGAGTCTATACCATTTTTTAAAGGAAATGCCTGTCGAGTCCTGTGTATGTGATATTTATCGGAGAATTTTCTCTCAAAAGCCTCCTCGATTCCATCTTTTCCCAGCATGAAACCCAATAATCCACCCCATGTTGCGGTCGGATTATCGGAATCCCATCCTGCTAGTGTGCCAATTTTAATAGTCTCTTTTAGATCACCCTCGCCGTAAAAAAGACTCACCAAACTGGCGGCATAATTTATACCAGCTGCAAAGCAGCCGTTACAATACAAGTTTCTTGAGGAGATTGTATATCCGTCTTCCTCCTCCAACTGATACCTCATATATATTTGATCACGAGTATCTTCCCAACGAGAATTGACCGTAAATTGTTTTTTCACAAAGTCAAACATCTTTGCTGGGTATGAATCGTTCGGCAGATACTCTCTAGCACGATCTGCCATCCAAAATATTTGTTCTTTCATAGGTAATGTCCTGTCTACAGACGATGCAAGGGAGTGCATTACAACGTAAAATTCTGCAATCCATGCAGCCTCTTTATGAGCAGTAACACGGATTGGCAAATAGGATAGATCAAGAGCTACTTCAGGACTTGCTGGGGCAAACAAACCAAATATTTCTGTCGTAAGCTGCGCGTCAATCATGTCAAAATGAGGGTTATTCGTTGGAGATCCAGTTTCGGGTGTGGAAAGCCCCTCATGCATGAGATGAAGAGCCGCCTCATTCGACACCCACAAGTAGTTAGGCTCTGATTTTTTAATATGCCGCATCCAGCCCTGCCTTATTTGATCTGCGGAGAGAATCGAAGCGGAATGATGGTAAGTGAGATGTTGGTACATATACTCGATATCTGTATCGTCATCGGCACCCCAAATCTCCTCTTCGGATTTAAAGACATAGTCGATTATGCGATGATTTTTTTCCCAATGTATTTGTAGGTTACTGGGACGGTTTAGTTTTCCCCAATCGTCTCTCGTATAAAAGTCACCAGTTTTCCCAACACCAATTCTGTTATTTTCTGTTGTCAAGCCAGTCCAGTTAGCTATCGACTGACCCAACCAAAATCCATGTAGCCCGTCGTTATAATCTGATCGAGAAATAATCAAGTCTGTTGAGGTAGCTTGAATATGTTTATAGTCAAGGTTGGGGTCTTTAAAAGCGTCGGAGTGACTTATTTGAAAGATAGACACTACGAATCCGAAGACAACACTTAATAAAATTGTCCTAACTGTTTTGAAGCGCGAAAAAGAAATCATAAAGCCATGCCCTAGTAGATTAGGTTCAACTTTAATTGAGCCTGACTTTTTGAAATCCCAACCTAATCTATCCATTACTTACGCTCAGTCGAGTCGGACAACGCGGCTCCCAACGTTACCTCCTGCGAGCAGATTCACAAATGCCTCTGGTGCCGAATCAAGCCCGAAAACCTCATCTGTCCAACCAATTAATTGTCCAGAGTCTATCCATTTATTAATCTCGTCTCTGGCGGTTTGATATTCATCTGCATAATCGAAAACCAAAAATCCTTGCATCGTAATTCGTTTATTTACTAATAACCCGGGAATGCCTCTCGGACCGGAATCAGGGGATGATGTGTCATATTGTGAAACCACCCCACAGCACGCTATCCGCCCACCGACGTTCAACCGAAACAGAGCGGAGCCAAGTATGTCACCGCCTGTATTATCAAAATAAACATCTATTCCATCAGGAGTCGCGAGTTTTAAATCGTTACGAAAGTTCTCGGACTTGTAATTTACAGATGCATCAAAACCAAGCTCATTTCTGAGTCTTTCTGCCTTTTTATCATCCCCCGTTACGCCGACAACTTTACATCCAATTATTTTGGCCATTTGGCCGGCGAAGTGTCCAACCGATCCTGCCGCGGCAGAAACCATAACCGTTTCACCGATTACAGGTCGACCTGTTCTGAACAGGCCAAAATATGCGGCAAGACCGTTAATACCTAAAGGTCCGATAAATTTTAGCGGATCATAACGCTCCGGAATAAAGGTGAGTGATCGACTATTGAGAGCGGCATACTCTTGCCAACCTGTCGGCCCCAGAACCATAGATCCGACAGGAAATTGGGTATTTGTACTCTCTACTACCTCACCGATACCGGTTCCTCGCATAACAACATCACTTTCTGCTGCACCTGCATAACTTGCACTGCCTTGAAGCCCTGCGCGTGCACCAGCAGTGATGGCAAATGCAGTTGTGCGGACCAACACCTGTCCTGATGATAATTTTGGTATTAACCCCATTTTAATTTTAAAATTATTGCAATGTAACTTTCCAGTAGGCAGGTTTTCAACAACAACTTGTCTGTTCTGCATATGCTTCAGCTACTCCCTTATCATGAATGACAACACTAAAAATTTTAATTATGTTCTTCTAAGAGCGATATATCATATTTAACCTCCCTACAATACTCCACAAAGGGGAGTGTCCCCTCGCTGAACCTAAAATGCCACCCATAAACCCGTGGTGACAACTAGAGCAGCCATTAGTTACAAAAACATAGCATCCTCGATAGTATTAGGTTTATCATCGAAGATTTGATCGAGGTGATGAATGGACCTAAAAGATAAGGTCGCAATAATTACAGGCGGTAATGGCGGAATCGGACGGGCAATGGCTCACGAGTTCCTCAATGAGGGGGCAAAGGGGGTGGTAATTTCCGACCTTGATCCTGATCAAGTCCAACACGTATCCAACGAACTTGGTTGTCTGGGATTCGCGGCGGATGTTACAAAGGAGTCGGAAGTAACAGCTCTTGTTGATTATGCGGTATCACATTTTGGTCAAGTTGATCTTTACTGCTCAAATGCAGGAACCTTGAGTAAAGGCGGCCTTTTGCTCGACGCGTCCGACGAGCTTTGGCAATCACAATGGGAGGTTCATGTTATGGCACATATTTATGCTGCTAGGGCATGTCTTCCGTCAATGATTGCTAGAGGAAACGGTTATTTCCTTATTACCGCATCTGCTGCGGGGCTTTTAGCTGCAATGGGCACCGGACCATACACGGTGAGTAAAGCTGCTGCAGTAAAGCTTGCAGAATTTATGGCTATCACGCACGGTGATGACGGGATTAAAGTTTCTGTTCTCTGTCCACAAGGAGTTAACACAGCTATGGCTCCTAGAAGCCTCGGAGATGGGCAAACTGACGGCGTCATAGAACCCGAACAACTTGCAAAAACCGTCGTTGATACTTTAAGTGAAGAACGGTTCCACGTCCTTCCCCATCCAGAGGTGGAAGAGTATGTCCGTCGGAAGGGAAATGATATCGATAGGTGGCTAGCTGGTATGCGGCGATTAAGACAACGATCTTTAAATAAAAATTAGATTTTGAATAATAGGGCAGCGTTTATGTAAGAAGCATGCTGTACCAGTAGGACTGGGGGTCAACCGAAAAAATTCTCTTATAAGAGGTTAACGAATATTTTGAAACATGTGGACTGTAATGAGGCGGTTTATTTGTCTCTTCGCAACAACTTTATGCACACAATTTAGTAAGGACACAAATGGTGATAACCCATAAGCAACAACAGGTGCTTGAAGCAAATGTGCTTCGTCGTTTACTAAGGCACCTTGACGAAAACAAAGAGATTCAGAATATTGACCTAATGATTCATGCGGGCTTCTGCAGGAACTGCCTTAGCAAATGGTACCTCGACGCGGCAGAAGAAAACGGTATGTGCCTATCTCTGGAAGAAACGCAACAAGCTATTTACGGTATGCCGTATAAAGAGTGGAAAGACAAATACCAAACTCCCGCCTCAAAAGATCAGTTAAACTCCCTCGCTAGAAAAAATAGATGAGTTGCAGCCCCTAGTTCAAATTCTCGGTCCTTCTTCCCATCCAAATGACCAAATTAGCCTCGTAGTCAGCTTTGTTCAGCCCCCTTTTGATGCTAACTCAGAGTAAGAGTAATACCCCAACGCGCCTCCCGTTCCTCTGCTAAGGACCAGATATTTTTTTCAGAAACAGTCCGATCATACTTTCTTCTATCGAAAGTCGACGTTCATAAACTCACAGCTATTTATCCACCTTGATATAAGGTAAAATGAAAAAAGTTTAAAGTTCTAGCCACGCTCTCACAAAGGATCTATATTATGCAAAAAAAGCTTTTCGCAATAATCTGTTTATCTTTATCGTTGTCCGTCTCGGCGGGTGGCCACAAAGAAAGAAAGCACATGTCCAGTTTTAGTCTACCATCGGACATCCCTAGTGGGGCTTTCACCACTTTGAACATCTCAGCAAAAAATCCTAAGGCCTACACTGACTATATAGCCTCTAATCCTGCATTGTTTGAGACGATAGGATCTATTGCAGCGGGTGTCTGTGTAACACAAACTGGACAGGATTATCCCGGCCAAATGTTTGTGTGGAACGCATTTGACTCAGTGAAAAGCGCAATGGAAGGTCTCACGAAATATGATCCTGCTATGGCCCCAAAAAAGCTGAGCGCCATGCGCGATATAAAAACAAGCGCTATCTGGAAGCCGTTGAAAAAATTTGATGTTGCACCGGGGTATGAGCGTGTTACTCGCGTGATGGTAAGACCCGGGCGATTATCAGCATTCGTTGCTGCGGCCACCCAAATGGAAAACGAGGCCCAAGCGGCTGGACTGAATGTACAAATCGGAGTGTTCGCTCCAATCGGAGGTGGTAGGGAAGAGACTGGCACGCTAACTGTCAGATTCGTCCAACCCTCAGCAAGTGAAATGGGAGAAGGGCTAGATAACTTTTTCTCCTCAGAAATATCTCCGGAAAGCGGCTTTGCCAAAATGATAAGTATGATGCGACCAATTAACGACACGATCGAAGTTTGTCAGCAAATTTATTCCGCGAGTTAAAGGGGAAGCTCACTCGGGATTTTTTGATTTTCTTAAACCCATGATAGATGAAAATGTCCCTAGAAGATAAACTTTTAGGGCATTTTTATATACACCCACAAAAGATGATGAGCTTTGGCCTACAATGGTTACAGTATCAATGTTCTAAAACCGAAAAAGATAGTTTATGGTTAGCAATATGAAAAAAACCAAAACAATTCTGATTACTGGCGCCAACAAAGGGATCGGTTTTGCTATCGTTAAGGAGCTTTTGGAACAATTTCCAGAGACTCATTTATTTTTTGGTTGTCGAGACAAGCATAGATCGGTAGCGGCCATCAACAGCTTGACATCAATAGTACCAGGCAGTGAAAGTCGACTGGATGCCATAATAATGGATGTATCAAATCGAGATTCCATCCAAAGCGCGGCCTCTCAAATAGAATATCTCCTTTCACAAAAAGGCTTGAAACTTTATGGGGTCGTGAACAATGCGGGTATTATGAACTCGCCAACTGGAGTAGAAGACGTAGTTCGTGTCAATACACTTGGTCCAAAATACGTCCTGGACTATTTTTATCACCTGTTAGAACCAGATATTGGCAGGGTGGTTAATGTCACTTCAGCGGCGGGGCCAAATTACCTCTCGCGCTGTAATGATCGAACTAGAAAAATATTGACCCATCAAGAAGTTACCTGGGAACAGATATTAGAGCTAACCGAGGAATTCATCCGGCAATATCAAGAGTCAAGTGATTCAGAAAAAGAATTATTGAACTCAAATGTCTATGGCTTTTCTAAGGCATGCACTAATGCACTAACTATGCAGCAGGCTCGCTCACACACAACCATAAAAATTAATTCATGCACACCAGGTTTTATTGAGACCGATATGACGCTACCGATTGCTCAGAATCAAGGTAAGAGTCCCCAAGAAATGGGAATGAAAACTCCTGCAGAGGGGACAGGATCATGTATCCATCTTTTGATGAATGATGTTACCACTGGCCATTATTTTGGTAGCGATTGTGTGAGAAGTCCTATTGATAGATACAGAGCCCCGGGAACGCCAGCATTTAATGGATAACTCTTTTTTGAGGAAAAATATTTTATAACCCACTCGCCGTCAGAGCTATTTTTAATGCTGCTACGGTGTTACTGAAAGCTTGGTAGTTATCAAATCCTCTAGACGTGAAGAAGAGCCGACCATTATGGAAAAATCGCCTGGCTCCACTACCCGTTTCATTGTCAAATTAAAATACGATAACATATCTGGGGTGATCTCAAACTCAACCGTCCTGTTCTCCCCCGGAGCAAGCTCTACGCGTTGAAAATTTTTTAATTCCCTCACAGGTCTTGTTACCTCACTAAACTCATCACGAATGTAAAGCTGAACAACCTCTGCACCTGCTATCTTGCCAGAATTCGTGACGTCTACACTCACCGATACAGACCCATCTCTCGCAATTGCTGGATTACTTAGCTTAATATTTTCGAAAGTGAAGGTGGTATAACTAAGTCCATATCCAAAATCAAAAAGGTTCCTTGATCGACCGTTTACCATCCCATTTGATGGTGAGGGTATATCCACATAATCTCTGAAGAATGAGGAGGCTTTTTCACTATAATGCGATCGAACATGTCCAACATCATAAGGTATGGTTACGGGCAGTTTCCCGCTGGGATTAACCATTCCAAATATGATCTCTGCAAGCGCTGTTCCTCCGGGACCACCAGGCTCCCATGCTTCGATGATAGCGTCAACATGATCGTATATCCACGGCTCACTGATTGGTCGGCCATTTATCAAGATAACTAAAGTCGGTGTACCACTTTTCTCTACGGCCTGAACCAGTGCAAGTTGACGTCCTATTAGGTTAATATTACTACGCGCTGCATTCTCACCTGATGTCTTGATTTTAGCGTTTTTACCGTAGCGTAAAGAATTGCCACCCACGACAACAATAGCGATATCTGCATTACCAGCCCTGTAAGTGGCCTCAGATAATTTACTTTCATCAAGCACTCGAGGATTAGTTCCCACATCTAAAAAATCAATATTTTCCGGTTTGGTTACCGCTCCCATCATCCCCTCAAGGAATGTAGTCACCCGCTCCGGTGGCTGGAAATAAACCCAGTCCCCAAGCAGCGCTTCACTGTCAGCATTTTGTCCTGTTATAAAGATCTTCTGGTCAGTTGAGATGGGTAATATTTCTGACTCATTTTTGAGGAGAATTATGGACTGACGAGCAAGCTCAAGTGCTGTATTAAAATGTTTTTCCATATCCTTTTCATTAGGAAACTCGGAAAGCTCATCATAATTTTCCTCAAAAAGGCCAAGACGAAATTTAGCATTCAATATCCTTCTCACCGACAGATCAATTCGCTCCTCAGATATTCGTCCATCTCTAACAAGCTTTAGGAGTGCTGGCGCAAAATTAGGCCCGTGCATATTCACGTCTAGGCCGGCATGTACTGCCTGATACACGGCATCCTCGTGGGTAGGCGCTACCCGATGCAGGCTCATCAGACGGCCAACATCGAGCCAGTCTGAGACCACTATTCCCTCAAAACCCCACTCATCACGCAGAACATCTGTAAGCAAAAACCGACTGCCATGTGCTGGAACCCCATTCACCTCATTGTGAGCAGCCATAACTGAGCCTACCCTCTGATTCATGATCCCATCACGAAACGGTGGGAAATATACCTCACGGAGAGTACGCTCTGACACATCCATCGGAGCAAAATTCTTACCATTAGAGGGGTCTCCCCCTGCAACGAAATGTTTTACAGTAGTCAAAACTCCACCCTTCATCTCAGGATTACCGGTTTGTAATCCCCTGATAACTGCGGCACCCATCTTGGTTACCAGAAGTGGGTCCTCTCCGAAGGTCTCCCCGATCCGGCCCCACTTCGGATTCCTCGCAATATCAACATTTGGCGTAAAGTTCCAGTGAAGCCCCATGGTTCTCATCTCGTATGCCGTCTCGGCTTGAGATTTCTCTACGAGATCAAGGTTCCAAGAACTCGCAAGACCAATCGGAGACGGGTAGACCGTACTTCCCCACACCATTGCGTTTCCATGAATTGAGTCCTCCGCAAGAAGCAAGGGTATACCCAACCTTGATTTCTTCGCACTCTCCTGTAGCTTACGAATCCATCCGATACTACTCACCTTTAAGAACGAACCAATTTCTCCCGCTTCCACGAGATCCGGTATGTCGGATACTTTGAGACCAGGATAAAATGCAAACTCATCACTCGCCGCAATTTCATCAATTGACATTTCTCGCTCTGCGGCTGCAATATTACTGGGTGAACTGAATTGAACCATCTGGCCAACCTTCTCCTCAAGCGTCATCCGAGACAAAAGATCTTCTGTCCTGGTCGCCGGATCTAAAGAGCCGTCGAGGTAAGGTTTCGAATCCGCAGAGCATCCTTGAATAAAAAGAAATGTCATTGGCAGTAAAAAAGCTGAGTATCTGTT
>DDII01000097.1:0-873 GCA_002338445.1 Cellvibrionales bacterium UBA1854 | reverse complement strand
TTTTATTTCGAATCGTCATTTTCGGGCTCATCCACCACGAATCTATTCGGGAAATTTGCAGCCTCATCACCCGCTCGCTCGCGATAACGTAGATTTCTATAATCGCCCGTTGGCTCGTTCATTGGAATATCCATACCACCCTCTTCAGCAAGCATCGAGAAAAGATTCCGCTTCATCTTCCGAATGGTTCTTCTATGGTTCTCGCTTGCAATTAAATTCGTGGTCTCGTATGGATCATCTTGAAGGTCATAGAGCTCATCAGTATCCCACAAACCATAGTAGGTTATGTACTTATACCTATCACCCCTCAATGCAAAAACGGTGGGGGAATGAGGAAAGTTTTTTTCCCAATAGTAAACATATAAAAAGTAATCCCGCCACTTAATCTCTTTATTCTGCGCCAACGGGAGGAAACTCTTCCCATCCATATGAGGGGGAGTCTGAATCCCAGCGGCCTCTAAAATCGTTGGACCTATATCAATATTTGCAACGACGTTTTCAACAGTCTGTCCCCCCTTGATCAACGATGGAAGTTGCATAACCATAGGCACACGAATCGATGTCTCATATGCGACACGCTTATCAATTAGACCATGCTCACCAAACATAAAGCCGTTATCACCCATATAAATAATGAGGGTATCCTCATAGACTCCCATCTTCTTTAATTGGTCTTTAATCCTACCGATACTGTCATCTACAGCAGAAAACGACTCAGAGTAATTTTGATAATATCTCGTGATGTCAACTTCACTGTGATAGGGGAAATCCATGCCATGCCAACTGTTTCTTTGGTCACGAACCCAGCGCGGAGTATTCTCTTTGTAATCCTCAACCTTATGATTTGCGGGGAGTTTAACCTTCCCGTCGTAC
>DDII01000053.1 GCA_002338445.1 Cellvibrionales bacterium UBA1854 | reverse complement strand
TACCATCTGAGCTAACCACCCCTAATTTGGCGGTAAATTTCCTTATATTTCAACACTTTACATTACTTTTTGGGTGCAATCGCCTCTTTCCGATCATGCTACACCCCCTAAATGGAACACGTTTTAGGGTAGGTTATTGTACCACATAGGAAGGTTGTTGCACCTTTAGGAAGGTTGTTGCCCCTCCAAAACCTACTTTTACCCTAAAACAACTTGTCCAGTTGGTTAACAGTTTTACGCTTCGTTTCTGTACCAACATGGGCATATCTAATAACGCTTTTCAAATCAGACCAACCGCCTGCTTCTTTAATCTGGTACAAATCCACACCATTTTTTACAAGCAAACTAGCAAACGTGTGCCGCAGTGTATGCGGTGTTACATCTTTGTCAATCCCTGATTTTTTTAACGCCCTTTTCCAAGTTTTATTTCCTAGCGTGTAAATGTTAAAAGGCTTGCCCGATTTTTCTTGGGCAAATACATGGTCAACTCTTCCTCGCAAATATGGACGCTGTTCTTCAATCTTTTCACATCGGACTTTCATTCGCCTTAACACTGCCCTAGCTTTACTGCCTATTGCTAGAACATTTGGTTCAGCGTTTTTCATCTCTGATGCTTCTTGTGTCCACTCTTGCAAATCGTCCGACAATGAATCCCATCTGAGGTTGATTAAGTTTGACTTTCGTTGTCCGGTAAAAACGCCAAACTCTACGATTGCCGCCCTTAATGGGTCAAGCTGACCTATAAACTTCCTCACTTCATCCGGTGTAAGGTAAACTTCCTTGCCCTTTACTTTTCTTGTTTTGATGTGAATTTTCTTCTCAGAAAACTCATTGTCAAAAGCAAAATTCATAATGGCATTGAATGTGCTGTAAAACCTCTGCACCGTCCCTGCTGAGTAGCCCTTTTCCAGTTCCAAGAAGTCTTTAAACTTGAGAATATCAATTTTGCTAATCGAGTCTATTTCTTTCTTGTTACCGAAGTACTTAACAATTACTGATACACGCTGTATGTCTCGCGCATCCTTCTGCGCCTTACCATTTTTTGTTGGTTGTCTTAACCAAAAATTACTAACACTTTCTATTGAGTTTCCCATCTTTCTCTCCATGAAAAAAATAAAAAAACCCGACCAGCTAGGGTAGTATACTGATCGGGATAAAAATTACCAACATGATGTCTGGTAATTAAGGGGAGTTCTAATTAATCAACTATTTCTCCTTCTTCTGGTTGATTGCTTATTGGATCTGGTAATAACTTCATAGCATCTTTAGCCGCAACTTTATTACCCATTCTGACGGCATTAACAAGCGACCCAATCAAATCAAGTGCAGTGCTAGTGCGCTGACAATGTACTAATGCATCCAGACATATTGGCGTGACTTGATCTTGGTAATACTGATTGCTTCCAACGGTTGTAATTTCTCTTTCTTCACGCACACCTTTCTCCTTGCGTCATGCCTTACAACTAAATAGTCGCGCGGGGCGGTGATAGCTAACTTTGCTTGCGGAATGTTTTTCGTCACCGACAGATCACCCCTTCCGCACTCTGGGCAATATGAATTTGGTTTAGTGACAAGTCTCACTCAGTCAGGATTAGTAGTTACAGTTTTAAAGCTGTCGAGATAACCCAAGTTACTGATTATGGGTGCTGACGTTTTTAAATGGTCGAAAGTCCTTGTAAAATTTCACTTTTATGGATTAGATCCACTGAGAATCGAGCAATACGCTTTATTGTGTCTTAGATATTCCAGATATAAGTAGGATATTTGGTCATACCTAAGTCAACGAAGTGCTGACTGCGCTGACTATGCAGGCGTTTACCGGTCTGGCGTGAGGGATATCACAAGAGTGATTGATTTTGAGGGTTCGGTTGAGATCATAGCGGATGAAGATCGTTGTGTTATCACCACTAACAATATACCTAATCATGATTTTAATGACTCAACAGCGCGCTTTAACAGCGATTTGAAAAAACGGGAAAGAACTCTTACCGTCACGAGAAACCCAGTATTCGCTGCTGAGACTCAAGATTTAGGTGATCATCATTATTATGGTATTACCCTTGGCGGTGTTGTGTTTGATCTACAAAGCGGGTGGTGTTACCAGCTAGAGGCAGGAGAAACGGATCTGTCCACAAACACAAAGAACGAGTGTTTGAGTGCCACATGGATACAAAAACTCTGGAGAATCCGAGTATGTCTGGAGTGGATCTCCGGTGATTGGGTTTGCAGCTGACGGTTTTCCAATTTATGGATCTTATATTTATGATAGTGAAACTGGAATCTACAGAAAAGTTGTTTCCGGATATATCCTCAAAGATGGATTAAGAGGTGAGGAGTCGGATACCAATCCTGGAGGTGCTTACGATGGGGTATATCGAGCTGATTGGGAATGGATGGATGCAGGAGACTTGGATAAGTGCAATGGCATGACCCATAAACGGTCAGTATGGATACTTTGTGACGGATCATATCCCCTACATCCTATATTGTTTCAAAGGCTCTACGGATGCATCCTTTGCCAAATGAGCACTTGAAATATGGTATTTCCAATGTAAGCTTGTAAAAAATGAGCGGGTTGCAGTTCTCGAAGCTTTTTAAGTTGCTTTGATTATTGCGCCTATGTTTCCACATGGGGGTGTTGATAACTTGCAGTGGAAATAGAACTATGAATTTTGTATACTGGAGATAATGCGTAGTGAGAATTCCTCGCTGATGCGCGCAACGAGGCGTTTAAATGGTCGATATTGGATCGTTTAACCAATTAAAAGTAATAAAATTATCATATGATGGGGCATACCTCGACGGGAATGAGCGCGGGAAGATACCGATTCCGCTCAGGGATCTCCCAGACGGGGTGGTGGTTGGGAGTTACGTTACTGCTTTCCTTTACATCGGATCAGATAACAAAATATTGGCTACTACTGTCAATCCCAATGCGACCGTAGGAAAGTGTGCGTTGCTCTCAGTAAGGGATGTTAACAGCGCTGGCGCTTTTCTCGACTGGGGCTTATCCAAAGAATTATTTTTACCTTTCGGAGAGCAGAAGACTCCCCTCAAGGTAGGTGATTCATG
Organism: Cellvibrionales bacterium UBA1854; assembly: GCA_002338445.1. Lineage (GTDB taxonomy): Bacteria > Pseudomonadota > Gammaproteobacteria > Pseudomonadales > Porticoccaceae > TMED48. The sequence continues at coordinate 22,329 of DDII01000053.1, read as the reverse complement.
TTTTGTTTATGTTTTTTATGACAAAAATACCGATCGTATAGTTGCCTCCTCAAAGCTCAACCGACATTTGAGTGAACAAAACTCCTCGTTTAAGATAAATCAGTCAGTTACTTTGCAAATTGCGGCGCGCACTGAGTTGGGATATAAGGCAGTAATCGATTACCAAAGTTTGGGACTGATATTCGAGGCAGATGCCTACAGAAATCTTGACGTTGGTGAGTTACTGGACGGCTCAATAAAGCGAATTCGTGATGATGGAAAAATAGATTTGTTGATATCTCGGTCGTCAGCAGGTTTTGACGAGGACTTGGGCAACCAGATTCTTGCTTACCTCAGAAAACATGGAGGAATTTCCGCTCTTGATGATAAGGCTTCACCGGAATCTATCTACAAAGAATTCAAGGTTTCCAAGAAGAAGTACAAGCATGCGCTTGGAGGCCTATACAAGCGGCGTCAGGTTGCGCTTGGAGCCAATGGCGTGCAGTTGGTTCACTGATCCTCAAAAATTCCTTTTGAGTGAATTTGCGAATCTTAAACAGGATTTTGAGGGACAAAGAAGGAATGCAGTTAGATCATAACAAATGGTGGTACACATTTGCAGGGAAGAGGGGTAACTCAATAAAGAAAGGTGCTTAGGTCGTGCAGGTGCCGTGGAAATAAGTTGGGCACAAAAAGGCCATGATCAATTAAATGAATTTATAATTAAGGGAGAGTTTTATGTTTCACAGAAATAAGCTTAACAAAGCGATTGTTACTGCAATTGCTGCCAGTGTGGCGGTGGGTTCTGCAGGGATTGCAAGTTCTGCAAGTTTAGAGGAGGTCATAGTAACTGCTACTAAGACTGAGGCAAGCACCCAAGATATTCCAGTGGCGGTGTCCGCCGTTACCTCTGACACGATTGATCAGCTGGGTATTACCAACTTTGAAGATTACTTAGTGCAACTTCCGGGAGTGACTGCGGGAGGTAGTGGGCCAGGACAAAATACTATTTATATTCGTGGTGTCGCTTCTTCCACACCTAACTTGACGACGTCCGGTGTCGCTGGATTAGCACCAAACGTGGCCTTATACCTTGATGAACAGCCCCTTGCACAACCTGGGCGAAATCTCGATGTATATACAGCAGATATGAGCAGGATAGAGGTATTGGCCGGCCCCCAAGGTACGCTCTATGGAGCGAGTTCACAGGCAGGAACTGTTCGTTTGATAACTAATAAGCCAGATCCGAGCGGTTTTTTTGGGAAAGTTAAACTTAATAGCTCATTTACGGCGGATGGAGATCCAAGCAACAGTGTAGAGGCAATGATAAATGTTCCAGTAAACGATGATGTCACCTTAAGGGGCGTGGTCTACACAGATCACCAAGGGGGCTATATTGACAATGTCGAAGGAACCATTTCCACCGCTAACAGCGCGAGATTTCGTCCGGGAGGATTTCAGGCTGATGCTCAGTTAGCCAGTGGAACCCATCCCGATGTTATCTTTATCGAAGGCGACAACGGTGCAATTACGGAGGATAATTTTAATGATGTTACATACTCGGGTGCCCGAGCTGGCTTGCTCTGGGATATCGATGATAATTGGAATCTTCTCCTCGGAGTCATGACTCAGACAGTTGATTCAGAGGGCGTTTTTTTTACCGACCCGGATCTCGACGAGCTTGAAATACAACGTTATGAGGATGATGTTGCTAAAGATCAATTCACTAACGTGAATTGGACGCTGACTGGTCGCATGGGAGCGCTGGACGTGCTTTATGCAGGAGCCTTTACAGACCGACAGAGTGATCAACGCATTGACTACACCGATTACTTATATTCTGCGGAATATTTTCCTGTATACATTTGTGATCAGGGCGTTGCTTATCCCAGTTATGTCGGTGGGACGACGCCTGCAGGTACATGTCAGGCGCCAAATGCGGTTGTCACTAGCCTTGTAGATACTGAAGTCACGACTCACGAATTGAGGTTTTCTACAGAATCAGATGCATCGGTGAGAGCAACTTTTGGCGGTTTCTATAGTGAACTAGAGCTGCGGGAGATGAATATGTTCATATATCCAGGATCGGAGTTGATGCTGGCGAGAGACGGTATTACGCGCGGATATGGTCCAAATTTTTCAATACTTTCTGCCAGTATTCTTGACCCAACGGTTTGGCCTGAGGGAAACATTTGGCGTAATGATATTCTCAGAACTGACAAGCAGATGGGTATTTTTGGTGAGTTAACTATGGATATTTCAGATGAGTTTGCCGCAACTTTTGGAGCTCGGTGGTATGACATTGAGATGGATTTAAAAGGTTTTGCAGGTGGCTCGTGGGGTAATGATGGTCAAACGACAGACCAAAACATTGGCAACGATTTAGATACCCTTTTTAGTGGTGAAAATGATGTTGCCGCCGCAGATGGAGTGGTAACAAAGCTGAGCCTCTCTTGGACTCCCTCGGAAGATGCTCTCATCTATGTTACTTTTTCAGAGGGCTTCAGACCAGGATTCCTCAATCGTCCTGCGGGAGAGGGGCCTGCTGATGGTAGTTACGTTATTCCGTTTGCAGTCCAGTCTGACGATTTGACGAATTATGAGTTAGGTTGGAAATCAGACCTTATGGATGGATCTATGCGCCTCAACGGATCAATATTCCGATCTGAGATAGATAATTTGCAGGTTGGTATTTTTGATTCTGCGATTGATAATTTGTTTTTCTCAGATAACGCGGCGAATGCCGAGGTAAGTGGCCTTGAGGGGACATTGACATGGTTGCCTGATGAGATAGAGGGTCTGATGTTGACTGGTGCTTTTTCGTTCCTTGATTCGGAGGTCGTCGATAGTCTCGTAACTCAATATGTTCAAGAGGGAGATGAGTTAGCATTCTCTCCTGAATTTCAGGGCAATTTGAATGCTCGATATGAGTGGGATCACTCCTCAGGACTGGCAGCCTTTTGGATGGCAAATCTTTCATACTCTGGGGAGTCGGCCACCGATATTGTTGTTCCAAACAGAACTTATATTGATAGCTGGACAATGTTAGGAGTTGCTGCCGGGGTTCAGGCCGATAACTGGACTGCTGAAGTTTATGTTGACAACGTAACTGATGAGCGCGCACAGCTCTCGGGAACTTTTCAGATGAAGCGGAGCCGTATTGCAATCTCGCGCCCGCTTACTATCGGTCTTCGTGTCTCCATGGAAATTTAGATTTAACCCTGACTTGAAGGGGGTTTTTTGACCTTCATGGAACTCCCTTCATAGACACACTGTTGATATTGAACAATAAATTGTCACTAAATATAACTCAAGTCCAAGATAAAATAAGATCTGGGCTCCTTAAATCTGCTCTGAGAGATATCAATGAGGCACTTGCCTTAAATCCAGATCATCCCTCTGCACTTTACTTGGCAGCAGTCTGTAAGCGTTATCAAAAAGATTTTGAAGCGGCTGGGAATATTCTCAAAGCACTCAAAATTAGCAGTCCCGACGTCGGTAGGGTATTTCAAGAGCAAGGTCACCTATATCTTACTCAGAAATTATATCGACTTGCTCTCGACGCTTTTAATGTTGCTTGCATAGAAAACTCTGCGTTGATTGCAAGTTGGCGCGCTAAAGCAGAGTTGCATGAGAAATTAAAGGAATACAAGCTAGCTCGTGAGGCTAGATTACAATACAGATACATAAGTAGTTTGCCTAAACCACTTCTAGCCACAATGGACCTTATAGCGCAAAACAAATGGTTGAAAGCTGAAAAAAGATGTCGATCATTCCTAATATCAAACCAGAAAAATGTTGAGGGTATGCGACTTCTTGCGAGTATTGGTTCTTATTTTGGTGCTCTTGAGGAATCAGAATTTTTATTAGAGAGCGCAATCAACTTTGAGCCAAATAATGTTAGAGTCCGCATTGACTATGTACACTTATTACGACAAAAGCAAAAATTTACCAAGGCTTTGGAGCAAGCTGAAAAATTATTAGAAACCGAGCCTGCAAATCTTCAGTTCATGTCAGTTTGTGCGATTGAGAATGCTCAGGTTGATAACCATGAAAGAGCCCTAAGTCTGTTCAATTGTGTTTTAGAAAATCAGCCTATTGACCCAATTACTCTGACGTCAAAAGGGCATCTTATGAGGACGAATGGTCAGCAGGAGGAAGCAATCAAAAATTATCGAAAGGCATTGAGGAATTGCCCGAGCCATTGCGAAGCTTTTTATGCCCTCAGTAATCTCAAAACCTATAAATTTTTAGAAAATGAGATAATGGCAATGCGTCAGCAGGAAAAGTCAGATGCGCTAACTATTCAAAATAGAATATATCTATATTTCGGATTGGCTAAAGCCTTTGAGGATCTCAAAAATTATGATTTATCGTTTGATTATTATAATAAAGGAAATCTCCTCAAAAAACGCAAGAGCGGTTACGATTCAGACAAGATGGCTGAGGACCTTGGTGCGCAAAAAAAATTTTTTACGCCGGATCTTTTTCGTTGTAAAGATGGATTTGGCTGCAACAAAAGAGACCCCATTTTTATTGTGGGTTTGCCCAGAGCGGGATCCACTTTGCTAGAGCAAATTCTATCTTCTCATAGCGAGGTGGATGGAACACTTGAGCTCCCGAATATTTTGTCATTAACCCAAAAATTACGATTAATGCGAAGGGATGGTGTGCAACCAGGATATCCTGAAATTATTTCAAAAATTAGTCCTGATGAATTACGTGTTTTCGGTGAAAATTATATTGAAGAAACGAGAATTCACAGAGGCGAAGCGCCTTTTTTTACTGACAAGATGCCCAACAATTTCCGTCATATCGGGTTGATACAACTAATTCTTCCAAATGCAAAGATTATTGACGCACGTAGGCATCCAATGGCGTGCTGTTTTAGCGGATTTAAACAGCTTTTTGCCCAAGGTCAGGAGTTCACTTACGGTCTCGAGGAAATTGGTCGTTATTATTCAGATTATGTTGCTTTGATGGATCATTGGGAACATGTTTTACCTGAGAAAATTCTTCGGGTGGATTATGAGGCTGTGGTTGAGGATCTAGAATTTCAAGTAAGAAGAATTTTAGCCCACTGTGATTTACCATTTGAGCAATCCTGTTTGGACTTTCACCGTACAGAGCGTTCTGTGAGAACTGCTAGTTCTGAGCAAGTAAGGCAGCCAATCTACAAGGGCGGCTTGGAGCAATGGAGAAAGTTTGAGGAGTTTTTGGGGCCGCTTGAAAAAGTGCTCAGGCCATTTTTATGAGTAGGTACTCGTCTGTAACAATCAGCTTCCAAATATGACGGTCTTTTTTCCATCAAGAAATACTCGCCTCTCGGTGTGGTAGGTAATAGCCCTAGCGAGTGCTATGCATTCATTGTCTCTTCCGACTCTTGCTAAGTTTTCAGGTGTGTGACTGTGATCCACTCGAGTGACAACCTGTTCTATTATAGGCCCTTCATCTAAATCGGGGGTGACATAGTGGGCCGTGGCCCCAATCACTTTTACGCCGCGGGCAAATGCTTGTTGGTAGGGACTAGCTCCCTTAAAACCGGGTAGAAATGAGTGGTGAATGTTAATACATTTTCCGAGAAGTAGTTCGCTTAAATCTTTAGAGAGTATTTGCATGTAGCGCGCAAGCACTATTAATTCGACTTTCGATTCATATATTAGTTCTCGAAGGCGCTCTTCCTGTTGTGCTTTGGTGTCAGGCGTTACAGGCAGATGAACAAATCTGATTCCCTCTCTCTCTACCATTGGTCGTAAGTCAACGTGGTTTGAGACAACCGCAAAAATTTCCATATTAAATTCATTCTTGCGACGCCTGTACAATATATCATCGAGGCAATGATCATACTTCGAAACCATGATAATAGTCCTCACTGGTATATCCGGATCATGAATATTCCAGTCCATCTCAAAATCCCGTGCGACCTCACCAAAGCCCGATTTTATTCTGCTAATGTCGACAGCGTTTGAGTGCGGCCTGAATACCGCACGCATGAAAAATTTATGAGTTGACTCGTCATCGAATTGCTGAAGTGAGCATATGTAACATTTTTTTTGCGCTAAATAGCCCGTCACTGCAGCCACGACACCTGATCCAGCGCGGCATGTGCCAGTAAATATAAAATTTCTGTTCTTTTGGTTGTCAGTGAACACCGGCTTGCATAGATCCTTTTTCATACGGTGACATATGTAATTTAAGGGGAATAGAATAATTACGCTAATAAGTTTTAAATACTCGTGCTTGTCAATCAAGCAAATGGCGGGAAAGAGTATCTATTAAAGACCATGAAAGCAATATATTTATCATTTACAGTTTTTCTTTTGAAAGTTTTATTAATCTAATTTAAACATTTTTTTCTTAATGATTACTGGTGTTATCGTTTCCATTTAGGCCTTCATGGAAGAGCGAACGGCACAACGAAATGCAAGCTAGTATTACAACAATTGAAAAAGGAAGAGCGGCGGCAATAGATGCCGTTTGTAGTGCCTCTAGCCCGCCGGCAAAGAGTAATGCCGCGGCAACAGCTCCAATAGCAAGTCCCCAAAAGATTTGGAATCGCCTTTCTGGATTTACATTACCCATCGATACAAGTGTACATATCACAAGTGTTGCGGAATCAGCAGAGGTGACAAAATAAGTTACAAGCAAAATCACACATATAATAGCCATTGTGCTAGTTATTACTTTACCATATCCCATGAGTTCGATAGTTTTAAACAGTGCCGTTGTGCGATCTAAATTAACCGCTTCAAGAACCCCACCATTTCCATATAGTTCCAAATAGATGGCAGTATTCCCAAAAATGGTAATCCATACCACTGCCAATATTGTTGGAGCTAACAAAACTCCAATAATGAACTCTCTAATGGTACGTCCCCGAGAGATGCGGGCGATGAACATACCGCAAAAAGGCGCCCACGCAATCCACCAACCCCAATAGAAAATGGTCCACCATCCTTGCCATTTGCTCTCTCTGTCAGGATCAATCCAAATACTAAGTGAAGGTAGATTTATCACGTAATCAACGGCATTTGTGTATATTGAGTTTAAAAGGTATGACGTTGGACCCAATAGAAAAAAACCTAATAATATCAGCAATGTGAGACGCATATTTAGAACACTCAGTATACGAATACCCCGATTAACACCAGTGAGAGCAGAAACGGTGGCTATTGTAGATATTACTGCAATCATGAGTATTTGTATGGTTATTGAGATATCAAGGTCAACAAGATAATTGAGACCAGCATTAATCTGTTGAGCTCCCAAACCTAGTGAAGTGGCGATACCGAACACAGTTCCAATCACGGCTAGCAAGTCAGCAACAAATCCAAGAGGACCATAGATTTTGTCCCCAAAGACGCTAAAAAGAGTTGACCGTATGGAGAGAGGTAGGCCCTGTCTAAAAGAAAAATAAGCGAGAGACATCCCCATCATGGCATAGATTGCCCAGCCATGAAGACCCCAGTGGAATATTGATAGTCGCATAGCTATTTGGGCGGATTCTCTATTGATGCCTACTGATTCCAGAAGGAATGGATTTCCTTGAATGTGGGTTAGAGGTTCAGCAATGCTCCAGAAGAGTATCCCTATACCGATACCTGCCCCGAACAACATAGAAAACCATTGAAATAACGTGAACTCTGGAGCTTCATTATCTTTTCCTAATTTTATTTTTGATGCTGGACTCAGGCAAAGAAAAATTGTCATAAGCAAAAGAAATGTCATAAGAAATATGTAATAAGCTCCAAATTGCACTGATATAAAGTTTTTAGCATTAGCAAATAACTCACCGGCATAGATTGGATCTATCACAGTAAATGACACAAAAGTTATTACCACTAGAGGCGATACAAGAGCCATTTTTGGGTCCGGGCCAATTAGGAAAAGTTGCTTGAGGCTTTGCATTGTGGACGTTAATTCCTTTGAATTATGGTCAGCCGCGCCTTTAAAACGTTGTGGCCAAATTTTTGCGACGAGGAACACTATTATTTAAATGGTGCGAAAACTCGCCAAGATTAACATTTTCATGAGCTTAACAGTGTTTTTTAAACAAAAATAGCACCGGTGCCATTTTTATTTTGCATTATCTAGGTTTATAGTGATAACCTCTTAACGTAAACTCTAGGATTAGAGTGTAAACCCCTGAAACACACAAAGACTAATAAGTTGGGAATGCCATGAACACTCAAGTCGTCAGTGAAGAAGAGATGAGGGCCCTGCTGCCAGCTTACGAGGTGGAGGGCCAGTACCTAAGTCGCATACGTAGAAAAATTTTATTGCGTATTGGTATCGCTGTAGTTTTATTTACTGCAGGTCTTGCAATGATGATACTTTACCCTGATTTGCAAATAAGAAGCGTTCTCAGTGGATCCTCGGAAAGCGCTATGGTACAGCTTGACAGCATTATACTTTTTAGGTTGTCTATTTTGCTGCCGTTCATAATTCTATATCTGTTCAGTTTTTTGAAAAATCTTTATTTTCGGTCAATGACAGTGATGTCACTTCTTATCATATGTAGTTTTCTTTCTGTGGACGCGGAGTTGTATGTGGCCGCGTTAATACAAGACCCCTCTTTAGGCTTGTTCGCTGTATTGGCGACTAGGTTGGCTTGTCTCTATCTTTTTGCACTAAACTACATGGATGTCCGTCTGTAAACGCGATTTTTCGAGGATATCGATGTTTCGGTTGTTACCGATGATGTGTATATCCTTTTTGGCAAGTTGCAGTGCTTATGTTCCTAGTAATACCGAAGATGCATGTCAGATATTCGAGGGTAATATCGACTGGTACAGAGACGTAAAGATCTCTGAAAAGCGTTGGGGAATGCCAGCGCATATCATTATGGCGTTTGTCTATCAGGAATCTAGTTACAGAGCCAAGGCTCGTCCCAAAAGGCCAACTTTCTTTTTTATACCGTTGCCCAGGAGATCTTCCGCATATGGTTACGCTCAGGCTCAAGATCCGGCCTGGAATGATTACCGAAGGGAAACTGGAAATTGGGGGCATGACCGAGATGATTTCGAAGACGCAGTAAATTTTATTGGCTGGTACTCGAATAAATCCGCTAAGGTCTTGGGTATTGCAAAAAGTGATGCCTATTCACAGTATCTGGCATATCACGAGGGCTGGACAGGATATCGAAATAAATCATTCAAAAAAAAGCCCTCTCTTATCAAAGCGGCTGAAAAAGTCAGACGCATATCCTCGCAGTACGAAAAACAGCTTCATAAGTGTGAGGAACGGCTCAGAAGAAAAAGTAAAAAGTGGTGGTTTTTTAATTGAGTCATGACTTTGCAATTGGCTCGCCAGTTAATTATAAATTGATAGCTGTCCAGAGTAAAACGCGGAACCAATCAGGATGGTTATGCAAAATACTGAGCACAATTTTTTTTGTCATTGTTTGCCTATGAAATTTGAGGGATGTTCATGTCCGCTATCGAAACTGATGTTGTAATCATTGGTGCCGGTTTATCTGGAATCGGAGCGGCCTGTCACCTCACACGAAATGACCCTGATACACGATATATTATCCTCGAATCGCGAAAATCAATTGGGGGCACATGGGACCTCTTTCGATATCCAGGGGTCAGGTCAGACTCTGACATGCACACACTCGGATATTCTTTTCGGCCTTGGCGGAGTGAGAATACGATCGGAGATGGGAGCAGTATCCTCAGATATATTCATGAAACAGCTGTTGAGTATGGTGTGGATCAACATATTTGGTACGGACAGCGTGTAAGTAAAGCCGAGTGGAGTAGCACAAAACAGTGTTGGACTTTGACTTTACATAACACGTCCGGCGACGCAACTTTTTTGACGTGCTTATTTATAAATAGCTGCACAGGCTATTATAGCTATGATGATCCATACACGCCTTCATTTGGGGGTCTTGAAAAATTCAAAGGTCGTTTTGTCCATCCTCAATCTTGGCCCTCTGATCTTAATTATGAGGGAAAACGCGTTGTTGTAATCGGTAGTGGTGCAACTGCAATTACAATCGTTCCTGCACTGGCCGCTGCCGCGAGTCATGTGACCATGCTCCAGCGTTCTCCCACCTACATTGTCAGCAGTCCAACGGTTGACCCCACAGTAGAACTGCTTCGACGATTTTTTTCACCTGTTGTCGCTGGGATTATCACTAGGTGGCGTTATATTCTGATGCAGATGATCGTATATCAACTGAGTCGGCGTTTTCCAAGCTATGTAAAAAATAAGTTGATTGATTGGGTGCGTCTTCAGGTCGGTGATTATTGTGATGTGAAAAAACATTTTAATCCTAAATATAAGCCCTGGGATCAGCGTTTATGTATAGCGTCTGATGGAGATTTGTTTAATGGGATACGTAATGGTGATATAAGTGTGATAACCCAACAGATTAGTAATCTGACTGAGGATGGGGTTCGGTTAGCATCCGGTTGTGAGCTTAAGGCTGATATTATTGTGAGTGCTACCGGACTAAAAATGCTTCCCTTGGGAGGAATGTCTTTTTTTGTTGATGATGTAAAGATCAATTTGTCTCAGTGTGTTGTATTTCGTGGTGCTATGTTAAGTGGGCTACCGAACATGGTCGTTTCTGTGGGTTATACCAATGCTTCGTGGACTCTAAAAGTTGATTTAATCAACAGGCATTTTTGCAGGCTCAAAAAATTTATGGATCGAAAAGACTTTCGTTCGTTTTGCGTCGTCAATAAGCCGCCGGCTCTAGAAACAGAGCCGTTGTTGGATTTTTCTTCGAGTTACGTTATGCGATCGATGGATGAATTTCCTCGTCAGGGTAAAAACTTGCCTTGGCGTTTGTATCAGAATTACATAATTGATATTGTTACTCTTAGATTTTCGAGGTTTAGGCATTCTGCTTTAAAGTTTTATAAGTAGTGGTGCCAGGTGAATATAGATATGTTGAGTTAAATATAAACTTTGTAATCGAAAAAGTACAAGCACGATTCGTGAACTTGTTCCGCTCTTTAAACGTAGGGTTGTTAACGTTTGGGACTTTTGAGATTATGTTAGCATTACTTCATCGGGAGAGTTTTAGTTTGAAAAAAATTACTGCTTTAATGGCAATGCTCCTTTTACTTGCGGGTACTCACGCTGTGGGGCATGAAGGTGGGATAGTTTTCATTACATGCGAAGAAAGGGAAATGATTCTCGACACTGACACTGCGCGGTTAGATATAACGGCGTTCAGGACTGGAGAGTGGACGCGCGGAGTAAAGTTTGAAAATGGAGTTTCTAAGATTCGATTTCAAGTAATTACAACAAATTACATAGAAGGCTGGGGAATTGATCGAGAGAGCCTGATGGCCGTGAGTCATTTGCAGGTTCTAAAGAAACCTGAAATGGAGCCAGTCGACCCCGTGATAAAGGCTACACAGTGCACAAAGGAAGAGAAAGAATCGCTGAATCAGATCTGATTGGAGTGACTGGGTGTGTGCACCAATTTTTAATTCACGAATATATTTTTTGATCTACCAGACTTTGAAGCTCGATAATTCTAATAATTATTTGACGCTTGCCTGAGTGTGAATTCTCAGTTGAAAAATAACGCGCATCAAAACTTTTTCGACCTAATGCCATTAAAATGGGAAGGGACTAGTCAGCTTCTTCTATGCCTGAGGACCTAATGCCAAATGCGTGTGTATGCGAGCATGTTATTGGAGGTATATTTATCGGTTCCGGCGCTATCCTTGATTCGCTTAACCAACTCCTACTATTGACTCGTCCTCCGCACAATTCAGCGACGAACTTAAAAAAAATGACTGAAGATTTAGTTATCCTCTTGGTAACTATTTCCAGGGTGTTTTAGATATGGCCGTAATAGCTTCCGATGATTTTTCCGCGGGTTTATCATTAAAGGACATTGGAAAAGAACACTCGCCTGACTTACCTGCCTCAATCTCCAAGGGAAGCGTTTGGACTCGCTTGCGTCTGAAATCCACCCCCGTAGACCAATCATTATCACTAAATTAGAAGTCAGGCTAGTAAGGAATTTACCATAGATTCAGCAATCCAGTGATCCGTCCTAGGGCGGGTAGGGGTGTCGCTATAGGTTCCTTTAGTCGTACGCTAAAGAGAGTACTATGTTGCGGTCACATATTTCTATCAATCAGTGTAATGACAATGCATATTAAAGGCGACACTCGAATACCCATAAGAAATATCAAACACGTGATTGGTATTTTTCACTTTCATAACGTGAGAGTCATCCGACTTACCATTGGTAAGTCAATACAGGCATCTTTGGCTTTCATTTTTAGAAAGACCTTCATTTTTCGCTGGAATTTTCGTTCAATACAACAATAACTTGAGGTCTATAATAATAGTTAAGCCGAAGAGGGGAAAAAAATTGACACAGAACAGACGTGAGTTTTTGAAAACATCGTTGTTGGGGGCTGGACTTAGTTTTAGTTTTTCCGATTCATTCGCGGTTGGGGGGATGAAAACGGGACAAGTATCGCAAACTACTCGGAAGCGGGTTGGGCATCGACAAATACACCTTGATTTCCACACATCAGAGTATTTGCCTAATGTTGGGGAGGCTTTCTCTAAAAAGCAATTTCAATCTGCTTTGAAAATCGCAAACGTCGATGCGGTGAACATATTTGGCAAAGGGCATCATAGCTGGAGTTACTATCCAACGAAAGTAGGGCAAATGCATCCAAATTTAAAATTTGATTTACTTGGCCAACAGATTGAAGCATGTCATGAAATAGGAGTCGCCGCTCCTATCTACTTCACATTCGGTTGGTCTCATAATGATGCAATTAACCATCCAGAGTGGTGTTCACGCTTCGAGGACGGAAGCCTTCTGACGAACGGGCACTTTGACAGTAACGCAGGACCCGACGATCCGAAGCCGGATTTTCATTGGATTTTCATGTGTGTTAACACCTCTTATCACGATCATGTGATGAGACAGCTGGAGGAGTTATGCGTAAATTATGATATTGATGGTATCTGGATGGATATTTACCAAGTTTCTCGCCCATGTTATTGCGGTATTTGTAAAAAAATGATGCTTGCAGAGGGCTTTGATATCAGCAAACGTGATGAGGCCATAAGGTTTTTGGCAAAGTCGTTTAAGCGCCACCAAAAATCGGTCACCCATCTAGTTCATAAATATCATCCACAAGCCACTGTTTATTTTAATGGATGCACTGCCATAAACAGGGGCGCATACAACTTTGAGCACAAAATGTATGAGTACAATACTATCCAAGATTTGGAAGATCTCCCCACAACTTGGGGTGGATATGATAAACTGCCCATGCAATCTAAATACTTTCTTAATGCTGGATACCCCATTACCGCGATGAGCGGAAAATTTCATACCGCTTGGGGTGAGTTCGGTGGTTTCAAATCTCGTAATGCGCTCAGATATGAGGCGGCTGCTATGATCTCTTGGGGAGCAAATTGTAACTTTGGGGATCAACTTCATCCCTCAGGGAAAATGGATCTGGCAACATATAAAAATATTGGTGCTGCATACAAGTATGTTGAGCTTATCGAGAATTACGGCGTTGGTGGTATCCCGGAGGCTCGTGTGGGCGTTTGGCGGACTTTTTCGGCAAAACATGATGAAGGCACTTGTCGAATGTTACTAGAAAGCCATACTAATTTCGATATTGCCAATGTAGGTAATAAAGATTTAAACCAGTTTGATGTGATCGTTATACCCGGTAAAGCATGTTTGGAGGCTGAGGACTCGGAGCGACTCAAAAATTTTACTGATTCTGGGGGAGGTATCCTTGTGATGGGAGCCGGAGCGCTGGATAAGGCCCATCAAAATAGCATGATAGATATTGGAGCTAGGTACCTTGGTAAGAGTGAGTTCGACAAAGACTATCTTGTCGTAAAAGAAAGTCTTTGGAATGGATTAGTAACGAGTCCTTTCCTTTGCTATAAACCAGCGCTTCGGGTGGCTCCCGACTCAAAAACTAAAGTGCTGGCAACGATAAGAGAGCCTTTTTTCAGCCGGACTTATGAAAAGTTTACATCTCATCAAAATACACCATTTAAATTAGTGGACGCAGATTATCCGGGTGTCATTCAGAACGGTAACGTGATATTTGTAGCACATGAGCTCGATGCAATCTATTACGATTATGGGGCTAGGTTGCACAGAGACCTTTTTGGTAATGCGCTTGGAATGCTCAACTTTAGACCCATGGTGGAGACATCATTGCCGAGTGCCGCAAGGGTGAGTTTTTTACATCAGCCAGATCAGGGGCGCTATGTAGTCCATCTGCTTTATGGGCCGCCTATACAAAGAGGTAAATGTGAAGTGATAGAAGATTTACCGACTCTTTTTGAGGTGCCTGTGATCCTCGATCTTTCGACAGATATTAAACGTGCAACCCTAGTTCCAGAGATGAGGGTGCTGCCGATTGAAAAGGTAGGTAGTAAAATAAAAGTAACTGTGCCGAAATTCTCATGTCATTGTGCGATTTCCTTAAATTATGCTTGACCCGACTCGGATGGGGATAGCGAGCTTACTTCTCGTATCCCCACCAACACGGAGGTTTGCAGTTCCATCGGATTATCAGAATGTTTAAAAAAGACATTGAGTTAAAGATTCAATTCGCGTCGAGGCCACCTCTTAGGGTAGTAATCATCTTTTTTATACTCGTAAAAACTTTCAACAGGATTTTCATTTTGTAGTGGATCACCAACCTCGACTTTGAGCCGCTCGAGCTCTGCAAACAATGTAGCTATCAGGATTTCGTTGTCCTTATCCCCAGAGACATCCCGCATCTCCAGCGGGTCATTAACAATATTAAATAGCTGAGTTTTTTCTATGTGGGGGTAGTATATTAGCTTGTGAGAGCGTGTCCTAACCATCCGCTGGAGGTTCTTATATGCGCCATATATGGATTCTCTGACATGATCCTGGTTGCCCGACAGTAGCCCCGCAACACTTACGCTGTCTGTGTCTTTTGGAGCCTCGATCTTTGCGATATCAAGTATAGTTGGAAATAAGCTATGCAAGTAAAACATACCAGTTTTTCTAACCCCTGCATCAATGGAGGGTCCCGCAAAAACTAGAGGAATGCGAATACTGTGGTCATACTGATTTTGCTTGCCAAGCAAGCCGTGCTGGCCGTTTGCTAATCCGTTATCTGAGGTAAAAATTATGACCGTATTATCTTCCAACTCAGACTTTTCAAGGTAATCCAGAAGACGACCAATCTCAGCATCCAGATGAGAAACCATGGCATAGTAACGTGCAATATGCCATTTAATTCGTAGCTCGGTTCGAGGAAAGGGAAGAAGTACTTCGTCCCTTGCATTGTGGTCACCCTCATTAAATGGATGTTCCGGGAGCATATTGTCAGGCACCGGTATATCATCAATGGGGTACATTTTTAAATATTTTTCTGGCGCATGTTTTGGATCATGAGGTGTCAGAAAGGACAGGTATAAAAAGAAGGGAACTTCACTGATATTTTTTCTATTTTTAAGATAATCGATGGCAGAATCCACAAATAATTCATTACTAAATTTATTAGCTCTGCGTGTTGTAAAGTTTTCAACGTTTAAGTCGTTGCCGTCATAGTCTGCGACTAAAGGGTTAAATTGTCCGCCCTCCTCGTGGAAAGACATTCCCATTCCTAACGGCATAAAAACGTTACGTCCAGATGTGAAACTCCGGCGTAAGGAATCTTCATCTATATGCCATTTACCTGTAATAAATGTGTCATAACCGTTTTGTTGAAGGATTTCTCCTAAGAGAGGTCCCCTAAATTGATCATTCACGGCGGTAGGGGGACCATAGCCTGTTTTAAATAGGTGACGGCCTGTGTTAAGCATTTTCCGGCTTGGACCGCAGACAGCTGCTTCCCATGAGCCCTGATTAAAGACATGAGAAAAACTCATTCCTCTTCGTGCAAGTTTATCTAGATTTGGGGTAAAGATGTGTTTGTTTCCCAATTCCCTGATCGTGTGGTAGTTTTGGTCATCGGTTAATAGAAATATGAAATTTGGACGTTGATCGTCAGAGGAGAATGTCGCCTCAGCTTTTGATGAATCATGGCGACACCCGAGCAGTGTTAGTGCGCCAACAATTAAAGGCATCACCGTTCTCAAATGCTGGAGTACATTTCTTTTGTTACTCATTTTCATTTTAACAAATTCATTGATTTGGCTTTACCGTCTTGCTCATGCTTCAACTTTTCAACGATTTTACCGCATAGTAAGCTGCCTTAGGAAGTTTATTCCTGTCAAAAAGCAATGGATAGCTGGTCCTACCAGCGATGGGTAAACCATTTTTCCAGCTCTCATCATCTGTTGTCCCCCAAAGTGCAACTCTGTCGATTTTGTCTCTATGTTTTATGAATAAATCAAACACTGCTCTATAACGAGCGCTTAGTTTTTGTGAGATTTGATTAGGCAGTCCATTTTTGTATGGGTTCAATTCACTTTTATTTGGAAATGTATCTATGTGTCTACCTCGATGAATCCAAGCTTCTGGCAGAACATCTATGTCAAGTTCAGTGATATGAACCCTGAAGCCAGATTTATAAAGCGTAATTATTGCTGTTTCGAGTTCTTCAATCGTTGGAGATCCCGAGTCCAATTTTATGTGGCATTGTATTCCTACGCCATCAACCTTTATGCCGCGATTCTGAATCGTTTTTAGTTTTTGAATAATTGAATCACATTTTTTGGGTTTTTCCAGATGAAAATCGTTGTAAAGCAGGCAACCTCGTGGGTGGGCTTCACGAGCAAATCTAAATGACAACTCTAAGAATTCTGGCCCGAGTATTTTATACCAGTCGCTCTCTCGCCATTTTCCATTATTTTCAACTACCTCATTAGCAACATCCCAAGTATCAATATCTTGCTTGTAACGATCCATGAGCACACATATATGGGACTGTAATCGACTTATTAATTCATCCCTGGGAGTGGCTCTCCGAAAGGAATGGCAGCTGTTACAATGCTCAACTTGTTTTATCGTTTCGGAAAAAAGGCTCTCTGGTGTCTGCCTGTGCCACGTAAGGGTGTGCCCAATCATTGACATCTTGTGACTTCTACCGAAATCAACGAATCTATCCACGGGTTGGAAATTCCAGACATCTGGTTCAGGGTGGACCTCACTCCACTTTAGTGCATTTTCTGTTGTAACAGCATTGAACTCTTTGCTTATTAATGAAAGCATCGCAGCATCGTTTTCGACAAGCGTTTTATTCGATATCGCAGTTCCAATCAAGAAGTCTTCGTTGAAGATTTCGGCTAGACCTGACTCCACAATATGTTCAGTTTTAGCATAATTTTTCAGTGATATTAGAGACGCTACTGCGAGTGCACTTTTTATGACAAAGTATCTTCTATTTATGCTCATTTCATCCCCGAAATGTCAATTTATTGATGTTGTCTCAATTATTTCCCTCCCCGAGAACACTGAAATAAGCTTGTTTCGGATTGCCTTTATTATCGAACAACAGTGGGTAATTGGTTCTACCCAAGATGGGCCAATCATGTTTCCATGACTCTGTGTCAAGAGTTCCCCAAACAGTCACCCGAGATATGTTATCAGATTGCCTACTAAAAACATTAAAAATTGAGGCATAGCGGTCTGCAAGCTCTTTACTTACTTTTTCGGGTAGTCCATTTGGGTAAGGATCGAGGTATTTTGCTTCCCGAATGGAAATTTCATTTATGTGGAGCTGCCGCAATGGAGGTTGCCTCACATATTTCCAAGCCCTTGGTAAAACGTCCACATCAAGTTCAGTTATGAAGACCTGGTATCCTTGACGTGCAAACGTTTCTATTGTCTGTTCAATAATGTCTGTTGAGGGGAAATTTTTTTCTAGTGAAAAATGGGATTGCATCCCAACTCCATCAACTCTAACACCACTTTTATCTAGCTTGCTCAATAAGCCAAGAATTGCTTGCTGTTTCTTTGGATTTGTAATGCCGTAGTCATTATAAATTAACGTCGCGGAGGGATTTGCATTTCTAGCGAACTGAAAAGCGCGTTTCACGTAATCAGGACCGATTATTTTGAACCATTCACTTTCCAGCCATTTTCCTCCAACAATCGCTTCATTTACCACATCCCACTCGGTCACCTTTTTATACCGCTCCATCACTTTACTAATGTGCCGTTCCATACGTTGAAGCAGCGATTTTTTAGATATCATCTTATCATCTTTTATAAAAACATAATTTGGAGTTTGCTTATGCCAAACAAGTACATGGCCCGTTATCTGCATATTATTCTGCTGACCGAAATCGATAAACTTATCTGCTATTTGCCAATTAAACTCGTTGAGTTTTGGTTGTAAACCCTCCCACTTCATTGCGTTATTGGCAGTAATTGCGTTGAATTCTTTGGCAATGAGAGTTAATAAATTAGTGTCATTGCTTTGCAAGGTATTATTTTTTATTGAAGTCCCAAATCGAAATTGACCCTCAAATGCCGCACTCAAACCGCTAAGGGCTCTTTTTTGATTGGTAAATCTTTGGCACCCAGAGAGAAGAGCTGCAGCCGTAATAGTGGTACTTTTTATTAAATTTCTACGATTAATCATGTGATATTCTTGTGTCTTTGGTTTTCATCTTGTAATTAGTTTTTTACAACATTCTTTTAACTGCGTTAGCAATCTTTTATTTGTTTAATAAGGATTTGATGGAGATATGTGCCACGAGTCTAGCGAGTTTATTTTTACTGATGTATTTTCCGAAAATAGATAAATCTCCATTCCGTTATTTTTTGATGGATAAATTCTTCTAGCTATAGCTTGTTTTTTGTTCGCAAATACCTCTATGACGGAACCATCGATAAATATTCTTAGTTCTAGAATTTCTTCGTTTCTGAGATACAGAGGTGCCCGCTCAATGTCTCTTGGAGTGCCCTTTGGTCCAGATTTTTGAGTATCCACCTCGAGTAAATTATTTTGAGCATCATAGGTTACTCTAGTTTCTTCCTCGAGCATTTCACTAACACATACTGCAACGCCAAACCTTGCGGCATGCCCTGCTAATGCTTCAATTTTGAGCTCTAGACTGATACCAAAAACATCGTCGACATATATTTTCTGCCCAGAATTTATGGTCAAATCAGTCTTTTGGAAGTGCCGGTAGCGCAGACTTTCGATTTCTTTCGCGACATCTATATCAAGTAAACCATCTACTCCGAGGTTGAGCACACGCGGGAGGCTTAGTGTTCCTGACCAACCTTGATCGAGACGAGCTCCAAGATCTCTGTAATCTAAAAGCCACGCCCACATGATTCTCCGGCCTTTCTCATCCTCAAGACTCTCGGGCGCAAAAAAGGTGTTATCAACCCAGCTCATTTGAGCGTGGTGTTCGGGATAGAATTGTTCATTTTTCCATTTACCCACATAGTAACGACATCCCATCCTATGACTTATACAGAGAAGAATATCTTTATTTCCCAATCTAAAGAGGTCTGGGCAAGACACGTCCTCGTGAAGAGAAATGCCATCAATTGCATGCGCAAACAGGTTACCTACATAGCGCCATTTGCCGTCTAATGCTGATGCCTTTGCAACTGCAGGGGACTCACCACCAAAGATTGCGTAGTAGTTGCCTGATGAATACCACCCAAAAGGATCCCAAGATCTGTAGCCTTTTCTCTGCGGACTTTTTCTTCCTGATTTGTTCGCCTCGACTTCTGAGTCATCTGGAGTTATCGGGTTTGAATTAAGCTTACTCCATCGATTAAGCTCGTCATCCTCAGAAATCGCTAATGAATTACCTAAATCCACCTCGTGGTAACACATTGTGGGTATTCCATTGCCATTCAAAAAGCAGTTTCCACTATACATGCCTCCTATCAATCCTGTTGGGTGATGCCGCCAATGGAATAGATCAGTACTAGATATGTGACCCCAGTGATCTGATTTTTTCCCTAAGCGGGAATCCTGAAAAATATAAAAAAGGTGGTATCGACCTTTCCAATAAATCGCTCCATTTGGATCAAAGGGAACAGCAAATCCCTCGGGTACGGTAAAGTGATATCTAGGTCGATGGTGATCGTTTAGGAGCTTTTCTCTATACTCCCTGATGCGCATTGCTGTATCGTTAATTTGACGTTTTAAAGACGCGCTTCCTTCGTCTTCGACTTCTTCCCAAGCTAACGTTTTAGTGAAGACGATCCGCCATACCCCATCGTCCTCCTGCTCCAGATTGTATTCGTAAGTGATAGTGCCCTTGGATGTGGAAATTAAAACCGGGCCAAAAGTTGCGATGGTTTTTCCCGCAGTTACAATAGCATCATCCATGTTCACCGCAATTTGCGACCAAAGCGCTCCTGTAGTGAAGGATAGATGACCGCTGTTGAGAGATTCTTTTCGGTAACCTTTCGAATCCCTCCATTTATCAGAGTACTTTGATATGACTTCTTTCCAATCACCTGACTGTCTGGCGTCGAAGTGAGCCACCATCAGTGATTTTACGGCTTGTTCGGCCGACGAATGTACCTCTCTCATGAGCAAAACACCTAATTTTGTAGTTATGGTTGCTTATTCGACTATTTAGGAATTAAATCCGTTGGTATCTAAAGGTAAGCATCATTTAAGAGAGAAGATACGCTAAGCGCGCGAAATTTAAAAGGCAACATCTTACCTTGGCGCACTCGGGAGGATTCGAACCTCCGACCGCTCGGTTCGTAGCCGAGTACTCTATCCAGCTGAGCTACGAGTGCGTTGGAACTCTACGACACCAGTTAACTACATTTTAGGCTGGAATTCCAGTCAACCCACCCTCGATTTATAGGATGCCAACGATATATGAGAACATTCACCATTTTCTGGTAATAAACTCGTTGGCTCATCTTTTAAACTCAACGAGTATTTTTTGTTTCAACATTTTCGATAGCTTCATCAGTAAAAATTTTCGTACATCTACCCGAGCATGCCGACCATAGGCTATCAGTTGTTAACTTGCACGATAAAAACTAAAACCCATTAGTACACATGTTACAGAGATACCTGAGTACACTTTCATGTACAAAATATTTTAAATTAACTGACGCCTGCTATGAAAACATGCAAACCAAACAACAAACTTTTTCGTTTAAATGACCTTTTGTTAGTGTTGAATCATCAGTTTGCAAGGACAGGGCACCTTTTTGAATACGTGAGATTCATACACTCATGTATCAAAGATAATATTTTTGTAACGAACACATGAAACTTTTAATAGGACAACGTTGAAGTCCTTACCTCAATTCTTTGGTAGTAACCTCTGCGATAAAAAAGCCTCGTGTTGGCGGTGGGTATCCCTCCAGAGTTCTGCCACTTCCATCTGTCATAATAAAATCCTCAAGTGATTGATATGTCATCCAAGGGGTTTTACGCTGCTCTCTAGTGCTTGTTATCGACACATCAACTAGCCTCGCATCTTTGAAACCCACTCGTCTCAGCCATGAAATCAGCGTCTTGGCGCTCGGTATAAACCAAACGTTTCGCATTTTTGCATAACGCCCCTTTGGGACAAGTGAATAGCCATAACCCCCCTCAACAATAAGCGTTTCTAGAATAATTTGTCCGCCAGGCCGGAGGAGATCAAAGAGTTGCTGGAGGTGGTCTAGCGGCGACTTTCGATGATACAAAACTCCCATAGAAAACACGCTGTCAAAAGCATGGAGGTTTGCAGGAAGATCTTGAATACCAATGGGCAAGACGTCAATTGGCAAGGTATTTTTTGTGAAATGCTTTAGTGCGAGAAATTGGCAAACATACTTTGCGGATGGATCTATGCCAATTACTCGCTCTGCACCGGCGCCCAACATCCTCCAGCAATGGTATCCGTTACCACATCCCACGTCTAACACCAGTCTATTCGCTAACGGGTGAATATGACTCGCTATGCGGTCCCATTTCAGGTTAGAGCGCCATTCACTATCAATTTCGATACCAAACAAGGAAAAAGGCCCTTTTCTCCAAGGATGAAGTGTCATCAATTTTTTCTGAAATTCGTCACTAGGACCCGTTAATTGAACTGGGTTGCCAATGTGCACTCCGGAATCTAGGTGTATGGGATCAGCAGCTATGTTGGGCAGGTTATGGAGGCAATCAAGCCATAACGGGAGATCTCCCCATCGAGAGGTGTTAAACTGGTTATTTAGTAACTGAGGTAAATGTTTTGCCAAGGTCGACAATATTGAGTCATTCATCCAATTCTGTAAGTTTTTGTAGTAGTACATGTTTGTAAATTTTCCTTAACTACTGCAAGTATAAGTTATATGTTTTATAGTTATTTTCTTTTTGTGGAAAGACTTCAAATAATACTATGGAAAAAGACAAAATCCTCGCGATAGAAGAGAAGATTGCGTATTTAGACCTGGCAAACTTTCAGTTGGAAGATGAGGTT
>DDII01000043.1:5794-7865 GCA_002338445.1 Cellvibrionales bacterium UBA1854 | reverse complement strand
CAGTGCCAGTATTACAGGACCCCATTCAAACATGGCGATTTTCCCTGGACTTGAATGAAGCGATTCTATCTGTTGCTATCACGACTGGCTTAAGCGGTTGCCAATCATTATCTCTGCTAATTTGAACACGAGCATTTGCGGTGAGCTGCTCAATTTCGTTATAACCAGCACTGTATCCAGCGCACCCTTCTGCCATTCTTGAGGAAACTCGAACTGATATCGACATTTTTAAGTTCTCTCCCGTGACGACCACTCCATCACCATCGGAAACTTTCATACTGTCGGCGTCTTTGTCCGACAACACAATAAAGGGTAGTCCTGCAAGCTCAGAAATTTCTTTTGTGTGATAAGACATTTCCTCTGATCCATGGAGGGAATAAATCGGTACCAAGCGCCAGAAGTTCTTTTCTAAAGGGAAAGAGAATGTCTGGTCACAAGCAACGCGCACTCCGGAACCCGACGACTTGATTAATTTAACTCCAGACGCACCTCCTTTCAAAGGTCCGTCGGTTTCGGCCTGAAATTTCTGGAGGGACTGATTTGAATTCCACCCTGGAGACCATACAAACGGAGTCAATACCGACGGTTGGTCACGGTTAAGGCCCTCCATGCTGTAAGTGAGGGGAGTTTCATTATCGGGCGTTTGCTGAAGTTCATGCACTGATATATCTGCGGTTATAGCCGTACGACCACTATTCCTGTGTGTTTGACGAGGGATTTTAAGTCCATGGTCACGAAAGCTTTTGTTTGGGGCCACAAATGATAGGGCTTGAAAATTATTATTCTTTGCGCAGAGCTCAACTACCTCATCAAAACTTTCGATAGCTGAAAGCTCTTTGTTCTCTGTCGCAGCGGCTAGCTCTATCACCCATTGCCAACTGGACAACCTATCGTTCAAAGGTGGGAATACAGAGTAAAAGCGTTGGGCTCGACCTTCGTTATTGACAAGCGTACCCTGCGTTTCGGCAAATGAGGCAGCGGGTAGCACCATATCCGACATCTCCAACGTTTCATTCTCTAGAATATCTATTGAGATGATTTTAGCTGATGACGCATTAATTTGTGTCATCTCGAACGCACTCAACCGCCGAGACAAATCATTTTCTAACACTATTAGAACATCGATTTCATTAATGCCTTTGATAACTTCTTGCAGTGTAAGATTTCGATCTTCGCTAAGTAATATTGAGCCGGTGCTATTTGACTCTGGAGAAGTGAAACTAAGTTGTGTGTTTTGATTAATTGTGACGAGTGCCTCTGCAACTGCTGCGGCACTCTCCACAATATTCGCATTTAGTAAACTTGGGCCACTTATAATGAGTGGGCGCTCGGCGGTGCTTAGGTGGGTTGCTATCTTTATAATTTGGGAATCTTGAGAATCACCCTCGGTTAAGTGGCGGGCCAATTTTAGTCCGAAGTTGGCTATCTCTTCAGGTGGTAAAGTCATCGTCTCTAAAGCAATATCATCAAGTTTTGTCGAGGCAGGTGTCGCAATGAATAGTGGAGAGCGTTCTTCCTGCGCAAGATTTTTCACTGCGCCGTCTTGCCATTCCTCAATACCCATTTGTCTAGCCATGGCTATCGCCTTGTTTTTGGTCGCTTGTCTTATTGCTAATGCTATTCTCGCAGCTGTGTTGGTTAAGTCTTCACCTAGGACCAATATGGCATCTGCCGTTTCTATGTCTTTCACAGAAGGATTGTGTGCTTTGGTCGTTTGCAGAATAGAGACCTGACGCTTTAAGATAGTTTGCTCTTTATGTGATAACCCTGCCGAGAAATTGGACGGACCGACCAGTTTTTGCAGTAAATAGTTTGATTCGACTGATGCTCTTGGAGAGCCAATTCCCACAATATTTCCATCACCAATCCATCGGGTGAGGTGATAAGAAACCTCACCCCTTTTTATCGCCTTAAATGCACCACTCGGTTCCTTAAGGCCTACATAGTTTGTTCGTTTGTCTCCATTTACATATCCAGCCCCAAACCTCCCTCTGTCACAAATAAAATATCCGTTGATTTCTTGATTGTAGCGGTTATGAATTCGTTTTAACCTTCCGTATCGCTCGCCGGG
>DDII01000043.1:0-5472 GCA_002338445.1 Cellvibrionales bacterium UBA1854 | reverse complement strand
GAGATATTGCAACCAACACCGCAGCCGCTGCATATTGAGGGAGAGGACTGTAGGTCCCACTTTCTGCTGTAGTCCTCAAGAAATGGTTTATCGGTAAATACTCCTGTGGGACATACCTCAACAAGGTTTCCGGAGAATTCGCTCTCTAAAATGCCATCTTGATGTCGGCCAAAATAGATTCGGTCACGTGATGCTTGAGCAGATAGGTCTTTTCCGCCGGCGTAGTCTCGGTAAAAGCGTTCACAACGATAACAAGTAATACACCGATTCATTTCATGGTTTATTAAGGGCCCTAAGTACTGATTTCGATGTGTGTTCTTTTTTCCTTTGTAGCGACGATCTCTGTGCCCCACCATCACTGTCATGTCCTGGAGATGGCACTCCCCACCTTCTGAGCATACGGGGCAATCATGAGGATGATTCAGCATGAGCGACTCTACAACAGCCTCTCGGAACTCTTTTGCCTCACCAACTTTAAGCGATACTCTTGTACCGTCAGTTGCCGGGGTCATGCATCCCATAATTATCCGTCCATGTTGATCATCATCATCCCGATATTGGACGAGAGCACATTGCCTACAGGATCCGACAGATCCCATTGCGGGATGCCAACAAAAATAAGGGAGATCAAGACCCACATCGAGGCAAGCCTCCAGCAAGTTTTTTCCTCTGGTCACCTCATATGATTTGCCGTCAACAATTATAATAGGCATATCTAATGTACTCCGTCTATTTCGTAAGGGCACCGGCCAAGCGTTACGTGATTCTTAAAGTCTTCGTAAAAATATTTCATTGCGCTTTGGAGGGGCTCCATAGCACCGGGAGCTAAAGCACAATGAGTATTTCCGGGGGTTCCTATGTATTTTACTTGATATGCCAAAGTTTCGAGATCCTCTTCGCTTCCTTTCCCATTTTCTAGATCCTCTAACACTTGACGAGTCCAAGGTAGTCCATCTCGGCACGGTGTGCAAAAACCACAGGACTCTTGCGCAAAAAATCGTATCAGGTTCAAAACCATTCCTACAGGACAAGATTGGTCGTCTAGGATAATCATCGTGCCGGTTCCCATTCGACTTCCAGCGGCACCGATTACGTTATAGTCCATCGCTAAGTCTAGGTGACTTTCTATTAAGAAGTCGGTTGAGCCACCACCTGGTAAAAGACCTTTGAAGTTTAGTCCAGTTTGCATTCCGTCGGCATGATCCTCAAGGATTTGCCGAATTGGTGTCCCCATAGGAAGCTCCCAACAACCAGGATTTTTTACGCGCCCACTCACTCCAAACAACTTTGTCCCACTATCCTCTCCCACGCCTAGCGTCTTGAACCATTCGGCGCCTTTGTGGATGATGTGAGGAATATTGCAAAGAGTTTCTACATTGTTGACTATTGTAGGGCGACCCCACAGACCACTTACTTGGGGGAAAGGCGGTTTTGCTCTTGGATTTGCACGTTTCCCCTCTAGAGCGTTGATAAGTGCAGTTTCTTCGCCACATATGTATCGGCCCGCACTTGGATGAACATACATTTCAAGGCTGAACGCAGATCCTAGAATATTTCTTCCCAAATAACCCGAGTTGTAACATTCCTTAATTGCTTCATTTAGACGTTGAATAGCTAATCGATATTCTCCTCTTATAAAAATATAGGCAACATCAGCGCCAATTGTGTAAGCCGAGAGAATCATACCTTCTATAAGCTGATGAGGGTCTTGCTCCATTAGTAGCCGGTCTTTGAATGTACCTGGTTCCATCTCGTCAGCATTGCATATGAGGTATTTATGTCCGGGTAAGCAGTCTTCGTTTTTTGGCACAAAACTCCATTTAATACCCGTCGGGAATCCGGCGCCACCGCGCCCCCGAAGCTTCGAATTTTTTACTTCTGTAAGACACTCACCCGGCGCCATAGATTTGAGCGCTTTCCGTAGTCCTGAGTATCCCTCACAGGCTTCATACTTATCAATCGGAGTAGTCTCGTTAACTTTGGATATATTTTTAGTGAGAACTTTTTCGGTCACTTTTCACCTTCTTCTCTATAATTAGCAAATATGTGTTCTAACTTAGACGAATTTAAATTTGTAAATAAGTCATCTCCCACCATCATCACAGGAGCTTTGTCACAAGCACCCAGGCATGGGACGGGAAGCAGGGTGAATTTTTCGTCTTTGGTAGTTTCTCCGTAGTCTATTTTTAAGATTTCTGAGAGCTTCTGTTTTTGGTTCTCACATCCACAGAGCCAGCAACTCACGCTGTCACAAAAGAGAATGACTTTGTCGCCTACCGGTCTTCTGAATATTAAATTGTAGAACGTTGCTATACCTTCTAATTCCTCGGCAGACATTTCGAGGTGTTTGGCGATGGCAATTAGACATTCGTCTGATACCCAACCGCGTTTCGCTTGAACTATTTTCAACGCATCAATAGCTGCTCCCGATTTTTGTGGAACGTGAGAGAGTTCTATATTTATGAGTTGAAGCTCCTCTGATGTCAGAGTGGAGGAGGTTTCTGACTGAATAATATTTTCAATCATCGATCTACATCCGCCATTACAAAATCAATACTCGCGATTATTGCAATCAGATCGGGAATCAAAAGTCCCTGACTAATAAGAGGGATCTGCTGAAGGTGAGCGAAGGATGGAGTCCTAATTCGGGTTCTGTAGGCGTTTGTTCCATTATCGCTTATGAGGTGATAGCTGTTGATACCTTTTGTTGCCTCGATCATTACAGAAGCTTCTCCATGAGGAATAACTGGGCCCCAACTCACATTAAGGAAGTGGTGAATGAGTGTTTCTATGTCCTGCATCGTGCGTTCTTTTGGGGGCGGCGTGGTTGAGCGGTGCTCGCTCTTGTAGTGACCTCCGGGCATATTTTCCACGCACTGGCGTATGATTTTTATACTCTCACGCATTTCTTCAATGCGTAACACCGCTCGGTCATAGCAATCGCCTCGATCAGCTGTAGGTACCTCAAAATCAAATTGGTCATATCCCCCATAAGGACGTTTTTTTCGGACATCCCAATCGTTCCCTGTAGCCCTGAGCCCCGGTCCTGTTACACCCCAGTCTAATGCCTCTTTTTCCGTGTATACGCCAATTCCGACAGTCCTGTCCTTTAACATTTTGTTTTGCATCGCCATCTTGTCCCACTCATCGAGCCGAGCAGGCATTGAATTGATGAAATCGAGTATTAGTTTATCCCAACCATTAGGAAGATCCTGGGCTACTCCGCCAATTCTGAACCAGGCGGGGTGCATTCTGCCACCTGTTATGGCCTCAATAATTCCAAACAGTCTTTCACGGTCAGCAAACATGTAAAAGACGGGGGACATTTGACCCACATCTTGAACAAACGTTCCATAGAAAACGAGATGGCTAGAAATTCGGAATAATTCAGCCAGCATGATTCTGATGACTTTTGCACGTTCAGGAACCTTGATGCCCGCAAGAAGTTCGACTGTTTGAATGTATGCTAGGTTATTCATGACTCCAGCAAGGTAATCGATTCGATCGGTATAGGGTATGTAGGTGTGCCAAGTCTGACGCTCTCCCATTTTTTCGGCGCCTCGATGGTGATACCCAATGTCTGGAACAGAATTTATGATCACTTCCCCATCTAACTGCAATGCGATCCGAAAAACCCCATGCACACTTGGATGGTTGGGTCCGAGATTGAGAAACATGTATTCACTATTTTCGCTCTCAGACTTCATCCCCCAGTCCTCAGGCCTAAAACGGAGCGCTTCTTGCTCCTTCGCAACTCGCTCAGAATCCATTGTGAACTTGCCCATTTCGGTAGCTCGAGCCGGATGATCTTTTCTCAGAGCGTGCCCCTCCCACGTTGGAGGGAGAAGTATGCGAAAGAGCGAGGGATGCCCATCAAAAGAAATTCCGAACATATCCCAAACTTCCCTTTCGTACCAATTAGCATTTGGCCAAATATCTATAATCGATGGGAGTGCTAATTGGGATGCAGAGAGTCCAACTTTTATTCTAAGATCTTCATTACGCCGCATAGATAGAAGCTGATAAACTACGGTGTAGTCGGCGTCAGGCTGATCTTGGCGATTTTCCCGAGTGCGCTCATCTATCGCGAACAGATCGTACAGCATGCAGAAGTGGGGGCGAAGAAATATCAGTACCTGGACGACCTGCTGCTGAGGCACCCAAAGAGTGGGAATTTCATCAATACAGTTTTGAGCAAAAAAAGTTCTGCTACCAAACTCATCGTTTAGCAATTTCAAAATGGGTAGCTGTCGTTCCTCCTGAGCCAGCTGCATGTTATATCCTAGGAATGTCCTTTGCTTTCGTTAGCTGTTGTGCGGTTCTCTTAATTCGGTCGCTTTGATACGTTGAGCTGTAAGTTGGTCTCTTTTACTAACCTTTTGCGGTTTTATCACTGTCTGATCTCCCGCCGCCCAGGTGATAGGCCGACGTTCTTTTCCAATCGACTCTTGCAGCATTATAAGGCCTTGCATAAGTGCTTCGGGCCTAGGAGGGCAACCTGGCACGTATACATCAACAGGGATAAACTTGTCCACACCTTGTACTACTGAGTAAATGTCGTACATACCGCCCGAATTAGCACAGGATCCCATTGATATTATCCATCTAGGTTCTAGCAGTTGATCATAGAGGCGTTTTACCACTGGAGCCATCTTTAAAAAACAAGTTCCAGAAATCACCATTAAGTCTGCTTGCCTTGGTGTGGCGCGAATTACTTCAGATCCAAATCTTGCTATGTCATGCCGGCTCGTAAAAGATGTAGCCATTTCGACATAACAGCATGATAAACCGAAATTGAATGGCCACAGAGAATGTGCGCGACCCCAAGCGATCAGATCCTCTAACTTGGCAAAAGCTACGTTCCGCTTGACTTGTTCTTCAATGACACTGGTGCTTTCACTGCCGCCAGTATCATTAGGTTTGCTAAGACTCCATTTCAACGTGTTGCTTCCTCATTTCATCATTTGCGCTCTTTGCCCGATCCAAACCCGTTCTGACTTTGTTACCCCAGTCGAGGCCACCTATTCTCCATGCATACACCAAGGCGAGACCTAACACGCCAATAAATATCAGCATAGATATATAACCTTTCCAGCCAAGTTCAAAAAATGCAACAGCCCAGGCAAAAATAAAAACAGCCTCAAGGTCAAAGATAACAAAAAAGATGGCCACTAAATAAAACTCAACTGATATCCGTACTTGGGAACTACCAACTGAAACGATTCCTGACTCAAAGGGATCGTTGGTAGCGTCATCACGTCTTCGCTGACCCAACAGCCAAGAAACGACTAACATAGCAATTACAAGCAGAATTACTAAGAAAGTGTAAATGGCTAATGGCCAAATTTCAGTGCTGGAACTCTCTATGGGATATCTCCTCGGGAGTTTCAAGGTAACGGAATACACAAAACATGCGATTGATGTGAGCTGTCTACTTTTTTTGCGACTTCAGATGCAGACCTATCTCACTCA
>DDII01000076.1:43284-43661 GCA_002338445.1 Cellvibrionales bacterium UBA1854 | reverse complement strand
CATCAATCTAAATTTAAATTTAAAGGTATTTAAGCACTTGAGAGCCCATATTTGTTGATTTTTTCGATAAGTGTTGTTCGTTGGACATTCAAGAGCCTTGCGGTTTTAGAAACATTCCCCTCAGCCTTATCGAGAGCTTGCTGTATCAGACTTCTCTCAATGTCTACCATGTGTTGCTTTAAAGGGAGCCCTTGTTCTGGAAAAGAATCCCAACTTTGCGCCATTGAAATTACGTTAATTGTCTCGTCAAAAACCTTCCCATTGTTACGCCCCTCCATTAGCTGACTAGATAATGCTGGAGTATCTGTTATCGCCAACGACGCATTTGCCTCTGATTGCTCTTCGAAATTAAAAGCGCTTTGGCCACTTGAAACGTG
>DDII01000076.1:42762-42996 GCA_002338445.1 Cellvibrionales bacterium UBA1854 | reverse complement strand
AGCGCTTTGGCCACTTGAAACGTGGACTTCTGACGGAAGTTCACCTGGTTCAACATTTGCTAAGAGTCGAATACCGGGGGGAAGCATACTCTCTGGAACATTCCTAAAATCGACAACTTGACCGGGATAAAGCGCCGAGTAACGATTTACAAGATTGGAAAGTTCTCTTACATTACCCGGCCAGCTGTATCTCATGAACAAGTCAAGTGACGAAGATGCAAATGTTATAGGTTT
>DDII01000076.1:42307-42470 GCA_002338445.1 Cellvibrionales bacterium UBA1854 | reverse complement strand
CGAAGATGCAAATGTTATAGGTTTATACCTCCGCTTAGCGTGCATTATTGAAAAATGCTCGATCAGCGGCAGAATATCCTCCTTTCGCTCTTGAAGTGCTTTTATCTCTATCGGCATAACATTTAGACGGTAAAAAAGGTCCTCACGAAATTCGCCTTTCTCT
>DDII01000076.1:0-42016 GCA_002338445.1 Cellvibrionales bacterium UBA1854 | reverse complement strand
TCCTCACGAAATTCGCCTTTCTCTATGAGATTTTCAACGTTTTTATGTGTAGCAGCAATAACTCTGACATCAATCGCTAAACCCTGAGTGGTACCTACTGGGTCAATAATGCGTTCTTGTAATACACGAAGCAACTTCACTTGCAGGTCCATGGACATATCTCCGATCTCGTCCAGAAATAATGTGCCACCACTTGCAAGTTCAAATCTTCCCTTGCGATCTGATATCGCTCCGGTAAAAGCTCCCTTGCGATGCCCAAACAGTTCGCTCTCAAGCAACTCACGAGGAATTGCGCCGCAGTTTACGGGAATAAAAGGTTCAGCTGAGCGCTCTGAGCAGTCGTGAAGCGCGCGTGCCACGAGTTCTTTTCCCGTGCCACTTTCGCCCAATATTAAGGCGGTTGCATCACTAGGTCCAACTACTTTTATGAGTGCGCGGAGCTCATTGATATCTGCGCTCCGCCCTACAATTGTCTTTAAATTCTGCACTAAATCGTCTCAACGAAATTCTGATGCCAAAGCTCTCAACTGTGTTACCGATAAAAAAAGCAGGGAAGCTGGCATAATGTAGCGCTCATGAAGCGCTGTACCACTTTAATTTGGACTTATAAGTATATATTCTAATGAGAATAAACACTGTCTTCAATATTTCAATTTACAATAACTTTTTTTGAAACTCCCAAAGGTAGACGAAAAAATATCTGACAAATCATTCTTTGACCGGCAATCACTTACTAGGTAATCTAGAATGACTTGCTTTCCTATAATAGAGAGGTTCGTTCCATGAATCGCATAAAAGAAGCTTTTTTAGAGGTATTTATCGTTTTTGTTGTAGGAGGGCTTATTGGTGCAAGTTTAGCAGTTGTATCGAACCTCTTTGTATCGAGCGTTCAGTGGTTTGGTCAAAAACGCGAGAGCGTAGATTTTTTTACCGCCTCTTTTGGCAACCAAACTATTTCCTTCTCAAGTCTTCTATTTTTGTGGGCTGCTGCTGCTGCTGTTGTTATAATCAAAAAGTCGTTTGGCATTGCTAAGTGGGCAGGTCCCGCTGACTCTATGTACTCAGCACATCAACTTAACGTCCCCTTCAACATAAAGCAGGGGCTCGCGTCAACCTTGGCGGCATTCGCGTCGGTCAGTGGAGGGGCATCAGTCGGCCAATATGGACCAATAGTGCACTTTGGCGCTACTGTGGGTATCATTACATCAAAGCTTCAATTGCGAAAGCGGCTTGGTTTTAATCGTCTACCCCGAGAAATCTATCTAGCCTGCGGGGTGGCCGCCGCAATTTCTGCCGGTTTTAATGCGCCGATCGCAGGTATAATTTTTGCCCACGAAGCCATTCTCCGTCACTTTTCTGTCCGAGCTATAGCTCCGATTACGGTGTCCTCGATCGCAGCAAGCTCGGTGGGTGGTTATCTTTTTCCTCATACAGCAACATTCAAGATAGATGCTGCTGCACCTGCCCTGGCAGAAGTAGTGCCCTTCTTGGTCATCTTGTCGCCCATATTCGCAATTACCGCGATAGCTTTTATGGTGTCAATAAGATATTCCACCAAA
Source organism: Cellvibrionales bacterium UBA1854 (assembly GCA_002338445.1). GTDB lineage: Bacteria > Pseudomonadota > Gammaproteobacteria > Pseudomonadales > Porticoccaceae > TMED48. Next base: position 40,457 of record DDII01000076.1, on the reverse strand, counting down.
TTAGCCACTTCTTTATCTGTGAATCCAACTCTCCTTCCTTTTATCGGCGCAACCGCTTGTGGGTTAGTTGGACTTTTTGTTCCTCAAGCACTTGGCTTAGGAGTAAGTAATATCAATGACATGATCGCTGGAGAATATCTAGTTCCACTGCTAATAAGCGTCTTAATAGCAAAAATTTTTATGACTTCAGCATGTATAGGTTTTGGCGTGTTTGGTGGGGTCTTTTCACCCGCTTTATTTATTGGTGTTGCTGCAGGAGCGCTTGCGACAAAGCTACTTGTGGCAATTGGGTTCAATGATATCGCATCTGTAATTACTGTGGCGGCCATGGCGGCAGTTAGTGCATCAGTCATCGGTGCTCCACTCAGCGCCGTCCTGATTGTGCTTGAACTCTCGCAATCTTATGAATATGCCGTAGCTGCAATGATTGCAGTCATGGTCTGCAGTCTAATCACTCACCGTTTATTTGGGCATTCGTTTTTTGACCGTCAATTACTGGATAGAGGAGTTGATTTAGTAAAAGGCAGAGAAGCCATCGCATTAGAAAATCAAGTGTTGGAGCCTTATGCATCCCAAGATCATATTAGAGTTAGAAAAAGTGATACTGGTAATACCGCCCGCGAACACATGGAGCGTCGTGAACAAACTGAAGCTTATGTTGTAGATGAAGGGGGTATTCTTTTAGGTAAGCTAAATATTCATCAAGCTGTCTCTTGCGGCGATGACACAGTTGACACCCGTATGGATAAAGATCCCACATTACTTTATGCAGATGACTCACTAAAACAAGCAATGATCAAAGTAAGTGACTTTGTCGGTGAGAGTTTACCAGTAGTACATAAGAAAAGCACTTTAATGACAGGGAGCATTGCAGAGGGCGAGTTATTTCAAGCAGTGATAGATGTTCAAAGCCAAGCCCGAACTATCGAAAGAGATTAATATCGTCACACAAATTAACATTACGCTGTTGAAAAGAGTGTTAGTGGTACTGTGTGTCGACTTGGAGGATGAATGAAAAAATTTTATTGGTGCCTATTATTAGCATTGGCCAGCTACTTTTCGACACCAACAGCATTAGGAGATTTTAATGCCGGTCTCAGTGCCTTGCAGCGGGCTCATTATGCAACGGCAATGCGTGCTTGGATCGGAATGGCAAACGATGGCATAGCCGCCGCGCAGAATAATGTCGGTCACTTATATGAAGAGGGCCTCGGGGTGTCGCAGGACTACAGTATTGCTATGCGCTGGTACAGGCTAGCCGCAGAGCAGGGCCTTTCTGAAGCTCAACATAACATAGGCATGCTTTATTATTCTGGCTATGGCGTAAAAAAAAATTATAAAGAAGCCTTTAAATATTTCAGGAGAGCTGCTGAACAAAACTTAGCGGATTCACGATACATGCTTGGCCTCATGTATCACCAAGGCCAAGGCGTACCTATGGATTACAAATTTGCAAAATATTGGTACCTTCTTTCAGCAAAGCAGGGGTATGCTAATTCTCAATTTATGTATGCTTTTATGCTACAAGCCGGAGAACTGGGAGACCCGGATCCTTTTAAAGCACTGATTTGGAGCACAGTGGCTGGAAAAAATGGAAAGCTTGATAACGCAGATGTTGGCGATCAAGCCAAGTTACAACTTGAAGATGAAGAGATTGCAAAAGCCCTCCAATTGGCAGACATCTGCGTCGATAGCAACTATACTACTTGTCCTACCTCGTGAGAGATATTCAACCCGAGTTCTGTAAATTTTATTCCACTATTTTCTAAAGAAATTCGAACTCTAGACGATATAACTATTACATTTGCAGTAGTAGTAAAAAACCGAGGAGTTCCACAAAATGAAAAGACACGCCAAAGCACTGAATGCCTATCAAGATGTGAATGTGTCATCAGCAGTTCCCTATGCTGATGGTGTTCAGTTGATCCAAATGTTATTTGACGGACTGATAGATTCATTATCATCCGCCGAGGGTCACCTGGTGCGCAAGTCGATAAAGGAGAAAAGTGATGCTCTTTATAGAGCGAGTAATATTATTATCGGGTTGCAGGGTTCTTTAGACTTTGAGAAGGGCGCAGAACTAGCACGCAATCTCAGTGAGTTATATGATTATTGCCTGAGGCGACTTATCAAGGCCAATCTGTACAATGACATCGAAGCTGTGCGCGAAGTCAAAGGATTGATGGAAGAAATTAGCTCCGCTTGGACACTCTTACCATCACTTTTAAAAGACCAAAACGCAGCAATGGCGTCATAACAGATGCCTAACAGCTGAGTTTCGATATGTTATATGCATCAACAACCAACGCTCTGGAGTTAAGGCCTCAGAGCGTTTCTAATTTGGAGCTTTCTCAGAGCAAAAGCGGGGATAACGAATCAAACTTCGGAAAAGAAGTAGCTTGGCTATACGAATCGTCAAACACCGAAGAGTTAACAGAAGAAAAAAGTGCCGTGCCACTAAAGCCAAGCACACCACAATCAAAAACGTCCATACCCACCGACTGCCTTTTCTTTGATCAATTCATTTCTCTTCACCAGCCAACACTGAGCTTTAACGACGCTAGTGCGAAACAAATTGAACATCGAGTTCAAGTAAACACTTACCTAAATGAATTAATCGAAAGCACATAATCGACAGCATTAGTTCTAAGCCATCAATACCCATCGACAAATGAGACAAGTAAGTTTTATTAGAATTTTAGTAATAGCAAAAATGTCCAGAGAAACATCGAGCGGACGCTATAAAGTTCAAATTAGAAGGAGTTTGTCTAGTTAACTTATTTTTTTCCTAATAATGGTTCTATTCATTAATGATATGCTTGTCATGAGTACTTCACGTATGGCTTGACAGTTCTGCTCTTGCATGGCATAAATTGCTCAAATAATTAGAGGTTCTTAAGATAATCGGAGTCGAAATAACATGGCATTCACTCAGAGCAGGATATTTCAAATACTTGATAAAGGTGACAGTACTGACAAAACGAGTTTGGCTTGTGATTATTTCCTCTCAATATTGATATTTCTAAATCTACTCGCAGTATGCCTAGAGTCTATTTCGTCTTTGGGAGAAACGTACCAAAGACAGTTTTTTTTGTTCGAAATGTTCTCGGTAATAGTCTTCGCTGTAGAGTATTTGTTAAGAATCTGGTCGATGGCTGCAGATGAGAAAAACCGTTACCCCGATGCGTCCCGCAGAAGAGCTAGTTACATCTTTAGTTTTCATGGAATAGTAGATCTAGCCGCTATACTACCGAGCATACTACCCTACTTTTTTCCGGGAACCGACTTAAGATGGTTGCGTGTCCTACGCTTATTGAGATTACTTAAGATTTCTCACTATTCTACCGCACTGGAGGACCTATTTTCAGCAATTTATCAAGAGAGACAGTCGTTTGTGGCAGCCCTTTACCTTATGGCGATAGCTTTGTTTCTTTCCAGTTCAATGATGTATCTAGCCGAATATGAGGCGCAACCGGAAAACTTCCAATCGATCCCGCACACCATGTGGTGGTCCATGATTACTCTTACAACCGTTGGGTATGGTGACGTTTCCCCTGTCACCGGAATAGGTAAAATTGTTGGAGCATTTACTGCTCTCATGGGCGTTTGTGCCGTAGCACTTTTAACCGGAATTGTAGCGTCTGCCTTTTCCAATCAAATGGCTAGGCGCGAAGCAATATTCGAAGCAGAAGTTAATGCAGCAATGGCAGATGGAGTTATAACCGAGGATGAAGCCGATCATATCGAAGATTTAAGGGGACGATTCAAAATAACCGAACAACACGCGAAAGCTATCTTTGACAACATCGCTGAACAGCAAGAATTCGACGAAATTATTGAGGAAAAAACTAATAAAAAGCGCGAAGAGTAACCAGAAACATTGGGTTATTAATAATTTGTCTGAAGTACGTTATTATGTTGTAACCATCTTCAAAGCCAACACAAATAGTTGATGGAGTACAAAGTCGTTTTCTTTAATGTAAAGGAATTTTAGAATCCCCTCTTTTCGTAAGAAACTCGCACAGCCCAGCGAAAAAGTTAGTGCCTAACCGCCGTCAACAATCACCTCAATGCGACGATTCTTTGCTCTTCCTTGAGGTGTGCTATTCGACCTGATCGGCTTAGTATCCGCGAGACCAACAATTGTCACTCGACCTTCTGCAACAGAGGAATTGTCCAGCAAATAATCAGCTACTGCAGCCGAACGAGCGGCAGATAAATCCCAGTTAGATCGGAAACGCTCACTAAATGCCATAGGCACATTATCCGTATGTCCCTCAATTGTGATTAACCCACTAGATTGCGATATCGAGTCACCCACTTTTTTCAATAAAGGCTTGAATCCTGGTTGAAGATCTGAATAGCCGCTGCGGAATGAACCCCTTTCAGCTAATCTAACGATTATCTTATCTCCATCTCGCTCAACTTCAGCCAACCCTTTCGCAATCTCGCTCGAAAGGTTCATTCGGATTCTTTGAAACTGATCATCTATCGCACGCTTTTTTGTAGCATCTGACATTCCCGATAAATTGGCAGCAACGTCGTCAGGTGAGCCCTGTTCAACTTGAACTACAGACTCTACCTGTGCTTGAGCAGCAGCGATTTTTGCATAAACCTGCAAATCATCTTGGGAAACCTGCGCCCCTGACTTGCTATTTTCGTTTTTTCCGTCGTCTCCCGTCTTAGCTTGAGTGATAACTTTTACAATCAACCTCGTATCCTCGACTCTCACCTCTACCTTGCCGCGAGCAATCTCTTTCGCCATAGTCTCTTTTAATTTTTCGATATCCGAATTCGTATCAAAATCTGCGGTTTTAGTTGTTTCCTTGAGAATGGGATCAACTGGCTGCTCTTCGTTTGTTGTCTGCTCTTGAATCACATTCAGTGTAGTGTGGTTTACTTTCGCGCGCTTATATTGTTTTGCAATAATACTTTTAGCCTTTGGTGGTTCAACAGTAGGAACAATTCGCTGCACTCCGAAAGCATTTTTCATTGAACCACTCACCTCTTTGTAACGGGGAACGTTCATTTCCGCAAAAGATAAGAGAAGGACGAAAAATGCCATTAACAACGTTGCCATATCGGCGAATGTTGCCATCCACGCCGGCGCTCCACTCTTACATGGTGAGCATTCTGGGGGTTTTGGATGAACTACAACCTCCCTCTCAATTGGCTTACCCTCTTCATCTAAAACAGTTGGATAGCCCTGAGAGTCGAGTATCTGCTCCTCTTTTACCTCTGCAGGTTCCGTCTCTTCATCCGTGTTCAATTCTTGTTCTTGGTCAGCCATCAAATTCGTCCCAAATGTTATGTACCATCAACAATTACCTCAATTCGCCGATTGCGGGCTCGACCCACCGAACTATCATTTCGGGCAATGGGCTTGGTATCGGCGAAACCAGCAACGGTTATTCGCTCCTGATCAAAACCGGACTCATTTATGAAAAATTGAGCTACTGAGGCAGACCTTGCAGCGGAAAGGTCCCAATTAGATTTAAAGCGCTCACTGAAAGCGACTGGAACATTGTCAGTGTGTCCTTCAACGCGAACTTTGCCTCGAGAAGCAGATAAAGACCTCCCAACGCGTCCCAACAGCTGTTCAAACTCGTCCTTTAAATTTGCACTACCGGACACAAATGATCCCTGACTTGCCAGTCGAACAGTTATTCTGTTATCAATTTTTTCGACTTCCACAAGACCCCTCTGAATGTCTTTAGAAAGGTCAGCACGTACTTTTTGGAATTGATCTTCGATATCTTGATTCTGCTTATTGGTCTTACCACCGGGAGACTTCAACGAACTATTTTGATCATCACGACCCTGAGATTTCTCGCCTGAAGCCAATTTCTGTCGGCGGACCTCGACCTCAGTGGAAAGCCTCGCTTGCGCTTCCACAACCTTCGCCGCTATGTCTAAAGTCTTTTGGCTAATCGGTCCGCCAGTCCCATCTTTAATGTCGACATCAGCAGCACCGCCGCTTTGCGAATCGGCTCTCAGCTCCACGACAACCTTGTTATCCTCGACACGAACCATGACCTGACCACTGTCAATTTCTTCCTGCATTACTTGTTCGAGCGTTCGAAAGTCTTGACGAGTTTTAAAATCAGCCTCTTTCTCCTCAGTTTTTTTAACTACTTCTCTCATAGTGATGTCTTCGGAACGTTGCCTAACGTCTCTAAAAACAGTTGGTTGAGCAACCGCGGGCGAAAAATCATCAACAACAATACTTCGAGCGGTCTCGATGGTGATTGTTGGCACTATCCGTTTCACGCCGAAGGATGCTTTCAATGACCCAGCAATCTGCTTATATTTCGGCACGCTCATCTCAGCAAAGGACAGTAACAAAACAAAAAAAGCCATAAGTAAAGTAGCCATATCAGCAAATGTTGCCATCCAAGCAGGGGCTCCACCTTTACATTTTGGACAGTCTAACTTTTCTGGGCCATGATCAATCGGAATCTCCCACCAATTGACCTCTGGGGCTTCACCCTCTTCAGCTGAATTATCCTGTTCTTCGGCCATTGCTAAGACCTGGTCTTATCCGGCAGCTGCTGCAAGTTTAGCTTGCGCCGCAGCATCGCAGAATGCAGCAAGTTTATCGCCCAAAACTCGGGGGTTACCGCCCTCTGCCATGAACATTAGACCCTCTATTATCAATTCATTGTTCTGTTCTTCCGCCGCCGCCATATTCGAGAGTTTCATATTTAGAGGCAACATGATGACGTTTGCGAGAATTGCCCCATACATTGTTGTAAGAAGTGCAACCGCCATCGCTGGGCCAATGGCTTTAGGGTCTGACATGTTACCGAGCATCTGAACTAGCCCAATCAGAGTTCCTATCATTCCCATGGCCGGCGCAACCTCACCCCACGCAGCAAAAAAGTCGGCGCCGAGCATTTGTCTGATTTTCGTAGAGTCCTTTTCTCTTTCCAGAGTGGATTTGATTACATCCTGCTCTGCTCCATCCACCAACATCCCAACACCCTTAGCCAAGAAGGCATTGGACAATTCTTGACCCTCAAGAGCGATCATCCCATCCTTTCGGGCGATCGTTGCCAATTCAACCATAGTTTCTATAAGATCTGGAGCTGAATCCATTTTGTACATGAAGCATTTGCCCGCAACACCGCCGGCGCTTAAAAATTCTCCCAAGGAAGATCTGGCCATCGTGACCATCGCGGATCCTGCAACTACGATCAAAAGTGATGGGGTGTCGACAAAAGCACCCGGATCATCAATCGCCATGAAGATCAGACCAAACGCTCCCAGAAGACCCACTATAGTAGCAATATCCATAAAATTTCCTCTCAATGACTACATTAAATTAGTTGTTAAACCTAAAATTATGCTTTTAACCCTAAAAAAATAGAGCAGCCTTTTACCAAAAATCTCTCTTATATACTCATGTCTTGATAAACTACTCATCAGTGTATCGTAAATCGGCAGAAATCATCAAAAATTTAATTAAAAGACCTTTTACAGTTAATCTTAACAATCAATGTTTGCAAATGGTTGGTATAGTTACAGTCATTTCTGATATTATCACAGTAAGTAGTTGCATTAGATATAATAAAAGCTTTTTTTTCGTTATATAGCTAAAGTTAAAACAGGCTTTTGTTGCAAGGTAACATACACTTGTTTACGATCATAATTCGAAACTGTGTATTGATTCACTTAAAGATTTTCAGGTTAGGTGCAATATGTTTAGGTTGCTTATGAACAGCTGCATGTCAGTGGCTATCATTCTTGCAATAATTGCTCTTGTTGGATGCGATCTTCATGAGCCTGAAATAAAGTGCGAAGACCAAATCAAGGCCTATGATAAGCAAGATTTCGTTACTGATGACTTAGGAATGGCAATAGATCCAAAGACTGGAACCCGATGGTTCAGGTGCTCGGGCGGAAAGCGTTTTGTTAACTACAGATGCCAAGGCGAAGCGTTACATTTATCTTGGGATGAAGCCACTGCCTATGCTAAAGAATTTTCAGAAAAATCCGGAGTTAAATGGCGGCTGCCAACAAATAAGGAGATGAAGTCAATTATACAAGCGGATTGTGTCGCGCCCGCAATTAACACTAATGTTTTTCTAGATGCTGAAGTTGCAAATCATTGGACCTCGAGCAGTAGCCTCCACCAAGATACCTTTCGATGTTCTCTCAACACCTACAATGGCCGAATATCCTGCCGGCAAGCCCGAATAATAAACCAGCCATTTATGCTCGTAAGGGAAAGATAGGTGCCAACATAACGAAATGCTCAAGCCTAGTTGTGCGTAGGTTTTGGAGAAAAACTCAAGCAATGCTGCCCATGTGCTCGAATTACTTCTACACTGGGGAGTGCCTTTGATTTAAATCCCATAGCATTACAACCATAAGGCCTTCTTCTGTCGTGGGTAATTTTGAAGTAGATACAGGCCCAGCAATTAGGGCCGTCTTTTATTGGCGTTTTCACGACGCGGCTTCCAGAATTCTTGGTAGTACTTCCATATAACCATCGTTACAAACACGATAGTTATCAGAGATGCAAATCCATTTGTTAACGAAATACCTTTCAATTTTGTGAACTCTGGTCTTGTCCACATGATTAAGATCATTGGGATAGCCACGAACATGTAAGTCCTGATCAGTTTGCATACGGCACAGGGTGGTCGGTTATTGTTGTCCACTTGATGTTCTCCAAATTCGTCGTGCTTAAAGATGTCCGTTTAGATTAAACAATACTTAAACTAGAGCTAAATTCTTAATCCATAACAACTGCACTAACTACTCTAGCTCTATATTGTCCTGAGGTCCACTTACTCAATCCAGAAATTATATCTGTTTCTACGCGCACCGTTTGTTTTGGTACCAATGTAGTTTTTAGTTCAATGACGCGGTCTTGGCCAAAGTTGTTATCTGTTATCGAAATTTGAAGGTTCGTTACCATCAGTTTTACCGGTCCCATATTTGTAATATAAACTTGGAGTATACCGCTATCGGAACGAGACAATGCTGTTTTAAGGAACTGTTCAGGTTTATGCTCCAAAAGAAGTGACTCAAGAGAAGCTCGAGCTTTGTCACGTACGGTAGATGTACTATTTACTGCAGCCCTAAGATAAGTCTCTGCAATCTGATAATCCTCGGAGAGCAGAGCATTCTGTCCTAAATAATAGTTAGAAAAGGCAGTGGGCAAGAGCTTGTGACTTAAACGAATATCCGAAACGCCAGCGGCGATTTCTCCCTGTTTATATCTAAATATGCCACGCTCCAAAAAATTTAAGTAGTAATTAGCATCTTTCGCAATTGCTGAAGAATAGTCTCGTTCTGCGTTGTCCACCATATTTAATTGCTCCCATGCATTTCCTTTCAACCGCCAAAATTCAGCCTCACTAGGTTGTATCGCGATAGCTTTATCCAATAATTTTATTGCATTTTTTGGTAATTTTTTTGATAACGCACGACCCGCAGCTTGAGCGGCATTATAAGCTCGTTTATCTTTCCGTAAATTCCTCATAGCGTGTTCAAATCGATTTTTATATCTGGCACCCGAAACCAGTCCTCTTGCTGTCATTTGATTGGCTGAGACTCTTTTAGGCGATGGAGGGTGGCTAGAGAAAAGCGCATTAAACCAACTCTCCTCAGTCTCCGCCTTACCCGCCAGAGCTAAAAATGTCTGCTGCAACTCCACTGCTGCAACAGGCTCATAACCAGCTCGCGCCATGTAACGCATACCATAAAGATCCGCCTCTAACTCATCTGATCTCCTATACCTCGCCATCCATGCAGTGCTTCCCAAGGAAACTGCTAAATCGGCATAACTTTCATAAATACTTCCCTCAGCCCGAGCACCTAAGAGGCTGGTCCCAAGCTGCATCATGGAACCACGTGTGATCTGAATCGCGCTATGTCTAGCAGCGGTATGAACTATTTCATGGGCTAACACCGCCGCTAATTGGGCCTCATCACGTAAAAAAGGGAGTAACCCACGATTTATTGCTATTTTACCTCCTGGCAGTGCCCACGCATTCGGCACGGGATTATTCAAAACTCTAAATTCATAGGGTAACTGACGATTATCCGCCACTGCGGCTAATTTAAGCCCTACATCACTCACATACCGTTGCAATTCCATATCCACATAATAATCGCCCCCCTGCGCCTGCCTCGCGGGGGCGAAATTCTTTTCCCCTATAGAGACCTCTTCAGCAACTGAAAGAAGAGTAAAATCACGTTGTCCAGTTACTGGATTAACAGAACACGAAGTAATGAGCATTACAATCAAACAGATCAACAAGAATCGACTCATATTTTTGCTCCAAACTAAACTCCGTTATAAACATTGTATCTGTTCCTTGATTTGTTTCTTTACTCCCTTCAAAATATATTGTGTCAATTTTTTGGTGGAAATTCATAATGCTTTTGCTTTTATCGCCCGCAAAGAAGCTTAATTACAGCGATCAGGTTACGGATGTATTCCACTCTCAGCCTCAACTACTCCCAGAGACCCAAATACTAATAAATCGATTGAAAACTCTGTCGCCGGAGGAAATATCAAGCCTTATGGGCCTGAGTGACCAACTAGGTTTTCTTAATTACCAGCGGTTTCAAGATTGGCATATACCTTTTAATCAAGAAAATGCTCGACATGCTATTTTTGCGTTTAAGGGTGACGTGTACCAAGGTTTGTCTGCTGAAACTTTTAACAAAAAAGACTTAGCTTGGGCACAAGACCACATACGAATTATCTCTGGGCTTTATGGCCTACTGCGTCCACTTGACCTAATACAACCTTATCGCCTCGAAATGGGGACCAAGTTCGCAAACTTGAGAGGGAAAGACCTTTATAAGTTTTGGGGAAGCACAATAACTGATGCCTGTAACAAACAAATAAAAGCTCTTAGTGAAAAAAAACCACCTCCTTTTTTAATAAATTTGGCGTCTAATGAGTACTTCAAAGCAATAACACCCAAAAGTCTAGAAACATCCGTAATCACACCGATTTTTAAGGAGAAACGAGGAAAAGAGTACCGTGTTATAAGTTTTTTTGCGAAACGAGCTCGTGGTCAAATGGCTGCTTTCGCGACTAAAAACAAACTGTCAAACATAAACGACCTTAAGGAATTCAGAGATGATGATTATCGTTTCAACTCTGAACTTAGCTCTGCCGATAAATGGGTTTTTACTCGCGGTTAACTTGTTATGATAAAGTTACCTACCTCTGTGTCATGCCAAAATAATCGCGATCCGATCATAAAAGAATTAGCGAGAATCTTTAAAAAAACATCAAAAGTTTTAGAGATCGGTAGTGGTACAGGTCAACATGCTGTGTGGTTTGCACCGAGACTGCCGTGGCTAGATTGGCAACCTAGTGATCTTGAGAATCATCAAGATAATATTAACAAATGGTTGCGGAGTTACCCTGCTCCAAATCTTCGTAAACCTATAGTACTGGATGTGGGCAGCGTATGGCCAAAAACTTGTTATGATGCTATCTTCAGTGCCAACACAAGTCATATCCTATCTTGGAAAAATGTTGAACATATGATCACGGGAGCCGCTTCAATGCTGCCAAAAAATGGTATCTTTTGCCTCTATGGACCGTTTAAAATTCGTGGCATTGATTTGGCTCCAAGCAACGTAGCATTTGATAAAAAATTAAAGGTTTCTTCTCCAAAAAGAGGGTTACGTCACGTTGAAATGATTGATAAAATAGCAGTCAGTTCAGGCCTGCAAATGACCGAGAACGTGAGTATGCCCGAAAATAATCGAATACTATCTTGGATCAAATTTATGTAAAGTAACTCCAATCAATCGATGATCCAGTAATCCAGCGCTAAAAACAGAAAGATACACATACCCACCCAATGATTGTTTTTAAATGAGTTAAAACAATCTACTTTTTCGCGGCTTTTCGCGCGCCACAACTGCCTCAGGAAGAAAATCCCTGTGATTGTGATACCCATGTTAAATACCCAACCACGACCTGATTGGTGGCCGCAGTAAGCCAGCAGAATTAAAGAGCAAACCTGACAAAACGCAATGTAACGAAGCTCATTTTCTGCCCAGAATATTGCAGTGGACCCAATTCCCAATATAATATCTTCTTCCCGATCAACCATAGCATAAAAGGTATCAAAGGCGATGGTCCAAAATACAACCGAAAAATAAAGGGCAAACGCAACCAATGAAATATCGTGCCCTACTGCCGAGAAGCTTACAGGCACTACCCAACCCCATGTTAACCCTAAAAGCAATTGTGGGATATTACTCCAGCGCTTGGCAAACGGGTATATGATGATCAACACTGCCGCCACCATTGATAAGACAACGGTGGTATAGTTGGTCTGCATGACCAAAAAAAAAGCCACCAGAAATAAGAAAATGAACGCCCGAAGAGCGGCATTGGGATTTATCTCGCCAGTAACAATAGGTCTATTATTCGTTCGCGAGACTTGTCCATCTATTTTTCGATCAGCGTAGTCATTAATAACGCAACCGGCTGCACGTGTCACAATAACCCCTGCACTAAATATTGCTAGGATGTCAAGCTCGGGAAAGCCATCAGACCCTAACCAAAGAGCCCAAAGCGTCGGCCATAAAAGCAAGTATGTTCCGATCGGTCTATCCAAGCGAACCAGGCGTATCCAAGGATTGGTAATCAATTTTGCTAAAGTTGGCAATCTATTTCCGTTATTTATTTGCTTGTGACTTAATTACTTCAAAATTCGGCAAAAATACCTCGGTCACTAATATTGACGAATTTCTAATATTAAAAGTCGACCTGCGGCCCCAAAGAGAAAGTTCTCCAGGTGGTTGTCCTTTTAAATAGAAGCAGTTTGAACTCAATCGAGCAAGTTCAACATTCGTACGGACGGCGTACTGATTACCAAACAACCAATCACCAAGAGAACGGTCACCCAACTGTTGAATCTCTCTCCAAATTCCATTTCTGTAATGTCTAGGACACACCGTTCGGGCAAAAACTATTGGAAGGTGTGCATCACATAAAAACACTTCTCTTACAAAAGATGCTCCGTAAACTGAATTTCTAAATGCTCTTCGCTCTGACAACAGCGGGCGTTGATATTTTTGTGATAAAAGTTTTATTGAAATATCTGTGTTACCCAGGGATCTTAATTGTTTTGTTAATGAGCCATTGGAAAGTAGCCAAAACCGCCATTCTTTCGAAATAAAAAAATTGGCCTCGTCGATAATAGCATACCAGCACTTAGCGCTCAGTTTATTAAAACATACACCTTGTAACGACACTAATTGATCATTCATACGCGGGCGGGGACCCTTTAGGACTATGTCGAAGCCTTTCGTATTCCCAAAGGTATTGGCTGGGATCAAGCGATACTATTTTTTCGACACCGAAGTTCAAAGCTTTCAGACTATTCTCCTCGTTTGAACTAAAAATATCCTCATCTGGCCGATTAAAATAAAGTTCCCAACCTCCAGAAACTCTCAAAGCAGCACAAAAAAGTATGTTTACTTTTCCCCGCTGAATCAGCCTATAAATTAAAGTCATTGTGAACGCTGGACAGCCGAAAAAAGTACTAAATTTACCGCTACCAATGGGCGGTTGTTGATCTGGCAAGATCCCTACTGCCTCTCCTTTTTTAAGGGCCTTTAATAGCGCGGCAACTCCTTTCGGAGATGTCGGCACCAGTTTCGCGCCAGTGCTTTGGCGACATGTTCTGATCCATTTTTCAAGCGCGACAAGTTTTGGTGGCTCATATAGCGAAGTAATCTTTGTCTGATGAGCTAACCACAGTCCAATTACTTCCCAGTTACCCATATGCGGAACGAGGAAAATCGTTCCTCTATCATTTTTCAATGCTAGTTTAATATTGTCCAGCCCATATACTTCAATTGTTCTTTTTTTCAACCACAATGGCGAACACCGCCAAAGCCTCGGTGTTTCGAAAATTGTTTGGGCCATATGCTCCATTCGCTCTCGACAAAGTTTTTCACGAATAGTTTCCGCTACGAAAGGAAAACATAGCTTTAGATTTTTTCTAGCTATCTGGCATGATCGTCCATTGAGACGATAACTAATGGCACCGACTAATTTACCAAAACAACGTAATGCTGATAAAGGTAGCCACTGTAGGCATCTCAATAAACACAATACTAAGTACCCTTTCATGTCCTTGCTCTTAATTACCTCATCCAGCTATTGCAGTTTCTGGAATAACTCATTTTTTAAAAAATCATTTAGTTTCTTCCCGATCTCGGGGTGCTCCAAGCCCAATTCTATATTGGCCCTTAACAATCCGATCTTACTGCCGCAATCATACCTAGTACCCTGAAATTCATAAGCTAGAACTTGCTCCTGCATCAATAACATTTGAATAGCATCGGTTAACTGATACTCACCCCCGGCGCCTGGTTTTAAGGCGCGTAAGTGGTCAAAAATTGCGGGGGAAAATATGTAACGACCGGTAACGCCCATGTCCGATGGAGCATCCTCAACTTTTGGTTTTTCCACAATACCATCTAACGAATATAGATGGGCTCCCTGCTGAGTACCACTGATAACACCATAGGCTGAAATTCCCGCGCCCGGCACCCTTTGAACCGCAACTACTGAGCTACCATAAAAATTATGTTGTTCAGCCATTTGTTTCAGCGCGGGTGTCTCACCGTGAATTAAATCATCGGCCAACAACACCGCAAAAGACTCATCACCTATCAAATGGGCAGCAGTAAGGACTGCATGTCCTAGACCTAAAGCCTCAGTTTGTCGGATATAGGTACAACTAACACCTTTAGGAACGACTCCTTGCGCAATTTTAAGCAAATCCTTTTTTCCGCTTTTTTCAAGCTGATGCTCTAATTCATAGGCTTTGTCAAAATGATCTGCAATCGCCCGTTTTGCCCGACCCGTAACGAAAATCATCTCAGTTATTCCGGCGGATACCGCCTCTTCCACTGCATACTGTATAAGGGGTTTATCAACCACAGGCATCATCTCTTTTGGACTCGCCTTGGTTGCGGGTAAAAATCTAGAGCCCAAACCGGCGACAGGAAAAATTGCCTTTCTGAGGACCTTATATTTCTTAGAACCTATCATGCTTCATAAAACTCCTTTTAAAAATTTGATATTAACCAAAAGAATGCCTTCTATTCCCAATATCATAGCCCAAACAAAATCTTAATTTTAAATATCGGCATTTGATCATCTTATTACCTATCATTCTAGTTATACCTCCTTATAATTGAGGAATAATTCACACATCAAGAAGTATGCTAAATGACTAACATGGAATTTAACACCGTGGCATCAACTTTCCAGAATCTGATTTCTAAATTACAACAATTTTGGTCCGCGGAGGGTTGTGTCATTATGCAGCCGCTTGACATGGAAGTAGGGGCAGGCACCTTTCATCCGGCAACATTCTTACGCTCCATAGGTCCTGAAACTTGGTTCAGCGCATATGTCCAACCATGCAGACGGCCCACCGACGGTCGATATGGTGAAAACCCCAATCGATTACAACAATACTATCAATTTCAGGTAGTAATGAAACCCTCGCCCGACGATTTCCAAGAGCTTTTCCTCAAATCCCTCGACATAATAGGAATTGACTCCAAAATTCACGATATCCGATTCGTAGAAGACAACTGGGAATCCCCAACGCTTGGTGCTTCAGGGCTTGGATGGGAGGTCTGGCTAAATGGAATGGAAATAACCCAATTCACTTACTTCCAGCAATCAGGAGGCCTTGACTGTTTTCCTGTGACTGGTGAAATCACTTACGGTCTTGAACGATTGGCAATGTATATACAAGGTGTGGAATCTGTTTATGATTTGGTATGGACTGAAGGGGCGCTCGGCCCCATTACTTATGGAGACGTTTTCAAGCAAAATGAATTTGAAATGTCCAAATATAACTTTCTTCATGCTAACGTAGAATTTTTGACCCTCCACTTTAACGAGTGCGAAAGCAAGAGCATTCAACTTATCTCCGAGAATCTTCCTCTTGCCGCTTATGAAAAAGTAGTGCAGGCTTCTCATCTCTTTAATTTGCTGGATGCTCGCAAAGCCATTTCAGTGACAGAGCGACAACGTTATATCCTCAGAGTACGAAGTCTTGCAAGAGCTGTTGCACAAGGCTACCTAAAATCGAGAGCAGATTTAGGTTTCCCTCTTGCCGACCCAAAATTTAACACAAAGACATTGCGTCGCCTGACTGGAACGAGTTAGATGTATGATGATCTACTGATTGAAATTGGAGTAGAAGAACTGCCTCCAAAAAATTTAGGAAAGCTCTCACTAGCTTTTTCAATGGGATTGGAGACTGCATTCAAAGAAAATAACATTGATTTCTGCTCTGTAGAAGCATTTGCAACACCCCGAAGACTCGCTGTGATTGTAAAATCACTTGCCCCCAAAGCTCCTGATCGAGAAATCACAATTTGGGGACCTCCAAAGCATGTGGCATTCGATGACACCTCCAGCCCCACTCAAGCTGCCAAAGCTTTTGCTAAAAGAAATAATCTGAAGATTAATAACCTCAATGAGTTAATCCAGAACGATGGTAATCAAGATAAATTATGTTTGCGAGAACTTCGCACAGGGACTTCCATTCTAGATTTGCTTGGAAATTGCATTAACCAAATACTTTTGGAATTGCCTTTAGAAAAACGGATGAGGTGGGGATATGTGCGCGAAGGATTCGTTCGACCAGTGCGATGGGCCGTGGTTTTATATGGCGATAAGCCGCTTAATTTGAAGATTTTCGATATAAAATCGAACAATATCACAAGGGGTCACAGGTTTCTTTCTCCCGAGAGAATTGTGATTTCGTCTGTTACAAATTATGAAGATGAACTTTTTAACGCTTTTGTGGTGGCCAAAATAGCACGGCGACGGCAGATTATAAAAGATGGCGCGGATAAATTGGCCTCAGAAATAGGGGGTAAAGCTGTTCTTTCCAATCAACTTCTTGATGAGGTATCGGGTTTAAATGAATGGCCAATTCCGCTTATCGGATCTTTTGATGAAGAATATCTCAAAATACCGCATGAAATTTTGATTTCGGTTATGCAACAGCATCAAAAATATTTTCATGTAATAGGTCCAGATGGGCATTTAATGCCTTATTTTATTACGGTATCAAACTTGATAAGCAAAGATCCAAGGCAAGTGTCAGAGGGAAATGAGCGGGTGATAAAATCACGTTTAGCCGATGCTAAATTCTTTTATAAAAATGATCTAAACCAAACTCTGCACGGATGGCGTGAAAAGCTTTCAAGTATAATATTTCAATCTGAGGTAGGTTCACTATTACAAAAAACAGAGAGAGTAGCTTCTCTTTGCAAAGCGTTAGCCATTTACACTGGAGCAAACCCTCTGCTAGCACACCGCGCCGGACAATTATCTAAGTCAGATCTCATGAGTGATGTTGTGAGAGAATTTGACGAATTACAAGGAGTGATGGGATATTATTATGCCCTAAACGATCAAGAAGACCCTTTAATCGCCCAAGCTTTATCAGCCTACTACTTACCTAAGTTTTCCGGAGATAAAATTCCCTCTTGTCCCATTGCAATTACGCTAGCAATAGCTGATAGATTAGACACTTTAGTTGCAATATTTGGGGTAGGCCTTCACCCGACCGGTTCGAAAGATCCTTTTGCCCTTCGCCGAGCAAGCCTTGGACTTATTAGAATAATTATCGAGGGCGAAATTGATTTAGATTTACAAAAAAGTATTGACCTTACTGCAAACGAACTTAATTTTTCGGGAAAGACCATATCGAGAGCAAATAAGGAGTTAGTGCTTACTTACATATTAGATCGCCTTAATTTCTATTACAAAGAAAAAGGTTTTAAGCCAGAAAGTTACAAATCCGTGTTAGCGTTAAAAATAAGTAACTTACATGATATTGATTTAAGAATTAAAGCTATCGAAGACTTTAGACATAAATCAGAGTCTATACAATTAATTACCGCTAATAAACGTGTCAACAATATTTTGAACAAGAGTATACCTCACGGGAATTATATAAATGTAACCCATTTTGTGAGTGACAAAGAAGAGTTACTTTTTCATGCTGTACAAAAAATTAAGCCAGAAATTGATGAGAAAATTAAACTACGTTCCTACTCCGATGCTCTTGAAACACTACTTAGTTTATATCTACCATTAGATGATTTCTTCGAAAACGTGATGGTTAATGCTGATGACGAGTCAGTAAGGAACAATCGATTAGCTCTTATGACTGAAATTCAAGAGCTATTTCTAAAAGTGGCTGACATCTCCCAAATGGCTACTTAATTTAAGTCCGATAGATCCCTCCATGAGCAGTTGTTTAATGCCCCACCGGAGACACAAAATTACAACCTATAATCAAATGCACTGTTGTCCCAGAGCGAATGAACCACACGCCATATTCTGTCTGAAAACTTCAAATGTCTAAATTCACAACCGCTAAAGCATTATTGTCTATGAAATCTCGCCTTGGCTCTACTTGATCGCCCATCAAAGTGGTAAACATCTGATCAGCAGCAATCGCATCATCTATCGTGACTCTTAGCATTGTACGATTTTGCGGGTCCATCGTAGTCTCCCAAAGCTGAGATGGATTCATTTCTCCCAATCCTTTGTAGCGTTGAGTGTTTAATCCTCTCCGTGCTTCACTCATTAACCATAAGATCACTTCATCAAAGGCTTGGACTTGCTTTGTGCGTTCGCCACGCTGAACATAACCACCTTGTTCTATAAGGCCATTTAGTGTAGTTCCCAAAGAAACGATAGCCTCATACTCCTTAGACTGCAAAAAGTCGCGCGACAGAACAACTATCTGTGGAGTACCATGCGCTATTATTTCGATTACAGGAACGAATATATTTAGCTTTTTGTCTTTTTCAAAAGTCACTGTGAAGCGATGCGTTCCGTCCTTGATTTCATTGAAGCAATTAGAAAGTATTTTGCACCATGCATGTATTTTTGATTCGTCAGCAAACAATGAGTGGTCAAACCGGGTAGCCTTAAGCAAAGCCTCGAGCACACATATGGGATAGTTTAGAGAAAGTCGCTGAAAAAGCTCTTCAACATTACGAACACTAGTTACAAGTTTTTCCAGCGCTACCCCCTGAATTGGGGGCGCATTAGCATTCACATATAAACTCGCTTTTTCGAGGGCTCTTTGGGTCAAATAATGAGTAAGCGCAGAATCATCTTTGACATATTGCTCTGAAGAACCTTTACTAACCTTATACAAGGGTGGTTGTGCTATATAAATATGGCCATGCTCAACCAGTTTGCGCATCTGTCGGAAAAAAAATGTGAGCAACAATGTTCTTATGTGGGAACCGTCAACATCTGCGTCTGTCATTATAACAATTGTGTGGTACCTTAACTTCTCTATATTAAATTCGGAAGCACCGATGCCACAGCCAAGAGCGGTTATCAAAGTACCCACTTCGGCACTGGATAACATCTTATCAAAACGTGCTTTTTCTACATTAAGTATTTTACCTTTTAGGGGCAATATCGCCTGTCTGCGTCTGTCTCTACCTTGCTTTGCAGATCCGCCAGCGGAGTCACCCTCCACTAAAAAGAGCTCAGACAAAATAGGATCTTTTTCCTGACAATCAGCAAGTTTACCGGGCAGTCCGGCAATATCCAGAGCGCCTTTCCGGCGTGTCATTTCTCTTGCCCTTCGAGCCGCTTCTCGAGCTCGAGCCGCATCTATCATTTTATTTACGATTGCTTTTGCTTGTTGTGGAAATTCCAGAAGGTAGTCGCCGAATTTATCCCCGACTACTTGCTCAACCGCTGTTTTAACCTCAGAGCTCACTAACTTATCCTTTGTCTGAGATGAAAACTTAGGATCTGGCACCTTAACCGAAATTATTGCTGTCAACCCCTCTCTTGCGTCGTCACCAGTGGTATTCACTTTGCTTTTGTTACTAATGCCCTCTTTATCGGTATATGTGTTGAGTGCCCGCGTCAGTGCAGTTCTAAATCCAGCGAGATGGGTACCGCCGTCTTTTTGAGGGATATTATTCGTGTAACACAGAAGATTTTCCTGAAATCCATCATTCCACTGCAACGCCACCTCTACAGCAATACCATCGTCACGCTGAGAGCAAAAATGTACAACGTTGTTCACGCTAGTCTTATTCAAATTTAAAAATTCAACGAATGCCATCAAACCGCCAGCATACGCATACCGCTCCTCCCTTTTAAATCGCTCGTCAAGCAATGTGATTCCAATACCAGAATTTAAGAATGATAATTCACGCAAACGCTGCGCTAATATATCGAAGTGAAATTTAATATTAGTAAACGTCTCTCTGGAGGGCTTAAAATGAATTTCAGTCCCTGTGGAACCTGTGTCTCCGACTCTCTTGAGAGGCCCTTGAGGAACTCCATTTTTGTATGTCTGATTATAGATTTTTCCACTGCGCCTAATCGTTAAGCATAAATACTCGGATAATGCGTTAACCACGGATACGCCTACACCATGAAGGCCACCCGATACCTTATAATTCTCATCATTAAATTTGCCACCAGCATGCAATACAGTCATTATTACTTCCGCCGCTGAAACTCCTTCTTCATGCATTTCTGTCGGTATGCCTCTCCCATCGTCAGAAACAGTTATTGACTCATCAGTATGAATCGAAATTTGAATGTCAGAACAAAAACCCTCCAAGGCCTCGTCTATCGAATTATCAACAACCTCAAACACCATATGATGCAAACCTGTTCCATCATCAGTATCCCCGATATACATGCCCGGCCGCTTCCTCACGGCATCCAACCCTTTGAGCACAGTAATGCTGGACGAATCGTAACTATTATCAACCATAAACTGTATACCTCGTCAGTTGTATCAACTGGCTAATTGTCCCTTGTCTACATGAAAAATTTGATGGGAATTTTTTCCAATAATATTTGCAAAATCTTTTCTATCCACTCCCGTCATAAAATACTGGCAGGACAGCTGATTCAGTGAAGTTAGCAGATAATCTCTATGCCAAAAATCTAACTCGGAAGGCAAATCATCAAGTAAAAAGATACACTTTAATCCAGTTTTCCGCTGAAAAATTGCTGCTTGCGCAAGCTTCAGCACATACACTAACGATTTTATTTGCCCGCGCGAGAGAAAACTTGCTACTGGTGCGCCACCAATGCGCACAACTAGATCAGCTCTATGCGCTCCTTGATGAGTTTTGCCATATTTACGATCTCGTTCCAAGTCTTTTACCAAGATCTCTTCTAAGTTATTTTGGTAATCCCATCCTCTATAGTACTCAATGGACATGCCAACAAAACTATTAATACCAATGCAAATATTAGCTACTTCTTCTATCAACAATTGTAAATATTCCTCTCTTTTCTCCGCTACTAAATTACTTAATCCAACTAATTCTCTAGACCACAAATCCAATTCCGAAGAACGTAGTCTATCATGCCTCAACAATTGATTGCGCTGCTTGAGCGCTTTGTGATATCGCCTCCACAGACGCATATATGAATGTTCCACATGGAACACGCCCCAATCCAAAAACTGTCGCCGTTGCAGAGCCCCGCCCTCCAGCAAAAGAAAGCTTTGGGCGTGAATTAACTGTATTGGTAATTGAGCCGCAAGCTCTCCAGCGGTTCTTATCACACGACCATCCTGACGAGCCTCAAATCCGCCTTTACTAGAACGGAGTACGCCAATTTTAGAAACAATGCCACTTTGATGACGATCAAACTGTGCGGATACCACAAGCTCGCTTTGACCTGCCTTTATCACAGTCTTTGCATCTCTGTTTCTAAAGGATCTGCCTCGGCCAAGAAGGTAAATCGCCTCCAATAAACTTGTTTTCCCACTTCCATTTTTTCCATAGATTATATTAGCGCAGGGACTACAACGCACACTGAAGTTATCAAGATTTCTTATATTTTTCCCTTCGAGTTTTAAAAGCAATATCTAGTCTCATGCTTCATGGGTTGGGTTGAATTCTTACCCCAAATCAAAGCCGCATTGGCATAACCACATAAACTGCGCGAGTATTCTCAGAGGAATCCTCGAGTAAAGCACTGCTGTTTGAATCGGACAGAGTAAAGGTTACGTCACTCCCTTTTAGAACATTCAAAACATCGAGCAAGTAACTAACATTGAAGCCAATTTCCAGGTCCTCTCCGCCATAATCAACCAATACCTCTTCTTCCGCTTCTTCTTGCTCTGGATTATTTGCTACCATTTTTAATACTCCATTTGAAAGCAACAGTCTGACCCCTTTGTATTTTTCATTTGAAAGAATTGATGTGCGATTAAATGCTTGTCGTAATTCTAGTCTGTCGCCTGAGACCCTCTTTTCTCCTCCTTTTGGAAGCACTCGTTCATAATCTGGATAAGTCCCGTCTACCAATTTTGACGTAAAGCAAAAATTATCTGTCCTTGCTCGAACATGACTAGCTCCCATAGTAACGCTTATCTCTTCATCTCCGAGCAACCTAGACAATTCAACGATCCCCTTTCTTGGCATGATTACGTTAATCTTTTCTGTCATATCAACAGAACAGTCCACATCACACAGCGCCATTCGATGACCATCCGTTGCTACAGCCCTTAAGCTATTTGGAGATAGTTCCCAAAGCATTCCATTTAAATAATACCTAACATCTTGTTGCGCCATTGCAAATGATGTGCTATCTATTAGACTTTTTAACACCATCCCTTTTGCAATAAAACCTATACTCTCCTCACTATCTTCAACAGACGGAAATTCGCTAGCAGGCAGTGTTGCAAGCGTAAATCGGCTGCGCCCGCTAATAATTTGTGCACGTCCATCACCGCTGCTAAATTCAAGGACTGATCCGTCAGGCAAAGAACGACAAATATCTGCGAACTTTCTTGCTGGAACCGTAACATCACCGCCTTCCAATGAATCAGAAACCTCACTAAACCCAACAATTTCTACCTCCAGATCAGTGGCGGTTATGGATAATCGCGAACCATCTATCTTCAAAAGTACATTCGAAAGAATCGGCAGCGTCTGTCGTCGCTCCACCACCCCAACAACTAGCTGAAGCGGCTTGAGTAACGCCTCTCGAGAAAGACTAAATTTCATAAGCGTTCCTTTTATCTCAATAAAATCTACTTAAGTCGAAAGGGTCCTGAACAAATTTTTCAAATCTCTTCGCAACTCTTTATCCGTTAACTCAAGCTCTCGCACTTTCCTGCAAGCGTGTAATACAGTTGTATGATCTCGACCACCAAACGACTCACCGATTTCTGGCAAACTGTGGTTAGTTAGTTCCTTCGCTAGGTACATCGCTACTTGCCTTGGACGAGCTATTGAACGGCTTCGTCGCTTAGATAATAGGTCAGATATCTTTAGCTTATATTGATCAGCCACCACTCTTTGTATATTGTCTATGGTAACTAGCTTGTCTTGAAGTGCCAATAAATCTTTCAAAGATTCTCGGATTAAATCAATGTCAATAGCCCTTCCTGAGAATTGAGAGTGAGCCATAACCCTCTTGAGAGCACCCTCTAACTCTCTTACGTTAGACCTTATTCGCTGTGCAATAAAGAAAGCAGCCTCTCGAGATAGTGCCACATTACCTTGAGCCGCCTTGTTGATCAAAATAGCGACTCTAGTCTCCAATTCTGGCGGCTCTACCGCTACCGTAAGCCCCCATCCAAATCTTGACTTAAGCCTCTCCTCGACACCATCCATTTCCCGCGGGTACCTATCACATGTCAGAATCATCTGCTGTCCGCCCTCCAAAAGAGCGTTATATGTATGAAAAAACTCTTCCTGAGACCTCTCCTTGCCAGAAAAGAACTGAATATCATCAATCAACAAAGCATCAACAGAACGATAAAAGCGCTTAAATTCATCTATCGCTTTTAACTGAAGAGCCTTAACCATATCTGCCACAAATCTCTCAGAGTGAAGATAAACGATTCGGGCCTCTGGATTTAAAATTCTCATTGCGTTACCAACGGCATGCATCAAATGTGTCTTTCCCAAACCGACACCACCATAGATAAACAATGGATTATATGACCCTCCTGGATTTTCGGAAACCTGTTGTGCAGCAGCGAGTGCGAGCTGATTTGACTTTCCCTCCACAAAGTTTCGAAATGAAAACGTACTATTTAAGTTGCTTTGAAGGCTTTTTTCGGCCGCCGAAGTTACAAATTTTTTTACACTTCCTCTAGGAGCAGTGCTATTAAGATCGGCATTTTTTGACTTGACAGTGCTACTGACAAGATCATCTGACACCGGACTAATAACCGGACCGCTGAAACTATTTCTAGGACGATCACTGCTAATCACTAAAGACAATCTGACACCCCCATATTGCGAACATAGCTCTTCAATCCGTTTGGCAAACTTACTTTTCACCCAATCCTTTATAAACCGATTTGGAGCCACTAACAACAGTTGTTGTTCTTCTGCCTGCTGACCATTATCTGTAACTAAAGGCCTTATCCAAGTATTATATTGTTGCTCTGGTAACTCATCTTTAAGTTGATTTTGACATCGATCCCATAAAACATCTGGCAATTCTAGACCCATTTTTATCCTCAATTTTATCTTAATGTCTACGCTATAAGTTTTATATTCTAATGATACTTCGAATGGACCAATCTAGGCAACTAAAACCAAAACAGGCTTACACATTAAAAACTCACTTATCCACAACCTAGG
The DNA here is from genome assembly GCA_002338445.1 of Cellvibrionales bacterium UBA1854. Taxonomy (GTDB): domain Bacteria; phylum Pseudomonadota; class Gammaproteobacteria; order Pseudomonadales; family Porticoccaceae; genus TMED48. Next base: position 15,800 of record DDII01000076.1, on the reverse strand, counting down.
CCTATCCGGGGAAATAAGTAAATCTAAAATTCTATGTTAATCAGATAAATAGAATTTTATTGGGAATAAATTATCAACAGTATATGCCGATAAAGTCGCTCAAAAATTAGCCAGGTATTGTGCATAACCTGTTTATAAACAGTAGAAAAAACAGTATTAAAACCTCATAAAAAGTAGCAAATACTTGTTCGGCTATGACCAGAATCTTAAACTTAGTCACTTTCCCACGCAAAAGGACGAAAATATTTCCCCGAGCAGTTCATCAGATGACAGAGAGCCGGTTATTCGGGACAGTTCTCTTTGAGCCATTTTTAAATCTTCCGCAACTAATTCTCCAGCATGGCTTGACTTGAGCTGTGTTTTCGCGCAGGAAATAAAAGACTTGGCCTCATTTAACGCTGAAAGGTGTCGCCGTCTTGCCGATATATTTCCCTCACCATGATTTAAAAAACCTAGTTTTTTCACGATCTGCGAAGTAAGGTCATCTATTCCTAGATTATATTTGGCAGACACACGAACCCTCGATGAATCCTGGTCAATGCCGTGGGAAAGCCCTGAAAGGTCTATTTTATTTACCACCACTGTGACTTTAGAAGCGCCATTCGGATATCGATCACAGTACTCTGGCCAAATGGAATCTAATTCTTGAACATAGCTGCAATCGACGTCTGTTACCAGAAGGATATGATCAGCTGACTCTATTTCTATCCACGCTCGACGAATTCCTTCTTGCTCGACATTGCTTTGAGTTTCACGTAATCCAGCTGTATCAATGAGCTGGATGGACATTCCATTCATTATGACTTGTTTTTTTATTACATCGCGAGTAGTTCCAGCTTCGCTTGCGACGATGGCGGTATCGTCCTTCCCCAAGCAATTCATTAAACTCGATTTCCCTACATTAGGTTTCCCCGCGAGGACAACGGAAAAACTTTCGTGGAGTATTACTCCACTTTTCGCACCCATGAGCAATTCGTCTAAACATTTTTCCAAACTTACAATCATTTCCATTAATTTTGGATCACTTAAAAAATCGATGTCTTCTTCGGAGAAGTCAATTGCGGCCTCTACGAATACTCGCGTTTCAGTTAAACTCGCCACAATTGATTCAACAGCTCGAGAAAAGTCTCCTTGCAAAGATCTCATAGCAGACCTTGCTGCTTCTAGCGAAGAACTCGAAATCAAATCTGCGACTGCCTCAGCCTGAGCCAAATCCATTTTTCCGTTCAAAAAAGCACGTTCGCTAAATTCACCAGGTCGAGCTTGACGAGCTCCCAAATCATTACAACGTTGAACCACACGATCTAGTACAAATGTACCCCCATGACCCTGTAACTCTAGGACACATTCTCCGGTAAAAGATTCGGGAGAAGGAAAATAGATAGCAATACCGGTATCTATACATTCACCATCATTACCGAGAAATTTTTTAAAACTTGCCTGTTTGGGGGTCAACTCGCAACCTAAAATATGCTGCATATACTTAGTAATGTTACCACCAGACAAGCGAACAATGCCTATCCCCGCATTCCCGCGCGCTGTAGCTACAGCCACAATTGTATCGTCAGCATTGATATACACTATAAAAGCTCTAACACCAGACCAACCCTTAAGTTGATGTGGAAGAAGATTTCGCGGAGGTAATTTGTCGATTTACAATCCATTGCTGTCCAATTGATAAAATATTGTTAACAGTCCAATATAAAACCAAACCGGAGGGAAACCAAAGACACATAAAAGTGAAGGCAATTGGCATGTACTGCATAACTTTCGCTTGCGTCGGATCTGTTGGCAAAGGTTGAAGTTTTTGCATAGCAACCATGCTTACCCCCATGATAACTGGAAGAATGAAAAAAGGATCCATGGAAGAGAGATCTGTAATCCAAAGTAACCAAGGCGCATGCCGTATCTCCACGCTTTCCGATAAAACCCAAAAGAAAGATATAAAAACTGGCATTTGTAACAGCATGGGCAGACATCCACCTAACGGATTTACCTTTTCTTTCTTCCAAAGAGCCATTTGTTCTTGACCCATTTTTTGGCGATCCTCACCATAAAGTTCCTTTAGCCTTTCCATTTGTGGTTGCAAGCTTCGCATACGAGCCATGGACTTCAAACTCCGCGCAGAGAGAGGAAACAGTAAAATTTTAATGATTATCGTAAGTACAACAATTGCCCATCCCCAATTTCCAATGTAACCATAAATGGAAACCATTGCTTGATGAATTGGTTTACAGATTACCCAGAACACTCCATAGTCCACAACAAGATCCAAATGTTCTGCCAAAATGCTTAAAGAATTTTGATCTTTTGGTCCTATATATAATTTTGCCGAATATGAATTTGTGCCACCCGCTGGAACCGTTATTGGTTGTCCAATAAAGCTTAGAATATTGTGACCCGCACGCTCCTTCGATTGTTTGAGTTCAAAACGGTTGATCTCATCCTGTGGAGGTACCCACGCTGCGGTAAAATAATGTTGCATAAACGCTAACCATCCGCCTTTTATAATTGAAGATGGTGGCGCTTCAGCCATATCTGAGAAAGAATATTTTGCAAAATTCTTCTCTTCTTCTCTGCGTGCACCACCCAAAAAGGATGGTGGTTGGAGAAACGAGCCGCTCTCGATGCCGCTTGGAGGCTTACTGTCACGTTTTATTTGCCCAAAAAAGCGACCCTCCCACGGGTAAGAGGAGTTATTTCTAAAAATATAATCGATATCAATATCGTACTTCGACTTTTTAAAAACAAAACGCTTCACGATATCAGTGTTGTTCTGCGCATAAAACAAATCAACTACTAAAGCATCTTTTGTGCCCAGTGAGTAGTTGTATTCATCGGTAGAAAATATAGGTCTACCTCGAGTTCTACTATCGGTACCGTCACGGCCAATCAAGCCACTGCTGGCAATAAAAAACCTTTCAGCAGAACGCTGCATCATATGCAACGGAATTCCACCATCGCCCGGAGGTTTTGTCAGATGACGATGTAATTTCACATCAATAATATCGCCTCCGTTTAGATCAATGGTGACATCAAACACATCAGTTTCCACAACCACTAAATCACGTTGAAACTCATATTTCTCGTTAGTCTTTATATCAACAATCGGCGTACTCGGTATATCTCCCTCATCTTGGTTATCCGGAAATACCGGTAGCTCACTATCAGTTGGCGGTGTATTTGGTGCATCAATCAATTCAACCTTTTTGCCGCTCATTGGTGGTTCGAAATTACTCCACTGGATCATCAGCATCCAACTGATAACCCCAATGGAGGCTAAAAGACTATATTTTCTCCAGTCCATTCTTTTTTTTACTCATATCTATTGTTTTACCAACTCGAGATAAAGGTTTTTCCGGCACAAGATCAACCCCTCCCTTATGCCAAGGATGACACTTGAGTAGTCGTTTCAAAGTAAGGTATATACCCCAAAATACTCCATGACGATTTATACATTCCAAAGCGTAATTTGAACACGAAGGATAGAAACGACAGGATGGTCCACTGAGTGGGCTAACGAACAACTGGTACCCACGTATAATAATATTAATTAGCTTAGCCACAAACTTTTCCAAACTTAGAGCATTTATTTTTCAAACGCTTCCAACCATTCTCTAATAACTCTGTTAGTTCTTTCTTCGAAGTTCCAGTTAAATCACTCCTGACCAAAAATAAAACATCGAAAGACTCTCTTCGAAGATTTTTCCTGAATGTCTCTCTAACTAATCTTTTTATAACGTTGCGAGCTGAAGCTTTTTTTATATGCCGTTTCCCCACGACCATCCCAAGTCGAGCATAATCTACAAAGTTGCATTTTGCTAACAAAATGTATTTTGGATGTGCGACCCTTACTTCGGTGTTTTTAAAAACCTGTCTGAACTGATCTGAAGCATGTAAGCGATGGTATCCACGCAGTCTTTGATCGGGCAAAATCGCCCCCCTATGTCACGCCGCTAGGCGTCTTCGTCCCTTTGCACGCCTGCGATTTATCACCGCTCGACCTGCTTTTGTTGCCATGCGCGCACGAAAGCCATGGGTTCGCTTCCGTTTCAAATTACTCGGTTGGAACGTTCTTTTCATTTTTTGCTCCCGGGTGCAACACATTCAGTGAGGTCCAGGAGTATAATTAAATACTTCAATCAGCACAATTCCTTGGAATTAAAGTTCCATGGAGTTTTTTTAAAAACGTTTACTCTCAAAGGAATAACATGTGAAAATGCTTTGGAAAAATCTTTTTTCTTTTCCTAAATTGAACACTAAAAAAGGAACATTAATAATTTAATTATTGGAGTACTTTAATTTATACTTAGTTATCCACTGTTTAGAAAGACGTTATATCTATTCAATACTTCATTATTTCTTGGGTTAAACCGTTGTTATTTAGCGATTAAAAAAAGTTATCCATTATTTACGTCATCCTAACAATAATAACAAAATATATTATATTATTATTTTATAAATCTTTTAATCTTAAATTATTTAAAATTTACGTATTATCACGTCAGAAAAAAAGGTTTTATATGAAACAACATCAGCATTACGATGTGATAGTTATAGGCGGAGGACACGCTGGAACGGAAGCGTGTCTTGCAGCTAGTCGTATGGGTCAAAAAACACTTTTGCTCACTCAAAATTTAGACACACTTGGGATTATGTCTTGCAATCCAGCAATTGGCGGGATTGGTAAAAGTCAATTAGTAAAAGAAATTGATGCTCTCGATGGAGCAATGGCTAAAGCTGCGGATAGGGCTGGCATTCAGTTTCGAGTATTAAATTCTCGAAAAGGGCCGGCAGTCCGCGCTACCCGAATACAGACTGATCGTGATCTGTACCGTGCGGCAATAAAGTCTATCGTATCCTCTGCCTCTAATTTGACGGTCTTTCAGCAAACCGTCTCCGATCTCGTGATTTGCGGTGACTGTGTGTGCGGAGTTATAACGCAGATGGGCGAGACAATATATGCAGATGCTGTTGTGTTGACAACCGGTACATTTTTATCCGGGAGAATTCATATTGGTCAAAATAATTACTCCGGTGGACGCGCTGGTGAATCCAATAGCACATCTCTGTCAAAGGCTCTTCGTGATCTACCTTTTCGATTCGGAAGATTAAAAACTGGCACACCACCGAGGATTGATGCTCGAACTGTAGATTTTACTGGGTTAAATGAACAATGGGGGGATCAACCTCGACCGGCGATGTCGTTTCTGGGGTCTGCTTCTGATCATCCCGATCAGCGTTGTTGCTGGATTACACAGACAAATCAAGAAACGCACAAAATTATTACCAATGGACTGAAGGAATCTCCAATGTACAGCGGAGCAATTGAGGGAATTGGGCCTCGTTACTGTCCATCTATAGAGGATAAAGTAGTACGCTTCTCTGACAAAGAACATCATCAAATTTTTATTGAACCAGAGGGTTTAAATACCTATGAACTTTACCCTAATGGTATTTCGACAAGCCTACCCTTTGATGTTCAGACCCAGTTTGTTAGGACTATTAAAGGCTTTGAGAATGCTCACATAACCCGTCCCGGTTATGCGATTGAATATGATTTTTTTAACCCACAAGATCTAAAACATTCGTTGGAAAGCAAATTTCTTAGACGTTTATTTTTCGCAGGTCAAATCAATGGTACTACAGGATATGAAGAAGCAGCCGCACAAGGTTTATTAGCGGGAGTCAATGCATCGTTATTATTACAAAACAAACAAAGTTGGTGTCCCAGCAGGGATTCCGCATACATGGGTGTAATGGTTGACGACCTGGTATCTTTAGGCACTTCTGAACCCTACCGAATGTTTACAAGCCGTGCAGAATATCGTTTATTGTTGCGAGAGGATAATGCTGATCAGCGATTAACCAAGGTAGGTTGGAATTTAGGAGTTGTTAGTAAATCGCGTTGGAAAAATTTTAAGGCCAAATCTAATGATATTGATATTGGGCGAAAGTATTTTAGAGATACTTGGATTCAACCGAAAAGTAATTTGGCAAACCAATTATCGAAATATACTGAACACTGCCTGACCCATGAGTATAGTTTGTATCAGCTATTGAAGCGCCCAGAATTATCCGTGGACATACTTTTGAAGCTGGTAGATAAACAAATTGATACTGTCGTTGCTCAGCAGTTAGAAATTGAAGCTAAGTACTCCGGATATATAGATCGTCAAAAGGATGAAATAGAGCGTATGCGAAGGCATGAGGACACTCTCATACCTGATGTTTTTGACTATTCAAAGGTGAAAGGGCTCTCATCAGAAGTGACTCAAAAGTTAATTGAGGCTCGACCGGAGACACTGGCTCGGGCATCAAGGTTGCAAGGTGTTACTCCCGCCGCAATTTCTTTACTTTTGGTTTCGCTGAAGAAAGATGCAGCCTAACGTAGAAGGCGAAGATAGAGCGCTGACGATACTTCTTAATGGTTTAGACGATATGGAGGTTGTATGCAGCGATTTTCAGCAACAACAATTAACGCTTTATTTACACCTTCTTGTGAAATGGAATAGAGCCTACAATCTGACATCTGCGAAAAATGCCACAGATATTACAAGGTTACATCTGCTTGACAGTTTATCAATTAGCCCTTTTGTTAATGGTGAAAGGATTATCGATGTTGGAACTGGTGCTGGGCTTCCAGGAATACCGCTGGCTATAATGAATCCTGACAAATACTTTTTCCTACTTGATAGTAACGGGAAAAAAACGCGGTTTTTATTCAATGTGCGTCTCAAATTAGGATTGAAAAATTGTTTTGAGATTCATGAGAGGGTAGAAAACTACAAACCAGAAAAAGGTTTTGATATGGTGCTTACAAGAGCTTTTTCCCCGCTCTCCTCAATGTTATTGCACTGTGACCACTTGCTTTCAGATGGCGGATTGTTTTGTGCCATGAAAGGGAGACTGTCGACTTTGGAGACACACTTAATACCATCTGGATATAAAATAATAAAATCAGAACAATTGATAGTGCCAACAGTTGTCGGAGATCGCTACTTAATTAAAATTGCAAAAGAATCAAGTTCTTTTGGGGCTTAAATGGTAAGGATATTATCGATAGCTAATCAAAAGGGTGGTGTTGGAAAAACAACGACAAGCGTAAATTTGGCTGCTTCATTGTCTCGTTTCAAAAAAAAAGTGCTTCTGGTTGATTTGGATCCACAAGGAAATGCGACTGCAGGATCCGGGGTGGTCAAGCAAAAATGTAGATTTACAAATTATCATTTTTTAACGGAACGGGTAAACATTGAAAGGGTTATATTAGAAAGCGCTAATTGTGGCTATAAACTGTTGCCCGCAAATGGTGATTTAATAGCGGCAGAGGTTGCACTCATGCATGAAAGTGAGAGGGAGAGGAAACTCGGACGGCACCTCGAGGAGATAAAAGATGATTTTGACTACATACTGATTGATTGCCCTCCCTCCCTAAATTTGTTAACGGTAAACGCTCTTGTGGCTAGTGATGGGGTATTAATTCCAATGCAGTGCGAGTATTATGCGTTAGAGGGTTTGTCGGCTCTTAGCTCTACAATTTTAAATATTTCCAAGCAAATTAATCCTAAATTGAGAATCGAAGGAATTCTCAGAACGATGTATGATCCCCGTAGTAGTCTCACAAATGCGGTATCAGCACAGTTAAGGAAGTACTTCGGAGATAAGATATACAGAGTGAGCATTCCGCGGAATGTTAGGTTAGCAGAGGCACCCAGTCATGGTATGCCTGCATTAGCTTACGATAAAAGCTCAAAAGGAGCGATCGCTTATTTGGCGCTGGCCTCGGAAATTCTCAAGCAATCAAAACGTGATTAATTCTGTTTATTGGATGAGCTAAATGAAAAAAAAACGAGAAAGTTTGGGAAAGGGGCTAGACGCATTAATGAGCGACTTGGTTACAGGAGACGCTTTTGATGAGGGGACTTGGGTTGAAACTAAAGCATCTAAACATTCCATTAAAGAATTACCAGTAGAATTTTTAGAACGAGGCGAATATCAACCTCGACGAAATTTTGATTCCGTAGCGTTAACTGAGCTATCAGACTCAATAGCGAGCCAAGGTGTTATGCAGCCTATCATCGTGCGTGAAATTGCAAGCAATCGATACGAGATAATTGCTGGAGAACGTCGCTGGCGAGCTGCACAGCAGGCGGGCTTGCAAAATATACCAGCAATTGTCCGCCAAATAGATGACCAGTCAGCGGTGGCCATGACCCTAATTGAAAATATTCAGCGGGAAGATTTAAATGCTATAGAAGAAAGCAGAGCACTTGTTCGACTTCAAAACGATTTCAATCTCACTCAGCAGCAGATAGCGAACAACGTGGGAAAATCGAGATCAGCGATAACCAATTTGATGCGACTTGCCAAGTTAGAAAAATCTGTTCAAGAATTAGTCGAGCGTGGTAATTTAGAGTTAGGACATGCTAAGTGCTTACTGTCTGTGGAGGGGAGTCTACAGATCGAGGCTGCGCAAATTGTTGTACGGGACGGACTTTCGGTTAGGAAAACTGAAATGTTGATTAAGCGTTTAAAGGAAAAAGAACAGGGCATTAAATCTGAAGTTCCCAAAAGTGCTGATATTCTGAGTCTGGAGACAAAATTATCAGATCAATTAGGGGCCTCTGTGAAAATTAAGCATTTGCGCTCTGGAGGTGGCTCATTGGTTGTCAAATACAATGACATTGATGAATTAGAGGGGATCTTGCGGCATATTAGCTAATTGATACCAGTCATTTGAAACGTTAAAACACGGTTCTTAATTGTAAACATTTGAATTATTGTTTTAAAATTTTAGTTGATTAAGTTATTTGAATCTGAGGCAAAGCCGCCATATAATGCTTCGCCTTTAGTGACAACTTTAGCCTCTAAATAAGAGCTCGCCGTGAATGCATAACGAACATCCTTTAATACCGGTATTTTTTTCTCTTCAGTGTTTGATTTTAGGAGCCCTGTTGGCTTTTACGGTGCTGATTGAAGCAAATGTTGGAAGATCGATTCTTGCGGGCGGTCTATTGCACATATTGCCGAGTGTTTGGCATTGGTATGTGGTGAAAAATAATTTCGGGGTTAAGTCAAGCCACCAGTTTGTAAGCGCTATGCGGCGGGGGCAAGTTATAAAATTTACACTGACAGCCATTTTGGTAATCATGATTACTTGGCTACCGTATCCACTTGATTATTTCATAATTTTTGTCACTTTCACGATAATGATACTGGGATCCTTGGGGTTTTTAGCTTATGTGCAATCAAGGCAAACTGATATTTCGGCATTTTAATCGAATTTGGTCAACGAGGGGAAAATGGCGGTAGGTAATCCAACAAGCACAACTGCGTACATACAGCATCACCTCCAAAATTTAGTTTATGGTAAATTGCCAGCCGGTTTCGATAGAGGAACAGATGGTCAATCGCTTATTTTAACAGAGGACACGTGGACGATTGCACATGGGGCAGCAGAAGTCTCGGCAATGGGTTTTTGGGCGATCCATCTGGATTCTATGGCTTGGTCAATAGGATTGGGATTGTGTTTTTGTCTCTTTTTTCGAGTGTACGCAGCTAAAATCTCGCATGATGCTCCCAAAGGTCTTACCAATTTCATTGAACTTATCGTTGAGTTTGTTGATAGATCGGTTAAAGACAGCTTTACGGGGGTCAATAAGATTGTAGCCCCGTTAGCGCTCACTATATTTGTTTGGGTGTTTCTTATGAACCTAATGGATCTTATACCTGTCGATCTCATACCGATGATTTTTATGACTGCGGGTATTGAGTACCAAAAAATTGTTCCATCCACGGACCCTAATATTACCATGGGAATGGCTCTCGGAGTATTTGTTTTGATGCTCTATTACAATTTAAGGATAAAGGGGGTGGGTTTCATTAAGGAACTCACGATGCATCCGTTTAATCATTGGGCGTTCATCCCAGTCAATTTGTTCATGGAATTAGTGGGGTTATTCGCCAAGCCATTTTCTTTGGGGTTACGCTTGTTTGGAAACATGTACGCTGGAGAAATGATTTTTATATTGATTGCGATGATGTTTGCGGCGGGAGCGGGGACAGGCTTAATTGGCGGTGGCTTAAACGCTTATTTGTTCGGTGAGGAGACAAATGGGCTTCTCTGGTTGGTGATATTTACGCTGGTATGTTTTATTGCAAGACAAAATTTAAAGGATAAAATTTCAACGCCTCGCACGATTGCAACAGTTCTATCTCTATTAACACTCGGGGGTGGTATTTTTGCCCTAGGTGGTGGATTGATGCAGTGGGGTTGGGCGATATTTCATATCTTAGTGATAACTCTGCAAGCATTCATCTTTATGGTGCTTACTGTAGTTTATCTGAGTATGGCGCATGAAGAGGAACACTAACTAACAACTGTTGAAACTAGGAGTGTGAGATGGGTTTTGTTTATATTGCAGCTGCAATAATGCTTGGAATGGGCGCGCTTGGCGCGGCTATAGGTATGGGTCTGTTGGGCGGTAAACTCATAGAGGGTACGGCTCGACAACCTGAATTGGGGCCTATGCTTCAAGGAAAAATGTTCCTTTTAGCTGGATTGATTGATGCGGTTCCGATCATAGGGGTTGGAATTGCAATGTATTTAATATTTGTAGTAGCTCCTACGGTTGGTGGTTAAAAGTCCCGATAGGTAACGAAGAGGTGGTCTCGTGAATATCAATCTAACGCTTTTTGGTCAAATGGTGACGTTTGCAATATTCGTTTGGTTTTGCATGAAATTTGTTTGGCCAGTAATTTTAAGTGCTATGGAAGAGCGCCAAGAAAAAATTGCTCAAGGATTAGCGGCAGCCGATCAAGCTATACAAGATTTGGCTGTTGCCAAAAGTAGTGTAAATAATCAAATGCAAGTAGCAAAGAAAGAAGCTGCCGACATTATTGATCAGGCCAATAAACGAGCAGCACAGATCATTGAGAATGCCAAAAAGCAAGCCGTGGAGGAAGGAGATCGCCTTAGACAGGCTGCTAGGGCAGAGATACAACAAGATTTTAATCGTGCGAGAGAAGAACTCCGAGGTTCAGTTGCAGAGTTAGTCTTAGTAGGCTCTGAAAAAGTGCTTCAAAAATCGATTGACGATTCTACACACCGAGAGTTGGTAGACAATTTGGCGCAACGTCTGTAATGGGTGTACGATGTCGGAATTAGAAACATTAGCAAGGCCATATTCGAGGGCTGCGTTTGAATTTGCGGTTGAGTCATCGCAATTGGAACGCTGGGGATTTTGTTTGTCTGAATTGGCAAGAGCAGTTGGGCAACCTAACTTTGCAATACTTCTGAGTTCTCCAGATCTAACGTCGTCAGGGGTGTCTGAAATTCTTTTAGAAATGTGTCATGAAGTGCTAGAGGGACCCACAAAAAATTTTATTTTAGCACTAGCTGAAAATAGGCGGCTGAAAGTGTTACCTCAAATTTCTCGGCAATTTGATCGATTAAAATCCGAGCATGATAAAACTATCCACGTCGATGTGACGACGGCTAAAATGATTGATCTTGATCAACAGAACCAACTATCGGAAATCTTAAGCGTCAAATTAGCAGCAAATATAAACATGCAGGTTTACATTGATGAAGACCTGATAGGAGGTGCGATTATTCGTGCAGGAGATACTGTCATTGATGGCTCTATCCGAGGCCGGTTAATCAAACTTGCTGAGTCATTAAATTCCTAAGGATTGGGGTTCCTACGTATGCAATTAAATCCATCAGAAATTAGCGAAATTATCAAGTCACGAATAGAAAACCTAGATATAACATCTGAAGCAAAGAACGAGGGGACGATTGTCTCAGTATCTGATGGCATCATCCGGATATATGGATTGGCTGACGTTATGTACGGAGAGATGGTGGAATTTGATGGCGGCGTTTACGGCATGGCTTTAAATCTTGAGCGTGATTCAGTGGGTGCTGTGGTTCTCGGGGATTACCAGTTGCTAGCAGAGGGGCAAAGAGTCCGATGTACAGGGAGAGTGCTCGAAGTTCCGATTGGACCGGAACTTGAAGGTCGAGTGGTTAATGCACTAGGGGAACCCATTGACGGTAAAGGGCCAATAAATGCACGTTTGTTTGATGCGCTAGAAAAAGTAGCTCCGGGAGTTATAGAGCGACAATCTGTTGATCAGCCAGTTCAGATTGGTTTAAAAGCTATAGACTCAATGGTTCCAATTGGAAGAGGTCAAAGAGAGCTAATCATTGGTGACCGGCAGATTGGCAAAACGGCGATTGCGGTCGATGCAATTATAAATCAAAAAAATTCTGGTATTAAATGTGTCTATGTAGCCGTGGGTCAAAAAGCTTCTTCTGTTGCTGCAGTTGTTCGGAAGTTAGAGGAACACGGTGCGATGGATCACACGATTGTAGTGGCAGCAACGGCCTCTGATCCGGCAGCAATGCAGTACTTGGCTCCGTTCGCCGGGTGCACTATGGGTGAATATTATCGTGATCGCGGGCAGGATGCTCTCATAATTTACGATGATTTGACAAAGCAAGCAATTGCTTACAGGCAGATTTCGCTGCTATTAAGGCGACCGCCCGGAAGAGAAGCATACCCCGGAGATGTATTCTACTTGCACTCTAGGCTCCTCGAAAGGGCAGCGAGAGTGAATTCGGCTTATGTGGAGAAATTTACTGGCGGGGATGTAGTTGGTAAGACTGGATCTCTTACTGCTTTGCCGGTAATCGAAACACAGGCAGGGGATGTTTCGGCGTTTGTGCCGACAAATGTTATTTCGATTACTGACGGGCAGATATTTTTGGAAGCAGATATGTTCAACTCTGGAGTGAGGCCAGCCATGAATGCAGGGATATCGGTGTCCCGCGTTGGGGGAGCAGCACAAACCAAGATTATTAAGAAACTATCTGGAGGTATCCGCACAGCATTGGCTCAATATCGTGAGTTAGCGGCTTTCTCGCAGTTTGCATCGGACCTTGATGAAGCAACCAAAGCCCAGTTAGATCATGGGGAACGCGTCACTGAGCTTATGAAACAGAAGCAATATTCGCCTCAAACCGTTGCTGAAATGGGGATTTTGGTTTTCGCGGCGGATAATGGTTATTTGAGGGATGTAGAAGTGAGCCGAATTGGAGATTTTGAATTAGCGTTATTATCATTTATGAAATCCGAGTATGCTGAGACGATGGACCAGATCAATAAGACGGGAGATTACGATAGCGCCATTGAAGAGGCATTTAGATCAGCTTTAGATCGATTTGTTAAAACTCAAACTTGGTAAATTAAGGATTTTTCGGATACAGAAATGGCAGTCGGAAAAGAGGTAAAAACTAAAATTGCAAGCATTGGTAGCACTCAGAAAATAACTAGTGCAATGGAAATGGTAGCGGCTAGCAAAATGCGCAGAGCTCAAGAGCGCATGTCAATAGGTAAACCCTATGCCAGACGCATACGTCATGTGGTAGGCCACATTGCTAGAGCTGCATCAGAATATAACCACCCGTATTTTTCTAAGCGTGAGATTAAAAGAGTTACGTTTATTCTCGTATCAACAGACCGGGGTCTTTGTGGTGGATTAAACATTAATTTATTCAAGTTGGCTTTGCGTGAAATGCATGCGTGGTCCAAAAAGAAGGTGAAGGTAGATATTTGTGTTATAGGAAATAAGGCGGCGAACTTTTTTTCTAGCGTCGGCGGCAACGTAGTTGCAAGTGTAACAGATTTAGGCGACGAGCCTCAATTGAATGATTTAATCGGAGGTGTAAAAGTTATTCTCGATTCTTATGGTGCGGGTGAAACAGATCACGTTTTCTTGGTTGGTAATGAATTTGTTAATACGATGACGCAGGCGGCACGATTAGAACAATTGTTGCCGCTCGAACCAAGTGATGAAAAAGAATTGACGCATCACTGGGACTATCTCTATGAGCCCGACGCAGTGGAATTACTGGACGGCTTGTTAGTTCGATATATCGAAGCTCAAGTTTATCAATCAGTTGTGGAAAATAAGGCCTGTGAGCAGGCAGCGAGAATGTTAGCAATGAAAAATGCAACGGAAAATGCTGGTGAGTTAATAGATGAATTACAACTTTTATATAACAAAGCGCGACAAGCGGCTATTACACAAGAACTATCGGAAATTGTGGGCGGAGCCGCCGCAGTTTAAAAAACCTAATTTCACAAATGTTGAGTTATAAGGAATGTAACATGAATAGCGGAAGAATCGTGCAAATCATTGGTGCTGTAATTGACGTTGAGTTTGACCGAGACGAAGTGCCAAGTGTTTATGATGCATTGGTGGTATCCGAAAAGGGCCTAACCTTGGAAGTTCAGCAGCAACTTGGAGATGGTGTCGTTCGAACCATTGCGATGGGGTCATCAGAGGGCATTAGCAGAGGTCTTTTGGTCGAAAATACTAAGGCTCCAATTTCGGTACCCGTTGGCACGAAAACTCTGGGTCGAATTATGGACGTTTTGGGTTGTCCCATAGATGAGAAAGGTGCAATAGGAGCGGTTGAGAGCATGCCAATACACCGAAAGCCTCCCGCATATGATCAGTTAGCTGCGTCTAATGAACTGTTGGAAACTGGCATTAAGGTTATTGATTTGGTTTGTCCTTTTGCTAAGGGAGGTAAGGTCGGTTTGTTTGGCGGTGCTGGAGTGGGAAAGACCGTAAATATGATGGAGTTGATTAACAATATTGCCACTGAACATTCAGGGTTGTCTGTTTTTGCAGGAGTTGGCGAGCGCACTCGAGAGGGAAACGATTTCTATTATGAGATGCAAGAGTCTGGCGTGGTAAACATAGAGGAACCAGAAAAATCAAAAGTAGCAATGGTTTATGGTCAGATGAATGAGCCTCCAGGGAACAGGTTACGTGTGGCATTGACCGGTTTAACTATGGCAGAAAAATTTCGTGACGAAGGTAAGGACGTACTTTTGTTTGTTGATAATATATATCGTTATACACTTGCAGGCACCGAAGTATCTGCACTATTAGGTAGGATGCCTTCCGCGGTTGGTTACCAGCCTACCCTCGCTGAAGAGATGGGGGTTTTGCAAGAACGTATTACCTCCACAAAAATTGGATCCATAACATCCGTGCAGGCAGTGTATGTGCCTGCTGACGATCTCACTGACCCGTCACCGGCAACAACTTTTGCGCATCTTGACTCAACGGTAGTATTGAGTAGAGATATTGCTTCGAAGGGTATCTATCCAGCAGTCGATCCCTTGGATTCAACGTCTCGTCAGTTAGATCCATTGATCATCGGACAATCTCACTATGAGGTTGCTCGGGGCGTTCAATCTGTGTTGCAAAGGTATAAAGAGCTCAAGGATATAATAGCAATTTTAGGCATGGATGAGCTGTCTGAGGAGGACAAACTGTCTGTCGCCCGCGCCAGGAAGATTGAAAGATTTTTATCTCAGCCATTCAGTGTCGCTGAAGTTTTTACAGGATCGTCTGGAAAATATGTCTCACTTAAAGACACCATTGCTGGATTTCAGGGTATTTTGGATGGTGAATATGATCAGTTACCAGAACAAGCATTTTATATGGTAGGGACGATATCTGAAGCGTTAGAAAAAGCTAAAAGTATGTAGATAAGAAAATAACAGAGGTAATAAAATGTTGTCTTCAGTTCAATGCGATATTGTTAGTGCGGATGAGGCATTGTTCAGTGGAACTGTAAGTATGGTTATCGCGACAGGCAGCCTGGGAGAAATGGGTATTACACCCGGGCATACCCCATTGCTTAGTGATCTAAACCCTGGTCCAGTCAGATTAGTTATGAATGATGGCGAAGAAGAGATTTATTATCTTTCTGG
>DDII01000048.1 GCA_002338445.1 Cellvibrionales bacterium UBA1854 | reverse complement strand
AAACTGAATAAGTTTATTATAGATTCAATTCCTTCGTACATCTCACTTCTAGTTACTTGGGACAATCTCATCATTGACTACATGAATTTTAAAAAAAAACTAGTTGAGTGTTTAAAAAATATTGCCTTCGAGAATTCACCAATAAAGAGAGACATTTTAAAAGTCCCTGTTTATTACAGTAACGTCACAGGACCTGATCTTGAAAACTTGGCACATCAAAAGCACATATCGACCAAAGAATTAATCGAAATTCATCAGAATCGGGAGTATTTGGTTTATGCCATTGGATTTGCACCCGGATTCGCTTACCTAGGCAACGTCGATGAGAAAATAGCGGCACCAAGAAAATCAACTCCAAGGTTAAAAATACCAGCAGGTTCCGTGGGCATAGCTGATCAACAAACAGCCATCTACCCTAATTCATCGCCCGGCGGATGGAACATCATTGGTCGTTGTCCATTAGAGCTGTTCAAAATTGGAAAAGATAACAATTTTCGGTTCAGCGTTGCAGATCGAGTTAGATTCTTTTCAATTGATCGAAATAAATACCTTTCGCTAGGCGGAAAACTGTGACCTGCGTGTTTGAAGTTATTGATCCGGGCTTCAGGTGTCTTATTCAGGACACTGGGAGAGTTGGATATCACCACCTTGGCATTACAACTGGGGGAGCGATGGATCTGGAATCCTTCGAGCTTGCAAATACCCTTTGCAATAATAGCTCAATGAATGCTGCGGTTGAGATTGCTTTTGGTGGTGTCTGCCTAATCTCCAAATTGGACGCCGTTATTGCTTTAACGGGCGCGACAATGTGTCTCAAAATCAACGGAACCAGGGTCGAACAATGGCGCGCTCACAGGATTCTGGCTGGTTCGCGGCTAGAGATAGGACTGGCATCCGATGGGGTATACGGGTATCTTGCTATTGCCGGTGGCTTCGTTATGAAGCCGATATTTGGCAGTGTTTCCTGTGTCCAGAGAGAGCAAATCGGTGGACACAGACAGAATGGTAGCGCTTTACGGAAAGGCGACCAACTGCACTGTGATCCACAGCAATCAGATTGCAGGCTTGCAGAACTCCCAAGCAGTTTGCGACCAAAACGCCACGGAAACGAGCAGCTGCTGCGGGTTATTTTGGGGTCTCAACATCATAAATTTGACCCGATACAAAAAAAAATATTTTTTAGTAGCGAATATCTTTTGACATCGGAATGTGATCGGATGGGCTACCGTCTATCAGGTCCCAAAATCTTATCAAAATACTCAAATATGTTGTCCGAGGGTACTACCCTCGGTTCGATTCAAATACCTCCCGATGGGCAACCCATTATTCTCATGAGGGATCGACAGACAATGGGGGGATACCCCAAACTAGGGTCCGTGCTTTCTCTCGATATCGATCGATTATCTCAGCTTCCTCAAGGAAGCACTGTCACATTTCAAATGATACATATTGAAGAAGCCCATAATATTGTATCACTCGAAGCTAAGAAACGGGTTAATATACGAGTAAAATACGTGTAGCGCATTCTTAAAAAAGGCAACTTCCAAAAATCAACTAACTTAAAGTCTCGAAATGAACACTCTCTTAAGCGGCACCATAAGAAAATTGAAAATATCTGTTATTTGGTTATTCGTACTGTTGCCGAACTTTGCTGGTAATCTTACCGCTGATGAACCGATCATCAGTATTTTCGACTCCTCCTCTTATTTTTATCCTGAGTATTCAAAATTAGGAATGGTCGTGTCTCAGGAAATCATCGCAAGTAATGTGGGATCAAAAATCCTTCATGATGGTGGAAATGCCATTGATGCGGCGGTCGCCACAGGCTTTGCCCTCGCAGTCACGTTGCCAAGAGCAGGTAACCTTGGTGGTGGCGGCTTTATGATGGTCTACCTTGCTGATCAAAATAAGACCATTTCCATTGATTATCGAGAAATGGCGCCAGCGGCAGCTTATGCTGGGATGTTTCTCGATTCCGTTGGAGAAGTTGACACAGATATGTCAAGATTTGGCGTTAAATCATCTGGTGTTCCCGGATCCGTCGCGGGGCTAATCCATGCGCAAAAGAATTATGGCAAATTAAAACTTAGTGAAGTAATCGCCCCAGCTATTGAGTTAGCAAATGGCGGCTTCCTTATCTCCCCCGAACTAGAGTATTCACTAAGTGCTCGATCAGGGCGGTTAAAAAGAAACGCGTCCTCGAGGAAATACTTCTTTAAGGAGGATGGATCCAACTACAGTGCAGGAGAATTTTTTTTTCAACCTGACCTCGGAGCAACACTCAAGCGCATTTCTAAAGACGGACATAGAGGCTTTTATGAAGGAAAAACAGCTTCCCTCATCGCGGAGAGTATGACCCACAGCGGTGGGCTAATTACACTTAAAGATTTACAGAATTACCGAGTCGTTGAGAGAGAACCGGTGTGCGGAAGTTATAGGTCAAGTAAGATTTGTGCTATGCCCCCGCCGTCCTCAGGTGGAGTACACCTAATTCAAATGCTCAACATACTCGAGGGATGGGACCTTCAGGAATTGGGCCACAACAGCGCAGAATACATTCACCGCCTTGTAGAGGTGATGCGCCACGCATATGCAGACAGGAGTAAATATCTGGGCGATCCCGATTTTTTCCCAGTGCCAATCGATCAGATTATTGATAAGAGTTATGCCGCAAAACTTCGCAGTAATATCAGCCTAACGCGAGCCACCATCTCATCCGACATTGAGCCGGGACTATCAATAAACCTTGAGGATCTGATCAGGTTCAGAGAAAAAAAAATAGACGAGACTTCTGAGACTACACATGTTTCTACCTGGGACAAATGGGGTAACGTGGTGAGCAACACGACTACATTAAACTTTAGCTACGGAAACGGGAGATCTGTTGCAGGTGCCGGGTTTTTGATGAATAACGAGATGGACGATTTTTCAGCAAAAAATGGGGCTTCAAACGCTTATGGCCTGATTGGTGGTGCCGCAAATGCGATAGAACCCGGTAAGCGACCCCTATCCTCGATGACACCCGCAATTGTTTTTGATTCCTCAGGCAAACCAATGCTAGCGACCGGAAGCCCGGGAGGGGGCACCATAATTACCGTAGTCCTCCAAATTATTCTCAACGTACTTGATTTTAAAATGAACATCGCAGAAGCGTCATCGGTGGCGCGTATCCATCACCAATGGCAGCCAGACAAACTGTTTTATGAATCTGGTGTTTCTACAGACACACTTAATCTGCTAAAAACCATGGGTCACACAATTGACAAGAAAACTAGGAGATTGGGAGCTGTGCAGAGCATACAAAGGTCGCAAGCCATTGGTGTTTTCGGCGCCTCAGATCCACGAAGAGCTGGCTCCGGGGCTATAGCTCAATAACTTTCAGTCAGTATCTTTTCACACAAATACGCCCTCTTGATCCACCTCAATAAGTAATGGTTTTTATGTTTATCGAAATGATATGAATTTTTGAATGACACCAGTATAATCCTTCATGATTCACAACGGTTGACAAAAAGACG
>DDII01000030.1 GCA_002338445.1 Cellvibrionales bacterium UBA1854 | reverse complement strand
ATCAATACTATACTCAAGCCACTCATCTTCCTCAAAAAATCCTACAGAAGTGTACCCCTCTGAACTAGACTCTACATCAACAGCCTCGTCAGCCCTGTAAGCCTCTCCAAGGTTAATTTTTCCAGTATCGTGGTAAGCAACACCCTCTCCACCATAATCATAGTCTGACGCCCACAATCGACCGCTGGGTGCAAGACTATCGAGCGGGTGCGCGGCATCTCCATCCGTGGGCACTGGCATTGGTGATCCAAAGAAAGGCCCCGGAGGTATCTCCGGAAGAGGAGGTAGGGGCGCTATAGAGGATGTATAATTTTCAACCACTCGGTAGGTGTTCGCACCATTCCTTTCTACACCAACACCGACTGGCCCTGTCAACCCATACTCACCACCCCCAGACGCTGGAAGGGTACCCACAAGATGGGCTGAACCGGACCATGGCCTTAATGCAATATCACCAGTCGGCAATTCAAGCCACTGAAATGTCTGCTGATCGCCAATCTTCTGGGCCGAAGCTACTATCGATTCTCCCTCACTACTGACCGTAAGATAAAGCCCATTATCACCCCTTAAAGCAATGGATCCGTCCGAACCAGCATCAATCACAGTAAACTCATCACCACCGATACCATCATAGTTTCTGTCGTCCGCAATCACCCTGAACGAATCATCCAGACGGAGAAATGCTTCATCTGCGCGGCTGTATAAACCAATTTTTTGGTCAAACGGGACATGAGGTGAACCACTTGCAGGCCAAATAGCGCTGGCACTGTCCGGACGCCAAACAGTGCCCGCTATGTCTAAATATCCTTTAAAGCGATCGAGCTCAAGATCATTTGCCGCCAACCATTCAAATTGAGTCCAACCTATGTGGTGACTCTCAAATATCTCATTGAAATCATTCTTAGTGTCACCTGGAAAGAATTCTGTGCATAAAAGGGCGGGGTAATCAGCGCTTGTTTCGAGCGCTCGTATTGTATTCTCTACCTCAGCTATATCCCAGTATGCATGGAATGCGAAACCAGCGTTATCCCATATGCCCGGGAACTCTGCTGCAAGCCCATCTGCCCCCGCAATGGCTTGCTTACCGCCGAAGAAAGACATAAAAGAGCCCAGAAGAACCATGGTATCGGGTGCTACACTGCGTATCGTTCGATACATCAGAGCCTGTTTGTCCCAATCCTCCTGAGTCCAGTTCCCGTTGATACCAGCGACGGGTTCATTATGGGCCTCATAGATGACATGCGTCTCGTCTCTGTACTTGGAACCGTAAAGATTCCAAAATGCGAGCGTTTTATCCATACTATGAATTTGCCCATTCTCGCCATTGTTTCCAACGGTGATTATCAAATACATCTTTGCTTCACGAGTCCGAGCCACCAGCTGATCGGCAAGTTCCTCATTTAACCCAACCGGGTGGGGATTCTCGCTCGCATCTCCCTCAAGATAAACATGCAAGGTGTTGAATCCGTATTGATGTACCATTCGATCTAGCTGTTCGCCGGAGGGGAGGTTTGCCGGCAAGCTGCCATAGGGATCTCCGCCATCGAAGGACAGACTCACACCCCTCAGCGCTGTGCCGATATCAGACCTAATCACATTGTAGCCCAGCGAATCGTCAATGTAGGGGCGACCCCGCACACTTACGTCTGCGAGCGTCTTATCCGGTATCTCACCGAGCGGCTCGTCGGCGGATGAGGAGGTTAGAATGTCGCTATCAGTAATATTTTCAGGAAGCTCCAAAAATTCATTACCACTTTCGACACCACAACCTACCGATAACAGAGTAACCGAGATAAATATCATATGCCTAAGGCATAAGCTCCATGGTCTAAATTTGTTATCCAATATCACACCCCACCAATATGCCGATTTTTTTCAACGCGCTCACAGAAAACTAGAACTTATAACGCGCACCGAAGTGATATCGGGCATGTCCAAGCCCGAAGTAACGTAGCTGATATACAGACCTGCCGTGATCACGTCGATTCTGCTCCATCAGATTTTTCCCCTCAAAATAAAAAGACATGTTTTCATTCAATTGATATGTAACGTTGGCATCAAGCTGATGATAGCGCTCCACAAACACTGGATTTTCCCCAGCGGACTTCAAATATTGATCTCGCCAGTTCCAAGAAAGACGGACTTCCCAAGGCTGCTTATCATAAAATGCTACAAGATCGGCTGTATTGCTTTGCCCATCAACGACCCACTGCTCTGCAAGCTGACCCAAATCATATTCGAGATCACCCTTTACAATGGTATAGTTAGCAGAAAGTCCGATTCCCGAGTCACCAAAAACATGTTTCAACTCAAAATCCCAACCTGTGACCGAAGTATTCCGATCGGGACTATTTATGGGGATATTTAACTGGAACAATGCCAAAGGATCGCCGGCGATCCCTGTAACCGTAGCCTCCAGCCCATTAGTGCCCTCCTGAATAACAACGTTTTGCTCGTTGGCCAAGACTTCGACAAAATAGTTGTTTAACTCTCGGCTCGATACGCCAAATCGAGGATCCCCGCCCGTCAATTCCTCATAAGCTTGCTGATAGAGGCTACCACCGTAGGGATCATGCAAATCTTTAAAAAGAGGTTGGTTTTCGAATTTCGCCGATACGATGAAATTATCAACATCCTTTGCCCAAAACATGGCCGAGACATAACTCTCTTCGGCGTAATACCACTCCAAAGACACGTCGAAATTAGTCGCCTCAATCGGTAAGAGCTGAGGATTTCCCCTTCCCCCAAATCCACCTTCATTAGAGAAGCTATAAATGTTCATAGCACCCTTAATATCATTGTACTCCGGTCGAGACACTGATATTCCTGCAGAGGCCCGAAACATAAGGTCCTCGGTTAATTCAATATCGAAATCAAGACTTGGTAGCAACATGCTGTAAGCGCCATCAATCTCCGAAAATTGTCCTATGACGTCGCCATCCGCATCCTGCGAACGAAAAAGTTGATATCTGTCTGCTGAAATGTTCCACTCTATTCGCGAATACGCCGGCACTTTAGCCTCAGAGTGCACCTCGGTATCCTCATATCGCAAGCCAGCATATAGGTTGACCGGCCGATCGAAAAGTTCATCGACCCAGTGAAGCTGGAGGTATATTGAGTTCGACGTTTCAGTGCTCACCTCATCAGTATCGAAGTCATATGAGGGGCAGAACCCCGTCAAGCATGGACCTGGCTCGTTAAGGCTCAACACATGTGATCCATCACGAAGAAACTGTTCACCGACATCAATCATTTCCTGAAAGTCCCAGTTAACAAATTCCATCCGTTGACGAGTGTCATCTCCGCCCTCAACGCCTGAGAAAACACCGGAAATTGTATCTATGGTCAAAATGTCTGCGATATCACCCGGACGCCCGAGCCCACTCCATGCATTGCCGCCCCGGTTAATTCCCTTGCTCTGACCTCGGTTTACCACCTCAATCCGGCCTGCACCAAATTTAATGCTGTGGCCCTGCTCAAAAAGAAACTCCCCATCGAATTGGAGCTGCTCAATCTCCATCTGCTTGACCTCACTGTTGAAAGAACTACCCGTCAATTGCATATCTCCCACATCAAATGGGTCTCTCCGTATAATTTGGTTGTGTGGAGTATTTCGTTCCCCCAATTCAACCTCTAAAACAGGGATCCCAGTTGGACCAAAATGTGCCGAGGTCGTAATACGGTTCAGGGCCGAAACCGCGACAAAATTACTAGAACCATGCTTACTATTGGGTCTGGAATGATCTGTAGAGTTCTGATAATCCATCGTGAGGGTGAGTTTTTCTGTGGGCTGCCACTCTATCTGTAAACCGAGCGCTTCCAGTTCGTCGCGAACACCGAAAAGGCCGACCCCTTGAAGATTATCATTGGCGCAGCCTATGTTAGTGTAAGTGGTTGGGGACCAAATGTTACCCTCTTGAATCCACTCGCTCTCACGAGTCGGACAGTTAGTGCCAAGCCACGCCGACATGTCCTGATGACGTGTATCACTTTTATTTTCAGCATAAGTATAGTCTATGGTGCCAGTAAGGTTATCAACAGGCCTCCATTGAAAGGTAAGCTGGGCATTCACTCGTTCTCGGGTAAAGTCATCGAGGTTATACTGCACGTTAGTGGGCATAGAATAAATACCCTCTAAAACCCGAGTCGGAAAATTCAGTGCTGTCTCATCACCAACAACAATATGTCCAGATCGGGCCTTTACATTTCCATTTTCGTCTAAGGCCCCGCTCTCTACATCCTTCGCAGACACAAATTGCTGCCCCCAAAAATCCTGGGTAGTTACGTTTTGATCACCTCCATCTCGTTTTGAGCTACTAAGGGATAATGCCACACCAAATCTATCTTGGGCGAGAGTCTGGCTGAATGAGCCCACAAGTTCGGGAGTAAATTTTTCACCATTGCGCGTTCCGGGATCATAAATTCCTTCAGCTACCATTACCGCATTAAGGCCTGGCATCTCCAAAGGCTTGCGCGTTTTAACATTGACCACCGCCCCTATACCGCCCGTGGGAACATTAGCCCTTGATGACTTGTACACTTCCACGGCAGAAATGCCCTCAGAGGCTATGTTGCCAAAGTCAAAAGACCGCCCCCCAGAAGTCGCCATTTGCCGTCCATTAAAGGTAACGAGGTTAAATCTTGGCCCAAATCCCCTAACAGTTATCTCAGTGCCCTCTCCTCGCGCTCTCTCAATTGCTATCCCGCTAACCCTCTGTAAGGATTCCGCGAGATTTGCATCGGGAAATTTTCCCATTTCTATTTGTGATATCCCCGCAACGATACCCTTAGCATCACGTTTAATATCCATAGAGCGTTTCAGGCTAGCCTTGATACCAGTGACTACTATCTCCTCTAACTCAACCTCCGCCGATTCCTGATCAGCTTCCTGGCAAAAAGCACTACAGACCACAAGGAGGAGGCTCCAAGCGATAATCTGTAACATTTTCTTTGGCATATCGTCCATACTATTCACCAACTTCATCAGCCCGACCGGTCTGTGGCTCAACATCCGCCTTCTTACTCTTATTTCCGCGTTAACCTAATCCAATTAATGTTGATTGCACCGCTAATTGAACCACCAAGAAAATCAAGACGCATAATTTGTTCACCGGCCGTCAACGGAATAATTGCACTGCGGGTAGTCCATTCTTGCCAACCACCCGTCCCCTCAAACGCTCGCGCATCAAGCATCACGCCGCCAATTGACAACTCAAACTCTGAGTCTTGCTCGCTTGCCAACCGATACTCAATAAGATAATTTCCATCAGAGGGAACTGATATGCTGTATTCAACATAGTCACCAAGATCAATATAACCAATGTTCTCTCCACCGCCAGAAGCTCCCTCAGCACAAGGCTCAGTATCCAGGGTGTCTTCAAGGGATATACCACTCTGATCATCAAAATCCTCAGCTTGAACGCAAATCTGCGTTATGGGAGGCTGGAGTTGGAACCAATTTAGGTTCTGATCTCCATCAAGAAAATCAAGCTTTAATGTGTACACCCCAACTGCGAGCTCGAATTCTTGTGACGTCAGCGTTGTCCAGTTTTGCCAATCGCCGGTATCCGGAATGGTTTGACGGTCTATCTGCTCGCCATCAATTGAAACCGAAAATCCATTACTGCCTCCAGCGCTGGCCACACGATAATCTATACTGTACGGCCCGATCCCAGGGGCCTCTATACTGTATACGAGTGAGTCGCCGGCACTGATAAATGCTACATTTTGGCCGCCACCTTCATCAGAGGTGTCCTGAAGCCCAGTGCCGGAAGAGCTAATAAAACTCTCGGCCTCATACCGAATCGGGTCCGCCTTGGGAATGCTGGTCTGAAGTAACAAGGGAAATTGAACGCAGCCTTCAGAATTTACGCATGTCAAACGAATATTATCTAGCCGAAGATGCGCCGAGCCCTCAACAAATAAGGTCATCGGCACAGTGACTTTTGAAAGATCTAAACCGGTGTTGGTGCCTTCCACTTCTGGCCGGTCAGCAAGAAAATCAGTGATCGAGATGCTAAAGCTTGTCCAATAATTTCGCTCCAAAGCCTCAAAACTTATTGTTCGCTCTTTTCCCTGGCCGTCAGCAGATAGCATTCCCACTTTCAAATCAGTAGCAGTGAAATTCTCACCGTCCAAATATAAATCGAAGTCCAGCGAAATATCTTTCCCAACTAGCTCAAGCGCACCCGACTCCACCCCAATCTGCAGAGTTCCATTGCCCGAAGAGTTTTGAACATCCAGAAAATAACCATGCTCTCCCTCTTCAGTCTCGAAATCTACTTCCATACCCACCGAGGGAGTGACGATAAATTGACGTATAAAATCATCATCATAGTGCCATGTGAGGACCTCAGTGTCGGAAATCTTTGCATTAGTCACCGGATCAAAAACACCATCGATAAAAATGTCGGTAGAGACCTCTTGCACACTCTCAATCCGGTTTGATGCCAGCTTACTGATTTTTGTTTTCTCACCCGATGCGCACTCCTCCACTCGCTGTTCAACCGAGGGGTCGCATACCCATACCTTTATGTAATCTACCATCATGGCTATCGGTAGATCACCCGGATTTGCCGACAAGTCAAACACAACTGCCATCTCTTGATTAAAGGGTCCGTCATTGTCAATTATGACTTGTCCACCAGAAAGTGAATATCCCCATGTGTGTAAGTTATCAACTGTATGAACATGATCATCATTAATATACCAACGAATTTCTTTCTCGCCCCACTCGATCGCATATTTATGAAAATCGGTATCAAGAGTCTCACTCATTTCCGAATTCATAAGCACACCGCTGACAAGACCCAAACCATAATCTGCACTAGCTTTGGCAATTCCACCTCCAGACTTGAGAATGTTTAAAGCATTTTCACCATCATAAGCGTCAGTTACAGGTACTAGTCTGAAACTGGATAAAACATCCACTCCAGCACCACGCACGCTGGCCTCGATACGGCCATACTTTATACTTCTCATGCCCACGGCTTTTGCAGTGAGATTTGCCTCCCCCGTCAAGCGTAAATTTCCACCCGAAAGATCCGTATTTAGCGATTCCCACATACTCCCGTCGAGCTGACCCGCGTTAAAGTCATCCTCCCACTCCAACTTCCATCCATACTCATCGAGCGACTCGTAATCATTGACTACATCAATGGTAAGCGTTGCCACAGCCGTCTCACCTGTGAAAGAGTCGGTAATTATGTATTCCACGCTGTCCTGACCAAAAAAATTTGTATTTGGCGTATAGGTAAAAGTTCCATCAGAACTGAATTCAAGTAACCCATTAGACATTGAAGAGCCCGTCGCGATCGAGTAACTCAGGTTATCTCCGACGTCATTCTTGCTGACGTCATCATAAACGGAGCCGCCATCCTCGACGGCCTCGATGATCTCTCCAAAACCAAGAACGTTGCGATTACTCTCGGAGGTAGGGGAAAGCTCGGCCGATCCGCCGCCGCAAGCTGATAAAAAAAAGACCAATACTATGGTTGACAAAATAGTCGTTCTGTTCACAAATTTGAGGTCCCTCAAGTGAAATTGGCCCGCAACTGGGTGTTCGTTCATAGCCATCAGGTTTAGCGTCTTGAGTACTAAAACGAACCCCACCGGCTATGAAAAAGTTCAATTTCAAGATTAACGAAAATATCTCTAGCTTTCTATGTCAAGCCTTAATACGTTGACAGTGCCGAGAAAGCGTCGAACTATAACCGCACTCCTATTTTTAGTAAAGAAGCGTTTGCATTGCCCTTCCGGGGATCGTTAATGACGCCTGCTCGGAACTAACGAACAATCGATAATCTATAGGTTTATCGGACATATTCATGACCACCGTAGCGGCTTGGCCATCTGGATTTATGAACGAGGTTGCCAACAATAAGTTTTTATTAGTGCTGGTGCTGATACGCTCGGCGTCTGCTCTAACAAACTTTGAGAAATGGCCGATGTAGTAATAAGTTGGTGTAAAGATCAGTTCTCCAGTTTGAGTATCTCCATGAACCGGGGCAAAACAGAAATTTTGAACGTGATTAGGACCTCCTTGCTGATCAAGTAATAGATTCCAATCAGTCCAGCCCACATTGCCACGATTAAAATCTCTTATCATCGAGGAGCCATAGCGCTCTGCATTTGGCCAATATTGGTACTTCTCCTGTGAAAATTTCTCCACCGTGCCCTCTGTAAATAGTATGTGTTTGTCAGGATAAGAGGCATTCACAAGAGCCAAATTCCCGTGCATATTCTCAAAACCATCACAATGAGGGTAACAATCTGTATACCACGTCTCATACCAATGGTACCCAATTCCCCAAGCATATTTAGAGGCCTCAGGGTCGTCGAATATTACGTTGGCCCGTTGGACCATTAAGTCACGATTATGATCCCATACAACAATATTTTTGTCGCTATAGCCCGCGCGCTCCATAATCGGACCAAGATGATACTTTAAGAAATCTCTCTCCTCTTCAGCCGTGTAAATCATAGACTCCCAGCGCTGAACTGCCATAGGCTCGTTCTGTATACTGATGCCCCAAATAGGCATCCCCTCCGCTTCATATGCATCTATAAATTTAGTGTAGTAGGTTGCCCAAGTGTCATAATACTTGGGGAGCAACTTCCCGCCCCGAAGCATACTGTTGTTACTCTTCATATAAGCTGGTGCGCTCCAAGGACTTGCATACAGTATTAAACTTCCTCCCGCCGCCTCGGTGATACGTTTTATAAGCGGGATCCGAAGCTGTTTGTCTTTTTCAATACTGAAGGTTGACAAGTTCTCATCACCCTCCTCAACATAAGTAAAACTTTCACTGCCGAAGTCCGAACTGTGAATTGTGATTCGCGCGAGGTTGTAGGCGATGCCATCGTCTTTATCAAAGTATGCTTTAAGAAACTGTTCCTGCTTATCAATTGGTAATTTAGAAAAAACTTCAGAGCTTGCATCAGTTATCGAGCCTCCGAAACCCAATACGCTCTGAAACCTTTTGCTCGGATTAACAAAAATAGCCACCTCAGTTTCTAAAGGTTGGACAGCCGGTTCAAAACCCGCCGATTCCGTCTGAGTCAGTCTGAGGGAAGTATTTTTCGCTGTGGTATACACCTCTACACTACCCGTTCTCTTGTGAGAAATGGCAGAAGTCTCTTTGTCCTTTGAGGTATTATGGTTGGGTTGACACCCCAGTAAAAATAGCGATATGGAAATCCCTATAATCAACCTAATGTCCATATCTTTTACTCCTTAAAAGTCCGCAGCTCGCAAATAAACAAGGGGTTGGTAAAAAAATATGACAGTATTAATTAATTTTAGAGAGTACACAATAATTTTACAAAACATTGACTAAGGTACTAGATCTTCTCAATTCAGATCCAGTTATCTTGCCAACTGAAAAATATGGGTCCTAACCATCAGGATTGTCTGTCTTTTGAAAAAATCCCATCGACCTATTGCTTAGGTAAATTGGAGCAAAACAGGCTGCGAAAACTGCAATGGTCAGAGGAATTAAAGCAACCATGTGTAAAGGTGCTGATGGCAAGAATGCCATCAGGTTATCGCCGCTCGGCTTTGACAACAAGAACCAATAATTTGCTGGCTCACCCAGAACATGATTAATCAGATAAATAAGAGGCAGCAGACCAATTGTAAATATCGAAACATTAAGCACATCCTTTCGGACAGGCCTGACGCCAAACAATTGCATTGCCATTGAAACGCCTAACAAGACGATTGCATGTCCATACTGATGCACTAAATAATCTGGGGATGGGAACGCATAAAGAGAATTTGGTGTAAACATAGCCATGCCTGCAAAAGGGATACCCCAAAAATATGCGCAACTGAAAGCAAAACGATACTTAGTGAGGAAATAAATCACCATCGCGATAGCCGAAAAATCGCATAACTGGAATGGTAAAATAGTCTTCCACTCACGTTCATACATTTCTGTAAAAACATGTAATTCTAAAAACTGAAGATGACAAATTAGTGCAATGTATAGAAAAATTACGTACCGAATTACGCTGTCATTTGCAAAAGCAAGAGCTCTGGGTATCAATACAATTAACAGAATACATACCACTATACACAGAAAATGACGAATAGAGAGAATTTCGAAAGGCATCCATGGGCCCTCCAACCAAAAAAACATCACTTACCCTCGTATCGCTGAAAGAAGTGTGTTCGGACTCTGCCACTCTGACCTGTAGTGCGCCAATTGAAAGCCTCCTCGGGGCGCGCTGCACCCACTGAAAGTAGATAATTTGTCAGTTCAGAATCCAGCAAATCGACAAGATCTTTTTGCTTTATTGCCAAATTATTCCTCTCACCGGGATCAGCTCCAAGGTCGAATAGCAGATTTCGCTGTGATACGGGAAAACGGATTAGCTTGATATTACCATCCCGAATTGAGCTATGGGGTTCGTTAATCCCAACACGATTATAGTGCGGGTAGTGAAAGACAAGATACCTCGAGTGTCGCTCAACACCTCCCGACTTCCCCGTAATAAGATCAACGAGACTTCCTCCGTCCAATCCCTCAGGCAACCCGTCGGTCGAACCAGACACAAGCTCATAAATTGTTGGAAGAATATCGTAGGTTACTACGGGGGTATCGACCTGACTATTTTCCTCCACACCGGGACCTATTACAGCAAATGGAACCCTTATACCACCCTCTGTTAGATCCCACTTACCACGCAAAAGTGGACTGTTAAGGCCAGATTTATATGGCATGCCGAGATTCGTTTTTTGTGGCAGTATCGGCATCCCGCCATTATCCGAGGTAAAGAAAATATATGTATTTCTGGATAAGTCCAAGTGCTTGAATGATTGCAAGAAAACGCCTATCGAGTCATCCAAATCTTTTAACATAGCTGCATAACTCGCGTTTGAGTGGAGACTTCCTTTGAGCCAGGTACTGGTGGTATCGAAAGACTTATCACTGAAAACAATGTCTGAATGAACCGCATAATGAGAGAGCTGTAAGAAAAAGGGCCTCTCCTGAGTCACTGAATCTCTTAAAAACTCAATCGCGCGATTCGTCAATGATTCCATTCTTTTAGGATCTTCTTCGGCATAACCTGTCCACTGACGTTTATGGTTACCTTGTGTAAACCCGCCTGGCTTATTTTTTGTAATACCATCATGTAAGTCATATCCGTAACGACTCGGGTCCTCATCGATGTGCCACTTACCAAGGTGCGCAGTTCTGTACCGTGGGTCAACCCTCTTGAGCAATTGAGGGATGCCTACTTGATCATGCTCGGCATTATTTGGACCAAGACCTCTTGTGATACCAATACGGGCAGGTGTCTTCCCAAACTGCAAACTGTAGCGAGTAGGAGCGCATACTGGTGATGCCGCATACCCATTAGAAAACCTCATCCCCATTTCAATAAGAGCATCTATATTAGGAGTTTTGTAATAGTCACTTCGTGCATCGGGTGATTTTTTATTCATCGAAGTCGAGAGGCTACTCCACCCGAGGTCGTCCACCAATATGACGATAAAATTGGGTGATGGAAAAGCAGTTTGCAAATGAATCATGGTTACGAGAAAAATAAAAATTCGAAGGATATCTTGTGTCATAAAAAGTGTTTATCGCTCCGATAAATTCTTATATCCCGCCCCGACAAAACCAGGCAGATGAATAATCTTATTTCCAAAAAAATCAATTTCCGCTTTTTCACTGATGTGGGCAAAAATACCCTTCCCTGCAGCAGGGAAAGCGGGTTGAATCACCGGCTGATCAGACGCAAGTCGATTGACCTGCTCTGCACTGATTGCATAAGATTCTCCATTCTTTTGGTCACCGTCGAAATTTATATTCGCCTGTTTGGCACCACTATCAAGACCCAGAAACTTCTGTGAAATTGACCCCGAAAAGACATTACCTCGAAAATCTACTGGATCATCCTTAGACCAAACAATATTAGTATTTCTTCCGAGGTGCGCGTTCTTCTCAACAACGAAAAGATTATTCCATATGTGAATATTTTTTCCGTTAAGCTCTATGTCCGGGCTTGAATTAGGGGTTATTACATAAGTATTGTTATAAATGTATACTCCATCGGACTGCAGACGAAGTGGTCTCGAATAATCAGTCACATGCAGTGTCCTTCCGGGGTGTTGACTCTTCCCACCCTCCGGTCGAGAAACGCCCGTCTGTCGAGTTCCATCTCCCACGCTGATATTAAATCGCCAAATAATATTTTTGTTATTCCCAAGGATTTCAGTTCCATAGCCCTCATTGTCGTAGCTGAAATTGTACTGAACCAGCACATTCTCATTTCCAAAGTCAACATGTATACCCGCCGAATCCATGCGACCCCTCGAGAAAGCGGCAGTGTTTTGTTGCGCAACAATGTTCTTGCTACGGAAAAACCATGCCCCACTCCCGCGGTTCACCGACAGTTCAGGCTCCACCATTGCTCCAGATCTAACGAATGTATTCCCCTGTAGAAGCCCTCGAAATACTCCATGCATCAAGACACAACTACCACCAAGATCCTCACAACGATTATTTAGCACAATAAAGTTAACATCATAGTTAGCCAAACTATTTCTTATGGTACCTAATTTAGATGCCCGATGACGGACAACCACACCAAACCTTGCGGTGCGACGAATCAGATTGCTGTGGACAAAAATATCCCTAGTATTAGCAACTTTCTTTAACGAGAAAGGTGGCTCTGTTTCAAAACGAATACCCGTCACATCAGTGTTATTGAAGGCCTCCCGATTGAACTTGTTGCGGCCAAGAACCGGAAAAATGTCTTCAACCTTTAAATGATGAAAATTGAAACCTCTCAGTATGCGTTTTCCAGTATTTTTTACATAAATACCGAATGAATCATAGTCGGATACTCCTTTCCTACTCCTCTTCCGAAAATTCCTGATAGTAAGATTACTAATCTCAATGTGATCCTGATCGCGTATAAAAATTGCTGCAATCGGATCACCTCCGACACCGAGCGCTCCGTCGATTATTGGATTGTTTCCATCTCCGTATGACGTAAAAACTATCGGTTTTCTACCAGAACCTGATTGATTAATTCTAAGCATACCAGCAAACGTGTCGCCCGACTTGAACCGTACAATGTCTCCGGGTAACAGATCGGCCCGAGAAACACGCTTCAGACTTGCCCAAGGAGCTTGCTTCGAGACTCCAGTATTATGATCATCGCCTATAGAGGAGCTCACATAATAAGACTCCGAAGCACTTCCAAGAGACACCTGACAGCATACAAAGAAAACAAACGTTAGGTCTATAAACGTCTTGATTAGAGCCCTCCATCATCAGTTCTGTCCCTGATAAACCCCATTCTCGAGTTAAAGCTTCACAGTGATTCCCATCTGGAACCGTCGGCCGGGGTAAGTCGCTAATGTCAAAGGACCGTTAGGCGAATGTGACGGAATAGCGATGATTTCGTCAGTCAAATTAGATCCAGAAAAGTTAAATGACATCATCTGATTTAACCTGTACGTTATCGATGCCGTTAAAAGACCCCGATTGCCAGTAAAACACGGATAAGAGTTGTAAGCAGCTTCGCAGAACTCGTTTCCATCACCAATAAAAGAGTCTCGAAATGTATAACGAATCCGACCACTTACGGGGTATTTTGGTTTTTCAAAGAACAACGTAAAGTTGTATGAGTTTTCGGATAGACCGGGGAACGGCATAGAAAGACCACGCATATTAAAGTTATTATAATCAGGGTCCCCAACCATTACCCCTGTTGCCTCAAACACATTATCACTATCGCCTTCTTGATAAGCATAATTCGCAATTATGCCAAAACCGTCAAAAGGCGCAGGTGCCTCTTTAAAAGAATGCGTAAGACCTACTTCAACTCCTTTGATTACCCCTCCCGGCTCATTAACCGGTGTGATAAGATCAGCCAAAGTGCCGGGATAAACTGGGTTTCCGTTACTATCAAACACCAGCACTGGATTTCCCGCGGCATCAATACCACTTGAAAGCTGTTCATATTCTCTCACCACCGGTATTTCTCTAAACACTCGGAGATCATTGGCGGCTACTGTGTTACCACTCGCATCCAGTAAGGTATCGGGACTTATGCATGAGACAGCATCTGTTGCTGGATCTCGCGCTATGGTGGGATTACAAGCTCGCTGAACGTTTCCATCATCGTCTGAACGTGACTCTCCAATTACATTGTCAAGTTCCTTGTAAAATAGACCCACACTCAGAACACTGCCCTCCGCAAAATAATACTCGAAAGCAACATCGAACTGATCCGCGGTAATAGGATCTAATTCAACTGTACCCGCGTTAATTTGATTCTGCCAATTGGTTGGATACTGTAAGAAATTGGCCATATCATTGAAGTCGGGTCGCCGGAGGATAGATCCATAACCAAACCTAAGCTGGATATCATCCGTCCAAGAAGGCGTCAATACCAAGCTCGCACTCGGCAAAACATTGTCATAGGACTTATCGCTACCAAAAGTTTCCCCAAGTTCCTTTGAAATTGAAGTAGCTTCGGTCCGAACATATCGAACACCAACATTGCCTGTCGCAGGCATACCAGCAATCTCGGTATCAAAATCGCCTCTAACATAAACCGCATAAGTATCCTCTTCCGTTTTAAAATAACCGGACTCCTCATAAGCTGCCTCTCGGTTATCGAGCTGCAATAAATCAGCGATGGCATCGCGATTCTCTATAAGTACGTTGGTATCTGGTGCTAAAAACTTATCTAAGTAAGATTTAGCTCCATCATTCCCAAAAAAGTTGCCGGGGGCCTGTGCCATGATTCCCGGGAAAAGTTGTGAAAGACTCGCACCATCCTGGCGCAATGCCACATCGCTGTTGAAGGGGAAATTAGCACTATTTCGTGCAAATCGTTCCTTCTCAGTAGAACGCTGGCTGGCACGAAATCCAAAAGAAAAGCCAGACCAAAACGAACCGTCAAGCATCATCTCGACATCGACTTTTTCGACGAGCAAATCATTAGTAAAAGTGTTATTTGCGTCTCTGTGTCTAAACAAGGTGTAATAGCTTGGGTC